>JBBSMD010000006.1:0-49169 GCA_038233355.1 Propionibacteriales bacterium
CAACAGCAACGCTGGCCGCAACGGAAACGGTGCAGCGGACGGCGACGGCAACGGCCAGGGCAGCCCCAACCCGGGGGGTGGCTCGTGAGCCCCCAGTCTCCGGCCGGCGACGCCGCGCGCAAACGGCACTCCAGCGCGACGACCACCGACGCGGTCCTGCTGGGCGGGCGTTACGAGCTGGGTGAGCTGATCGGGCGGGGCGGCATGGCCGACGTACGGATCGGCGTCGACCGTCGCCTCGGGCGCCGGGTGGCCGTCAAGCAGCTGCGCTCAGACCTCGCGCGTGAGCCGACGTACCAGGCACGCTTCCGGCGCGAGGCGCAGTCGGCTGCCTCCCTCAACCATCCGAGCATCGTCGCGGTCTACGACACCGGCGAGCGCGCGGGGGATGATGCCGGTGGAGAAGCCGGTGGCGTGGTGCCGTACATCGTGATGGAGCACGTGGAGGGTGAGTCGCTGCGTGACATCTTGCACTCGGGACGCAAGGTGTTGCCGCGGCGGGCCCTCGAGATGACCGCGGAGATCTTGTCAGCCCTCGACTACAGCCACCACGCGGGCATCGTGCACCGAGACATCAAGCCCGCCAACGTGATGCTGACTCCCGCGGGCCGCACCAAGGTGATGGACTTCGGGATCGCCCGCTCGGTGTCGGACGCCTCGGCGACCATGACGCACACGTCCGCCGTGGTCGGGACGGCGCAGTACCTCTCACCCGAGCAAGCCCGGGGTGAGGCAGCAGACGCCCGCAGCGACCTGTACTCCACCGGGTGCCTGCTCTTCGAGCTCTTGACCGGGCGCCCCCCCTTCGAGGGCGACACCCCCGTCTCCGTCGCCTACCAGCACGTACGGGAGGAGCCACCGACGCCGTCGACGCTCAATCCCGAGGTGACGCCGGCCATGGACGCAATCGTGGCGCGAGCGTTGGACAAGAAGCCGGCCGACCGCTACCAGAGCGCGGTGGCCATGCGTACAGACATCGAGCGGGTACTGGCCGGTGAGGTCCTGGACGCCTCGCCCGCCGCGGTCGGGGCCGGGACGGGGGTCGGGGCCGACAGCGAGACCCAAGCGGCACCGGTGGATGCTCTGACCAGCATGTTCGCGCCGGCGTCGGGTGATGGCGGTGCTCATCCGGTCAGCCCACCGGCCGAGCCGCGGCCGAGCCGCAGACGCGGCTGGCTGGTGCTCGTGGCGCTCATGGTCGCCCTGACGGTCGGGGCTGCCTTCGCAGTGCCGTGGCTGCTCGACGAGTCTCCCCCGGCGGACACGCCGGTGCCCGCTGTCGTCGGCTCGGCCAAGCTCGACGCCACGCTCGCGATCGACCGCGCCGCTCTGGATCTGGGTGACGTCACCCGGCAGAACAGCGAAGCACCGGCTGGCGAGGTGATCGAGCAGACGCCGAGCGCTGACGAACTGGTCGTCGCCGGCTCGGCGGTGGACCTTGTGGTCAGCAAGGGTCCGGCACCGGTGCCGATGCCGTACGTGATCGGGGACAAGCGACGCGAAGCCGTGCGCGAGCTACGACAGGTCGGTCTGGAGTCGGATGTCACCTTCGAGGAGAGCGACCGTCCGCAGGGCCGCGTGCTGAGAACGAACCCCGACCCCACCGAGATGGTCGACCCACAGAGCACAGTTGTGCTCGTGGTGTCGGCCGGACCAGTCAGGGTGCCCAACGTAGTGGGCAGAGAGCGGGCGATCGCGCAAGAGCGGGTGGAGAGTGCCGGCCTGGTGGCACGAGTCGTGACCGATGACAGCTCGGACCAGCCGGCGGGCGTCGTGATCGACCAGTTCCCCGCGCCCGGAGCCGAGGTCGTCTCTGGACAGGAGGTGATCCTGACCGTCTCGGCGCGTCCTGCGCCGACGGTGCCGCCGCCGCCAGAACCGAGCGACCAACCGACCCCGACGCCGGAGCCGTCCGAGACTCCGGAAACGTCCAAGACACCCAAGCCGACCAAGACACCGAAACCGTCCAAGACACCCAAGCCGACGCCGACGACCTCGCCCACCCCATCGCCTACGCCGACCCCCTCGCCCACCCCCTCGCCCACCCCATCACCTACGCCGACCCCCTCGCCTACGCCGACCCCCTCACCCAGCCCGACACCGTCACCCACTCCGAGCGATGAAGGCTGACCTGCTGGCAACGGTTGGCCCGCCGATGGGAGCGGGGTGGACGCCTGGACCGCCCAGTCCAGCACCCAACGGCATCGAGTGTCGGCGTGTGCACCTGCGCCCACTTGCTCGAGGTCAACATGCCGACACTCGGCGGCAGGCGGTCCGGCCGGTCGGCGGCAGGCGGTCCGCCGGGCGGCCGCTGGGACGCCGGGCGGATGCCTGAGCGGCTAGGCGACCGGCGGGGCGGCCGCGGGGACGCCGGGCGGGTGCCTGAGCGGCTAGGCGACCGGCGGGGCGGCCGCTGGGACGCCGGGCGGGTGCCTGAGCGGCTAGGCGACCGGCCGGGCGGCCACGAGATCGATGGAGCCCTCGTACCCAGGCACGAACAGGCGCGGCGAGAAGTCGATGTCGAGGCCCAAGTCGGCGTAGCGCACGTACTCGCGGTAGCGCCGCACCGCATCCGATGACTCCAGACCCGCCTGCAACGACGCAGCGTCACCGACCGCGACGATGCGGTACGGCGGGGCGTACGGCACTCCCTCGAGGACAACGGAGTTGCCCACGCACTTGATGCCGGTGGTCGAGGTGAGCCGTTGCCCCTGCAAGGTGATCCCTTGCGCCCCCCCGGCCCACAGCGCGTTGACGAAGGCCTGGATGTCCTGCTGGTGCACGATGAGCAGGTTGGGGTCGACCCCCTTCGGCAGCTCGGCGTCGAGCGGTGTGTCGTCGAGGACGACGACCGCTCCCGGTCCCTGCACTGGTCGCAGACCGGCCGCTGCGGCCAGCTCGTCCACCTCCTCGACCACGTCGTCGACCGTGGCGTCACCGAGACCGTCCGACAGCGCGTCGATCTCTCGGCGGACTGCTTCCTGGTCGGCGCGGACGGCCGCTACCTGCCCAGCCCGCTGCGCGACCAGCTGGGAGAGGTCCGTCGTGCCGGCACGCAGATCGGTGCCCTGCGCCGCCAGCGCGCTCGTGGTGCCGAGCAGACCAGCAACAGCCCACACGGCCGGGACGCACAGGCGCCAGGCCAACGATCGGCGCGACCGCTGAAGCTGGCGCCGGCCCGTGGGGAACACGCGACTACGCTAGCCGGGTGTTCCCAACATTCGGTCCCCTGCGCCACCCGGGCGAGGAGCGACCTGTGTCCCGCGACCAGGCCCGCCCAACCAAGGAGCGATCGTGAGCGACCGGACCCCCCGCAAGAGCCCGCGCACCGGCTCGAGCGCCGCTGGTGGCTCCGGCCGCCCGGCCGGAGCGAAGGCCACCAAGCGGTGGGCTGCCCCGGTGATGCTCACCTGCTGGCTGCTGGGGCTGCTGTGGGTGGTCGTCTACTACGTGGCCGGAGACCAGATCCCGGTCATGCAAGACCTCGGCGGGTGGAACATCGTCGTCGGCATGGGCGTGATCGGTCTCGGCTTCGTCTTCGCCACGCAGTGGGAGTAGCCGGCGCGGGCGGCTAATGACACGGCTGTGATTCATCCACAGGAGTTGTCCCCAGTGTGGACTGCGTCCACCTCGAGATGCGCGGGCACAGCCGCCCCCCTTCCCGAGCCGTCAACGCCGTCAGCACCACCAGCACCGTCACGTCGTCAGCTGAGCACTGCGGTACGGGCCAGGGTCGCCGCGAGCAACACCACCGCGAGCAGGACGAAGACCAACGCCTGCGCCACCCCACGGCCGGCGCGGGGTACGTACGCCACGACGGCACCGATCAGCAGGCCGGCCAGCAGGCCGCCGAGGTGACCTTGCCAGCTGATGCCGGCTCGAAACGAGAGCACCACGTTGAGACCCAGCAGGATCAAGAGGAAGGACACGTCCTGTCCCCGCTGGTGCAGCAGGATGAGTGCTGCCCCGAAGAGGCCGAAGATGGCGCCGGACGCGCCGAGCGTGGGGGTGTGGGGGGCGGTGAACCAGTAGGCAAGCACCGACCCGCTGAGGGCGCAGGTGAGGTAGAGCGCCAGGAACCGCCCCCACCCGAGGAGCCGCTCGAGCAGCGGGCCGAAGAGCACGAGGGCGTACATGTTGAAGGCGATGTGCAAGAGGCCGGCGTGCAAGAACGCCGAGGTCAACAGCCGCCAGTAGGCGCCGTCGGCGACGCCGGGCACCACCCCGATCCCGAGGAACCGGGTAGCGTCCCCGAGGAGGGTGCCCCAGGCGAACTCGCGGTCGCCGAGCGAGCCGCCGGCCAGCAGCGGCAAGAAGGCCACCACGTTGAGCGCCAGCAGCGTCCAGGTGACAAGGCCCGGCCGGCTCGGCACCGCACCACCGGCGCGGGTACGCGGCGCTCGTACCGTCCTGGCCGCCTCGTCGACGCACTCGGGACAGTGGAACCCGACCGCGGCCGGGCGCATGCAGTCCGGACACACCGGGCGACCGCACCGCGCGCACGAGATCCACGTCTCGCGGTCCGGGTGCCGGTAGCAGCGCGGGGACGCGGAAGGTCCGGGTGCGGGTGCCGGAGTCGGTGAGCTCATCGGTGACGGCCTGGTGCCGGACTCAGGCTGCGTGCCGAGAGACGCTCACCGACTCGAGCACCACGGGGTCGACGGGCTTGTCTCGGCGGTCGGTCTGGGTGGCCGCGATGGCGTCGACGACGTCTCGTCCGGCCTGGTCGGCGACCTCACCGAAGATGGTGTGCTTGCGGTTGAGGTGCGGCGTCGCCCCGACCGTGATGAAGAACTGCGAACCGTTGGTACCCGGCCCGGCGTTGGCCATCGCCAGCAGGTAGGGGCGGTCGAAGACCAGCTCGGGGTGGATCTCGTCCTTGAAGTTGTAACCCGGTCCTCCGGTCCCGGTACCCAGCGGGTCGCCGGCTTGGATCATGAAGCCGGCGATGACCCGGTGGAACGTGGTGCCGTCATAGAAGCGTCCGGTGGTGGTGCGACGGGTCTTCGGGTCGGTGTACTCCTTCGAGCCCTCGGCCAGGCCGACGAAGTTCTCCACCGTCACCGGCGCGTGGTGCTCGAAGAGCGTAACGTCGATGTCGCCCCGGTTGGTGGTCAAGGTGGCGTGCAGGTCGTCGGGCACGGGTCTCTCCTTCGCCGGCGGCGACCGGCTGGTCGGATGCGCTGGGCACCCACGGTCGGGCCGCGGCGCCGGTGCGAGGTCGGTCTCGATAGTGCCACGTCGGCCCTGAGCGGTGGCCGGCCCTCGGAGACGACTCGGGCGATGTGCGCGCAAGACGCCGGTGTCGGTAAGGTTCGGCAGGCCCGCACCACCCCGTACAAAAGCGTCCGCCGACCGCAGCCCGCTGCCGTCGGCGGCAGGAGGAGCACCATGCAGCTGCGTCGCCGCAACTCCAGGAGTGAGGTCCTGCGGGACCGCGTGCAGGACTTCGCCGGGCGAGCCGCCGAGCTCGGCGACCAGACCGTGACCGCGCTCGCGCCGCGGGTAGAGGAAGCCCGCGACATCGCTTTGGGGGCCTACGACCACGCCAGGGAGCGCGTCCGCGACGACTACGTCCCGCTCGTCCGCGACGAGTACGTGCCGCGGGTGCGCGGAGAGGTCAGCGACCGCTACCGCAAGGACGTACTGCCCCGAGCGAAGGCGGTGGCCGCCTCGCCGAAGGTGGCGGCTGCGCTCGCCAGGTCCCCGATCGACCTGCCAGCGCCGCGCAAGAAGACCCACAAGGTGCGCAACACGGTGCTGCTGCTCGGTGTCGGCGGTGCCGCGGCCTACGGGGTCAGCCGGCTGGTGAGTGGCTCGACGTCGGGTGGCTCGTCCTACGAGCCGCCGCCGCGACCGACCGCCGTCCCCGACCCGGCGCCAGCGGCTCCGCCGTCGGACGAGGCCGGTGTCGACGCAGCCCCAGCCGGTGAGGCCGGCGACGAGCCCACCGCCGACCAGGTCGTCGCCGACAGCGCGGCGCAGGACGGCGAGAGCGGCTCCGACACCAGGGCCTGACGCCGCTCACTCCTGCGGCGGGTCCTCGAGAGTACGCGCCGTGGCCAGCCGCTCGGCTACGAACGTGCCGAGCGGCACGACGCCGGACAGCAGGACCAGCGCGGTGAACCCCAGCCCCCACCGGGCCTTGCGCGCGAGCAGCGCGGCCAGCACCAGGAACAGCATGTAGAGCCAGCCGTGCGCGATGCCCACCCAGGTGGTGACGACCTCACCGGCGTGCTGGCTCGCGCTGCCGTCGGGGGTCAGGTACTCCAGCACAACCCCGACCGTGAGCACGATCAACAGCACCCCCACCACGTACGCCATGACCTGGTAGCGCCGCAGCGCCGGCCGCAGGTCGTCGACCGCCTGGTCCTCGGCGGATGCGTGGGAGCGCGTACGCGAGGCGGTGTCGTCCACCCGGTCAGGCTACCGGCGCCCGGTGCTCGCCCTCGGTGGCCACCCGGGTCGCCGCCGCCTCCTCGGCGATCGCCCGGTGGTCCTGCACCCGGTCGCGGGCCACCCGCCACCACATGAACGCGGTGAAGGCAGCGAACACCCACCACTGAACGGCGTAGACGAGGTTGCGCACACCCGCCTGCCAGCTGGGGTCGGGCAGCGTCGGCGACACGGCCGTCGACTCGTCTGGGTCCGGCGGATCCTGAGCCGTGCGTACGACGTAGCCGCTGTAGAGGTCGTAGGGCACCTCGCTCACCAGCACCGCGACATTGAGGGCTTCGATCTGCCGCCCCGGGCCGACGTCGGTGTCGAACGGCTCGCTGGCCTGCACGACGCCGGTGACGTCGACCCGGCCCGATGGCGTCAGCGGCAGCAATGGAGCCGGGGTGTCGCCGTCCACCGCTCCGCGCACGACCAGCACTGCCGCGTCGGTGTCCTCCACCAGGAGCGGAGAGACCACCCACGTCCCGCCGGCGCGGCCGGGTAGCAGGAACTGTTCGTCGGCGGGAGCGTAGCGACCGGTGATGCGGACCGTGACCGCGTCGGACTCCGCACCTACCGCGTCGTCTGGTCCGAGCACGGAGTTGAGCGGCACGGGGGTCTGGGCGACTTGCTGGCGCTGGTCGAGCGCCTGCTGGTCGCGCCACACCTCCAGCTGCCACCACCCGGCGAGCGTCATCGCCGCGACCGCCGCGACCGCGACGAGGTGCAGCAGGAGGAGCTCTCCGCGGATCAGGATCCGCCACGCCGGTACGGGTCGCGCCGGGCCGCCGGTCACGAGCTCACCGCGTCGGCTCGCTCAGCGGGCGTACGCAGCGATGGAGGGGTACAGCGGGAACGCCTCGGTCAGGTCGGCGACCCGCTGCCGCAGGCCCTGGGCAGCAAGCTCGTCGAGCTCGGGGACGAGCGCGCCGGCGACGACGTCGGCGACCTCGACGAACTCGGCCGCACCGAAGCCACGGGTGGCCAACGCCGGCGTGCCGATGCGCAGCCCCGAGGTCACCATCGGCGGGCGAGGGTCGAAGGGCACCGCGTTGCGGTTGACCGTGATGCCGATCCGGTCGAGGCGGTCCTCGGCCTGCTTGCCGTCGAGGGTGGACTCGCGCAGGTCGACCAGCACCAGGTGCACGTCGGTGCCGCCGGTGAGCACCGACACCCCGGCGTCGCGCATGTCGGCTGCGGTCAGCCGCTCGGCGAGCGCCCGGGCCCCGTCGACCGTGCGCTGCTGGCGCTCGGCGAAGGCAGGCGTCGACGCGTTCTTGAAGGCGACCGCCTTGGCAGCGATCACGTGCTCGAGCGGCCCACCTTGCTGACCGGGGAACACCGCGGAGTTGAGCTTCTTGGCCAGATCCTGGCGGTTGGTGAGGATCAGCCCACCACGTGGACCGCACAACGTCTTGTGGGTGGTGGTGGTGACCACGTCGGCGTACGGCAGCGGGCTGGGGTGGATGCCGGCGGCTACCAGGCCGGCGAAGTGCGCCATGTCAACCAGCAGCACGGCGCCGACCTCGTCGGCGACCTCGCGGAACGCGGGGAAGTCGAGGTGGCGGGGGTAGGCCGACCAGCCGGCGATGATCAGCTTGGGCTGGTGCTCCTTGGCGAGGCGGTGCACCTCGTCCATGTCGACCAGGTGGGTGTCGGCGTCGACGTGGTAGGCGGCGACGTCGTAGAGCCGGCCGGAGAAGTTGAGCCGCATCCCGTGGGTCAGGTGACCGCCGTGCGCGAGGTCGAGGCCGAGGATCGTGTCGCCGGGGGAGATCAGCGCCATCATCGCTGCCGCGTTGGCCTGCGCGCCGGAATGTGGCTGCACATTGGCGACGGCCGCGCCGAACACGTCCTTCGCCCGCTCGATCGCCAGCGTCTCGGTGGTGTCGACGTAATCACAGCCGCCGTAGTAACGCCGGCCGGGGTAGCCCTCGGCGTACTTGTTGGTGTGCACGCTGCCCTGCGCCTGCAGCACGGAAACCGGGGCGAAGTTCTCCGAGGCGATCATCTCGAGGGTCTGCTGCTGGCGGCGCAGCTCGGCGTCGAGCGCGGCGGCAACCTCGGAGTCGACCTCCCCGAGGTCGGCGTTGTGCACCTCCTGAGCTTCTCGGGCTGCGTGCGTGGAGGGTTGCGTCGGCGTGTCGGTGATCGGGGTGGTCATGCGGTGGCCTCCTGCGCGGTTCGGGCGCCGGACCCACGCTTGTCGACGCTGGGCACCGGCGCCGACGTGGGGTGCTCGGCGTGGTGCCGGGGCCCAGGCGGACGACCCGCGGTCGGTCGGTGCGCCGCTCCCCGGTGGTGCCCCACCTCGTACGCCAGTCGCGGCATGTTCAGCGTAGCGCCGCCTGGCCGGAGTCGGAGCCGTGTGTACGGAGTCGACGCCGGTGTTCGCGTCGGGCCCAGGGGGAGGTTGACGCCGAGTGGCCCCATGTGGCGGAGTTGATCAGCCATGAGCCACCACACCGGGCCACTCGCGGCCGGAAAGCACCGCGGCGGGCCACTCGCCGTGTCGGGACACTCGCAAGGGCTCAGTGACCGCGGGCAACCCACTCGGGCAGGTGCGGAGCCTCGACCCCGACCGCGGTGGGGTCGCCGTGGCCGGGGTAGACCTCGGTGGGTGCCGGCAGGGTCAGCAACCAGTCGCTGATCGAGGTGATGATCGTGTCGAAGTCGGAGTACGAGCGACCCGTCGCCCCCGGTCCACCGGCGAAGAGCGTGTCGCCGCTGAACACCACACCCAGCTCGGCCGCGTATAGGCAGGTACTCCCCGGCGAGTGTCCCGGCGTCGCGATCGCGGTCAGCGTCACCCCCGCGACGGCCAGCTCGGTGCCGTCGGTCAGGTCATGGTCGGGCTCGGCGTCCGGGTGCTCGGTCTCCCACAGCATCGTGTCGGCGGCCGGGAACCAGATCGGCGCGCCGGTACGCTCGCGCAACGACGGGGCAGCGTTGACGTGGTCGTCATGCCCGTGCGTGCACACGATCGCCACGACCCGCCGGTCCCCGATCCCGGAGACGATCGCGGCGTCGTCGTGCGCGGCGTCGACGACCAGGACCTCGGCGTCGTCGCCCACCAGCCAGACGTTGTTGTCCACCTCCCAGGTGCCACCGTCGAGGCTGAAGGTGCCCGAGGTGACGACTCGGTCGATCCGCGCGCTCACAGCACGACCACCGAGCGCAGGACCTCGCCGCCGTGCATCTTGTCGAACGCGGCCTCGACCTGGTCGAGCCCGATCGTCTCGGTGACGAACGCGTCGAGATCGAGGCGGCCCTGCAGGTACAGGTCGATCAGCACCGGGAAATCCCGGCTGGGCAGACAGTCGCCGTACCAGCTGGACTTGAGCGCCCCACCGCGGCCGAACACGTCGAGCAGCGGCACGGTCAGCTCCATGTCGGGCGTCGGCACCCCCACGAGCACGACGGTGCCGGCGAGGTCGCGGGCGTAGAACGCCTGCAGCCAGGTCTCCGGCCGCCCCACCGCGTCGATGGCCACGTCGACGCCGAACCCGTCGGTGAGCTCGCGTACGGCCTCGACCACGTCTTGCTCTCGGGCGTCGACGGTGTGGGTGGCACCGAGGCCGGTGGCCCAGTCGAGCTTGGTGGCGTCGACGTCGACCGCGATGATCGTGGCGGCGCCGGCCAGCCGGGCGCCGGCGACCGCGGCGTTGCCGACACCGCCGCAACCGATCACCGCGACCGAGTCGCCGCGGGTGACGTTGCCGGTGTTTAGCGCGGCGCCCAGCCCGGCCATGACGCCGCAGCCGAGCAGTCCCGCCGCGGCCGCCGACGCGCGCGGGTCGACCTTCGTGCACTGGCCGGAGGCAACCAGCGTCTTGTCGGCGAAGGCGCCGATGCCCAGCGCCGCCGACAGCTCGGTGCCGTCGGTGAGCGTCATCTTCTGCTCCGCGTTGTGGGTGGCGAAGCAGTACCAGGGGCGCCCACGCGTGCAGGCGCGGCAGGTGCCGCAGACCGCGCGCCAGTTGAGAACGACGAAGTCACCGACCTCGACGTTGTCGACGCCCTCGCCGACCGACTCGACCACGCCGGCCGCCTCGTGGCCCAGCAGGAACGGGAAGTCGTCGTTGATGCCGCCCTGTCGGTAGTGCAGATCGGTGTGGCAGACCCCGCAGGCCTGCACAGCGACCACGGCCTCGCCCGGCCCGGGGTCGGGGACGACCACGTCTTCCAAGACGGCCGGGGCGTCCTTCTCGCGTGCGACGACTCCGCGGACGGTCTGTGGCATGTGGCACTCCTGTCAATCGACGCGGCGCTGGTTGTCCGCTCACTCTAGGGTCGTCCGCTGCCGGTGCCAGTCCCGGTCGAGACGGAGCCCTGCAGCCCGGGCGCGGCATGACCGCCCATGACGTGGCCGATGCGCACTGCGTCGCCTGGCCAACGAGCACGGGCTGCGGCTGGCCACCAAGGACACGGGTTTTGCCAGGACAGCTCGACTGGTCCAGCCCACCGGCTGTCTGAGCGGCTGGACAGGCAAGCACCCCTGGCCGAACCCGTCCCGTGGGCGTGCGTTGCTGCTACCGCGGCAGAAGACTCAGCCAACGTCGGCGAACGGGCTGCGCACGTGCACGCCGGAAATCCGCTGGCCGGCGTTGAGGTCCTCCGACCACAGCACCGCACACCCGAGCTCGGCCGCGCTGTGCACCACCATGGCGCCCCAGAACGACAGCCGCACCTCTTGGGCGAGTGATGCGGCGGTGAAGACGTCCTGGGCGGTCGGTGCGTGCGTCGGCCAGCGGCTGAACAGCCGGATCCGCTCGAGAGCTGTCTGGGGTGCGAGCGGTTCGGCGATCTTGCGGGTGGCGTTGACGTAGAACTCCTGCAGGACCTGGACGCTGGTCGCGGCTCGGCGCTGCGCAGCGAGGTCTCCGACGAGGCGGGCCGCCTGATCGTGTCGCTCTCCCGCGCTCGCGTCGTAGGCGTACAGCAAGATGTTGGTGTCGAGGAAGGACGGCGCGTCCTCAGCGGTCATGAAGCTCCGCACGCGTCCAGGTCATCTCACCGATGCGCATACGAAGACCCTGCCGCATGATCGAGCGCTCCCGCCGCCACAACTCGTCATAGTCGTCAGCGTCCCCGGTCAGTTGCTCGAGATAGCTCGCGACGAGAGCCGATATCGACGTGTCACGCTCGGCGGCGGCAACCTTGGCGCGGCGGACGAGCTCCGCCGGCAGGGTGACTGTCAGGTTCCGCGACGTCATGTGAGGCAGTGTAACGCGGTATCACGGCTCCATCCTTCCGTCCCGCCCTGGAATCGGAACCCCTGCGCGTGCCAAGACTCCGAGGGGGATCCGACACTGGCGTGCTGGCATTGTGCGGTAGCAGCTACATAATGCATGCGTACCCTCGATCACCATCCGCAACGTCCCAGCCGAGGTGTGCGACGGGCTAGCCGCGCGCGCGGCGCGGGCGGGTCGCTCGCTGCAAGAGCACCTGCGGGCAGAGCTGATCGAAATAGCAGCTCGGCCGACGGTGGACCAGTGGCTGGCCGACGTCCGCCGCCGCAAGGCGAGCACGGGGACCCGTCTGCGCCGGGAGGAGATCCTGGCCCACCGAGACTCCGACCGCAGATGACCCTTGTGGCGGACGGGTCGGTCGTGGTAGCCGCCCTCGTGGACAACGGCCCAGATGGGCAGTGGGCGGAGGCGACACTCGCCGCTGACCCGTTGGCGGCGCCGCACCTGATGCCGGCCGAAGTCGCCAACATCCTTCGGCGCGCTGCATTGACGGGACAGCTGTCACCCGACGCGGCCGGCATGGCCCACGACGACTTGCTCGCGCTGCGCGTCGAGCTGTTCCCTTACGAGACGTTCGCGCACCGAGGATGGCTGCTCCAGGAGAACCTGACGGCGTACGACGCGTGATACGTGGCACTGGCGGAGTCGCTCGGAGCCGCCCTCGCCACCCTCGATGGGAAGCTGACCCGTGCACCGGCGCCGACGTGTGTCTTCCGGCAACCAAAACCCGACCACGGATAACTCCGCTTCCGGTCCCGTGCCCACGCAGACGTGGACCAGCCGCGGCAAGCCACCAGACGTGGACCAGCCGCGGCCCGCTCAGGAGCGGGGCAGCACGGCGCGGCCGATGAGCCCGAGCGCCAGCACGCCGACGCCGGTGACCACGGCCCCCACAGGCAGGGTCACCGCGAGTACGAGGCACCCCAGCAGACCGGTCAGGTTGACCGCACGTGGCCACCGACGGTGCGCGGAGTCCTGAGTCCAAGCCGAGGCGTTGGCGAGCGCGTAGTAGAGCAGCACCCCGAACGAGGAGAACCCGATGACCCCGCGCAGGTCGGTGGTCAGCACCAGCGCCGCTACCACCGACCCCACCGCCAGCTGCGCCTGCTGCGGCACCCGGTACGCCGGGTGCACGACGGCGAGCCAGCCCGGCAGGTCGCGCTCTCGGCCCATGGCCAGACTCGTACGCCCGATGCCCGCCAGCAGCCCGAGCAAAGCACCCAGGCTGGCGACGGCCGCCCCGACGGCGACCAACGGCACCGCCCACCCCGCCCCCACGGTCTCCACCGCGTCGGCGAGCACCGCGGCGGAGAAGTCCGACGGGTCGACGGCGAGCACCACGGCGAGCCCGATCACCAGGTACACCAGCAGGGCGGCAGCCAGGGCGAGCGGAATGGCTCGGGGGATTGTGCGGGCGGGGTCGCGCACCTCCTCGCCCATTGTCGCGATCCGGGCGTAACCGGCGAACGCGAAGAACAGCACCCGGCCGACTGGAGCACCCCGTACGCGTCCACCCCGTCGAGCCTGAGCCGCGCCACACCACCGTCGGCGCCGGCGTAGAGGACCATCGCAGTGATCGCGAGCAGCAGCAGGGAGACGGTGACGATCACCCGGGTCAGCTGGGCCGTACGGGTCACCCCCCGGCAGGTCACGAAGGTCAGCAACCCGACGGCGAACAGCGCGAGCACCCGCTGGACCAGCGGCGAGGACGGGGCCGCGTACGACCCGAAGGTCAGCGCCATCGCCGCACACGACGCGGTCTTGCCGGTGACGAAGCACCAACCGGCCGCGAATCCCCACCACTCGCCCAGCCGCTCGCGACCGTAGACGTAGGTGCCGCCGGAGACGGGATACTGCGCCGCCAGCTGTGCCGACGACACCGCGTTGCAGTACGCCACCGCGCCGGCCAGCAGCAGACCGATCAGCAGCCCGGGACCGGCCGCGGCGTACGCCGGGCCGAAGGCGGCGAACACGCCCGCCCCCACCATGGAGCCCAGCCCGATCACCACCGCGTCGCCGACGCCGAGCCGCCGGTCCAGGTTTGCGCCGGTCATGCCTCCACTCTGGCGGAGCCGGCGAACCGGCGCGCCCGAGCCCGGGCCCTCGGCCGCCAAGTGGAGGGGGGCCCGATCCGGGCCGCATCGTCAGCTTGCCAGCGTGCCGGCGAACACCTGCCAGGCCAGCGCTGACTTCGCCACCAGGCTGAGCGCCACGTACACGTACTCGCCGAAGATGTAGTCACGCCAACGGCCGACCCGCTTGTACTGCAACCACTGGTTCAGGGCGAAGACGTTGAAGAATACGAACAACGACACGAAGATCCCGTACACGAAGCCTGGTGGGCTCGCGTCGCTGGGATTCCCTGGCGACAACAGGTAGATCCCGATCGCCAGCCACGGCACGATGCCAGCGACGCATCCGAAGGTGAACGGCAGCCAGCCGCCACTGCCCGGGGCCTCGTAGACCTCCTGCAACCAGCCGAACAAGATCATCGCCGCGTTGACACCGAAGATAGCGATGATCGCCGCGACGTCGTTGATGCCGGTCAGCTGCCCGATCAGCACGATCATGATCGAGGAGCTGACCGAGTACTCCACCCAGCGGGCGACGTTGCGGCCAAGGCGCAGGTTGGTGCCGTACCACTCGACAACCCGGGGGCTGGCGATGGCCCAGTGGGCGGCGGCCGAGGTCGCCAAGAACGCGGCCACGCCCCACGCCGTCGGCAGGTCGAACAGGGTGGTCAGCTCGGCGCTGTCCGACCCTGGCGGACCGTTCTGGTACGTCGCGGTGACCGGCAAGGCGAAGTCGTTGGCGAGCACGAGCACCGCCACCACCTGGACGGCGTGGAACAGCCCCATCACGACGTTGTAGCGGCGCAAACGGGACAGTTGCGCGTCGCTCACGTGCGAGTCGCTGGTCTGCTTCCGATGTCGCGCGTGCGTCGTGGTCTCGGTCACGCCTCACGGTAAGCCGGTGCAGCGAGTGCGGCACGTCGAACAGCGACGAACGAAACCGCCCCCATCGGTGCTCGTGCGCCCTTGGAACCGGGTCGTGCGACACCTGTGGAGGAGCTCCGGTTGGGTCACCGGCCACCGCTACGGTCGGGACCACCACCGACCCAACCGCCTTCGGAGGCTCACCGCACCCAGTCCCCTGCGGGTCGCCGGACTGTTCGCGGGCATCGGGGGGATCGAGCTCGGGCTTCCAACGGGCACTCGGTGCGGCCGTCGAGACCGAGTTGCTGTGCGAGTGGTGGGCACCAGCCCGAGCCGTCCTGGCGTCACGCTTCTCCGGCACCGAGCTTACAGCCGGCTCACTGCCGCGGGCTTGGGTTGCCGTGCGTGTCTGGGAGCACGAGGACATGATCGCTGCGGCCGAGCGCGTGCGTGACGTCGCCGGGTCCCGTCGGCTTGGTACGGACAGGTCCGGCTGAAGCAGAAGTGGCCCCCTGGCCGAGCCGGAATCAGCTGTCACCGCCCCCCCCCGCTACGGCTGCTAAAGCTAAGTGACGCCGACCGCTTGCCGGTGCTGCTGACCCGTCCGCACGCACGGCCAGGTCAGCAGCGCCCAGACCACCGCCACGATGACGATCTCGGGGACGAGGTACACCGGCCACGGCCCGAGGTAGTCGAGGATCGAGGGCTGGCTCGGTTTGCGGTTGAGGAAGCCGTAGTTCGCGCCGGCCGCGGCGTTGTACGCCAGCATCACCACGACGTAGCCGGCGGTGAGGGCCACCGACCTCCGATAACCGTGCCAGGTCGGGGTGCGTCCCAGCCCCCACGTCAGGTAGACGGCGGACCAGATAACCAACAGGTGCATGCCCCAGAAGAGGAGGAACGACAGCTCGGGAAACGGCGACTTCAGATCTGGGGTGAGAGCCGCCTGCGTGGTCAGCGTGATGCCCCAGAAGTACATGAGATCGACCGCCCACGTGCGCTTTGTCCACAAGGCGTACGGCGCCAGGAGCGCGGCGAGGTCGCACAGCTGCAGGGGCAGCTCACGTTCCACGTCGAAGCCCGAGCCCAACAGCACCAGGAACTGCAGCGGTACGACGACGCAGAACGTCACGACGGCCAACACCCTGGCCTCGCGCTCGGCCGCGCGGGTACCGCGGGTACGTCGGCCGCGGACCACCAGGACGACAGCGCCGGCTAGCAGCACCCCCAGCACCACCTGGTGCGAGGTGCCGTAAGCGGTGAACTGCTCGTCCATGTCGCGTCCCGGTCGTCGGGTCGGCAGGTGGCCCCTTCTGGCTCGAACCTACCTTGGCACGACGCCGAGGCGGGTAACGCAGGGATCATCGCGGCCGGTCAGCCGGCGAGGGGGACCGGAAGACTGCCCTGGAGCGACCGGTTCGCAGAATGGATCGGTGCGTGCGACCGCGCCCGTCCCGGTTTGCGCGGGCACAGCGGCTTGTCGTGCGGTCCAAATGACGTCGCGGTGCCGGCTAGACGAAGGCACCGATCCCGGTGATCGCTCGACCGACGATCAGCGTGTTGACCTCGCGGGTGCCTTCGTAGGAGTAGAGCGCCTCCGCGTCGGCGACGAAGCGGCCGACATGGTGCTCGAGCAAGATGCCGTTGCCACCGAGGACCTCGCGCGCCCAGCCGACGCTCTCGCGCATCCGCACCGTGCTCAGCGCCTTGGCCATCGAGGCGTGCTCGTCGCGCAACAGGCCGGCGTCTTGCAGCTGGGAGACCCGGGCACACACCGCCGTCGAGGCCGTGACGTTGCTGAGCATGCGGACGAGAAGGTCCTGCACCAACTGGAAGCCGGCGATCGGGCGGCCGAACTGCTGGCGCTGACCGGTGTAGCGCAGCGCGTGCTCGTAGGCGCCTCGAGCACATCCGGTCGCCATCCACGCCACGCTGGCTCGGGTGAGCCGCAGGACTCGAGCGGTGTCCTTGAAAGAGTGCGCCTCAGCGAGCCGGTTCGCGTCGGGGACCCGGACGCCGTCGAGGTGGATCGTCGCGTTCTGCACGACCCGCAGGGCGATCTTGTCGCGCTGCAGGTCGAAGGTCATGCCGTCGGTGTCCTTCTCGACCACGAAGCCCTTGACCTGCCCGTCGTCGGTGTCGCGCGCCCACACCACGACGAGGTCGGCGAACGACGCGTTGCCGATCCACTTTTTCTCCCCGTCCAACACCCACAAGTCACCGTCGCGGCGTGCCGTGGTGGACAACCCGCCGGCGATGCCGGAGCCGTGCTCGGGCTCGGTCAGGCCGAAGGCGCCCAGCAGCTCCATCGAAGCCATCTGCGGCAGCCAGCGCTGCCGCTGCTCCGGTGAGCCGCAAAGCATGATCGATCCCATCGCCAAGCCGCCGTGCACACCGAAGAACGTCGCGATCGACGGGTCGGTGCGGGCCAGCTCCATCGCGACCATACCGTCGAGCAGGCTGCTGCGCCCCGGACAGCCGGGGCCGTCGTACTGCAGGCCGGCGATGCCGAGGTCGGCCAGGCCGGGCAGCAGGTCGTGCGGGAACTCCGCCCGGGTCCAGTAGTCGTTGATGACCGGCTCGACGACCGAGGTGAGATGGCTGCGCACCCGGGCGAGCAGCTCGCGGTCGTCGTCGTCGAGAAGCAGTTCAAACCCTAAGAAGTCCGAGGCGGGGATGTCGTCGAGGTCAGCCGGCACGATCGCTCCGTGGGGTTGGTGGGGGGCCGGTGAGGAAGTCCTCGATCACCGGGACGAGCTCGTCGCTCTCGGTGAGCACGCCGAGGTGCCCGCCGGCGTAGACGTGCAACCGGGCCGACGGGATCAGCCGGGCCATCACCTTGGCGTTGACCAGCGGGATGATCGGGTCGTCGTCGCCGGCCAGCACGAGGGTGGGCTGGGCCAGCATGGGGAGGAACGGCAGACTGCTCCAGCCCGCACCCGCCAGCAGCTGGTAGTAGTACCCGCGGCGCGGGCCGGAGCGGGTCTCGGCATGCAGCAGTCGGGCGGCGCGCTCGGGGGCGGCGCGCACGCTGCCGCCGTAGATCTCGGCGGCGATCTCACGGGCGTATGCCGGGTCGCGATGCCGTCGCGGCGTCATCATCTTGGCCAGCACCCGGGGATGACCCGGGACCATCAGCGAGCCGGTGGCAGTGGCAACCAGTACCACCCGGCGCACCCGGCGCGGGCACTGCACCGCGAGCTGCTGGGCGAGACCGCCGCCCCAGGACAGGCCCAACACGTCGAAGCCACGGTGGCCCAGCCGAGCGGTCATCGCAGTAATCCAGGAGGCGAGACCGGCCAGCGGGTAAGGCGTCGGAGGGGGTGGTGAGCCGCCCACGCCCGGCACGTCGAAGCGGATGACCCCGCGGTCGGGGTCGAGTGCGTCAACCAGCGGCTGCAACGCCTCCAGGCTGGCACCGATCCCGTTGCACAGCAGCAGCGGCGGCTCGTCGACCAGTCGGCCGCTGCTGGGACGCACTGAGACCCGCACCGCGATGCCTCGCACGGTCAGCGAGCGGACACTGTCCAGGCTCATCTGTCATGGACGTAGGTGCCGGGTGCCGGGCAGACCGGTTCGAACGCAGCGTTGCCGAGGCGACGCGGCTTGGCGCGCTCGGGGCCGGTGCGCACGCTCAGCCAGTCCACGTAGTCACTCCACCAGCTGCCCTTGACCACCTCCGCCGACTCCAGCCACTCCTGCGGGTCGGCGACGTTGGGTTGGGCGGTCTGGAAGCTGGCCTTCTCGTTGCCCGGCGGGTTGACCATCGAGGCAATGTGACCGCTGGTGGACAGGATGAACCTGGTGTCCCCACCGAGCAGCTGGGTGGTGCGGTAGCAGGACTGCCAGGCACACAGGTGGTCGGCGATTCCGGCGACGGCGTACGTGTCGGTGTCGATCCTGTACAGGTCGAGCTCGGAGCCGAGCATCGTCGAACCGCCGGGGGTGGTGAGTCCGTTGGTCACCGCCAGCTCGATGAAGTCGCGGTGCATGGCCGCGGTCATGCGGATCGGGTCGGCGTTCCAGTAGAGGATGTCGAAGGCCTTGGGCGACCTGCCGAGCAGGTAGTTGTTGACCCAGTAGCCCCAGATCAGGTCGTTGGGTCGCAGCCAGGCGAACACCTCGGCGAGCATCCGACCGTCGAGGTAGCCCTTGCGGGCAGACACCGCCGTGGCGGCCGCGGCGACCTTGCGGGACAGCAGCGCGCTCGGCAGGCCAGCTCGGTCCTGGTCGAGCACCGTGACGGCCAGCGCGAAGGTAGCCACCCGGTGCAGCTCACCGACGTCGGCGAGGTGGGCCAGCAGCATCGTGGCCAGCATCCCGCCCGAGCACAGCGCGAACAGCGCGACCTGCTCCTCCCGACAGATCTGCTTCATCGCGTCCATCGCCTCGACGATGGACTGGCCGTAGGTGTCCAGGCCCCAGTCTGCGTGCCGGGCGTCGGGGTTGCGCCAGGAGATGACGAAGACCTGCTGCCCACTGCCCACCAGGTGCTCGACCAGGCTGCGCCCCTCGGCAAGGTCGATGACGTAGTACTTGTTGATCGTCGGCGGCACGATGAGCAGCGGAACCTCGCGGACCTTCGGTGTCTGCGGCTCGTACTGGATCAGCTCGAAGACGTCGGTGCGCAGCACCACCGCACCCGGTGTCACCGCCAGGTCCTTGCCGACCTCGAACGCGTCTGGCTCCACCAGCGAGGGCACCCGCGGCGGGGTGGCGAGGTCGCGCGCGAGCCGGCGACTGCCGCTGAGCAGGTTGCCGCCACCGGTGTCGATGACCGCCTTGAGCACCAGCGGGTTGAGCAGCGGGTTGTTGCTCGGGGCCGACGCCTCGACGAGATTGTCGACCACGAACCCCATCCGCTGCTGGTCAGCCCAGTCCAGCTCGGCGTCCGCGACCAGACCGCGGGCGGCGATCCCGACCGCCAGATACATCTGCAGGGCACGGTGCAGGATCGGGTTGTACTCCCACCCCGGCTCGGCGAAGCGGCGGTCCTTCTCGGGTGGGGCGAGGTCGGAGCGGCCGATCCCGATGCGAAGGCACTCACCCATCAGCCGTCCACTGCGAACCGCGACCCGGCCGGGGTGGCGCGCCAGCCCGGCTGCGAACTTCAGGCCCGAGACACCCGGGACGAAACGCCGCAGCGGACCGAGGGCGGCGTCGGTCAGCAGCAGGTCGAGCGGTGCTGCGGCGCCGGCCTCGTCCTCGTCGACCTCGTGCACCCGCTCCTGCGCGCTCGCCGCGGCGCTCACCCGGCCGCTTCCGTCGCGGGGGCGCTGACCTCTCGGCGCAGGATCTTGCCGGTCGGGCCCTTCGGCAGCTCGTCGACGATCCACACGTGCCGGGGATACTTGTACGCCGCTAGCCGCTGCTTGGCGAAGTCGCGCAGGTCGTCGGACGTGGCCTCGGCCCCGGGCTTGAGCGCGACCGCGGCGCCGACCTCCTCACCGAGCTCGGGGTGGTCGATGCCGATGACCGCAGCCTCGGCAACCGCATCGTGCTCGTACAACGCCTCCTCCACCTCACGCGGGTAGACGTTGTAACCGCCGCGGATGATGAGGTCCTTCTTGCGGTCGACGATGTAGAAGTAGCCATCGTCGTCCTTCTTGGCCATGTCGCCGCTGCGGAACCAGCCGTCCGGGATGGCCTCCGCGGTCGCGTCCTCGCGGCCCCAGTAGCCCTTCATCACGCACTCCCCCCGGATGGCGATCTCCCCCACGTCGTCACCGGCGACCTCGTTGCCCTCCCCGTCGACAACCCGCATCTCGACCCCTCGGACCGGCACCCCGATCGAGCCGGGCTTGCGTTCCATGTCGGGGTGGTTGAACGACGCCACCGGCGAGGTCTCGGACAGGCCGTAGCCCTCCA
The DNA here is from genome assembly GCA_038233355.1 of Propionibacteriales bacterium. Lineage (GTDB taxonomy): Bacteria > Actinomycetota > Actinomycetes > Propionibacteriales > Nocardioidaceae > DASQMN01. The sequence goes on from JBBSMD010000006.1 coordinate 20,495, forward strand.
GCACGATGCAGCCGAACGCATCCTCGAAGCTCTTCATCACCTCGACCGGCATGGCCGACCCTCCCGAGATGCACGTACGCAGGCTGGACACGTCGTAGGAACCGGCATCGGGAGCGTTCAACATTGCCGAATACATCGTCGGCACGCCCTCGAAGACCGTGACGTGGTCGCGCCCGATCACCTCGAGCGCCTTGGCTGGGTCGAAGCGGGGGATGAGGGTCAGGCACGCGCCGGCGCTGACCGCGGCGTTGAGGCCGCAGGTGAGACCGAAGCAGTGGAACAAGGGCAGGCAGCCCATCACGACGTCGTCGGGGTCGAGGCACACCAGCGTCTCCGCGGTCAGTGCCGCGTTGGTGGCGAGGTTGGCGTGCGTGAGCTCGGCACCCTTCGGCTGACCGGTGGTGCCGGAGGTGTAGAGCAGGACCACCGTGTCGTCGTCAGCGCGATCGACGACGTCGCCGTCCGGCTCGTGCTCGTCGAGCACGGCCTCGAAGCCGGCGGGGTCCACGGTGACGCAGGTGAGGCCCACGCTATCGGCGGCCTTGCGTGCCTCGTCGGCCATCTGGTGCCAGGCGAACACGATGGAGGCGCTGGAGTCCTCGAGGTAGTACTGCACCTCGCGGGCCTTGAGCAGCGGGTTCATCGGCACCACCACCGCACCGGCCGCCACCGCACCGTAGAACAGCACCGGGAACGCGGTCACATTGGGCAGCACCACTCCGACGCGGTCGCCGGCGCCGACGTCGTTGGCGCGCAGCAGGGCGCGTACGCGCTGAGCGGCGGTGAGCAGCTCGGTGTACGAGAGGACGACGTCGTCCAGGCGTACGGCTGGGCGCTCGCCGTGCTGCTCCACGGTCCTGGTCAGGTTGTCGGCGAGCGTGCTCACTGCCACCTCCAAGTCGTTGGCTGCCGCGTGCCCGGGGGCTCGAGCATCCCGCGCGGGTGACGCACCGGGCTTCGCGTGTCGTGGGTCACACCCAACCATGCCGTGTTCTGTCGAGTCGACGCTGGCCGGCGCCACCACCGCCTCGGGGCGCTGCCCGCGTGCGTCATGCTGGACCGGTGGCAGAACGCAATGTCCTCGGCGCCGAGCTGCAGCCGTGCGGCGCCGAACCGTTGACCGGCTTCTTCCGCGACGGCTGCTGCAGCACCGGCCGGGACGATCTCGGCAGCCACACCATCTGCGCCGTCGTGACGCGCGAGTTCCTGCACCACCAGCGCACCATCGGCAACGACCTCTCGACTCCGAACCCTCGGTACCGCTTCCCCGGACTCGTACCCGGCGATCGCTGGTGCGTCACCGCGGTGAACTGGGCGCGCGCCTACCACGACGGCGTACCGGCGCCGGTCGTTCTGGCCTCCACGAACGAGGCGGTGCTGAAGATCGTGCCGGTCGAGGCGCTCCGCGAGCATGCCATCGACGTCCCGGCCGACCCGAGCACGCTCGATCCCTGACAACAGGACCGCCGCACAAGGCCCCGCATCGGAGCCGCTGTCGGGGGTAGACCCGAAGAGCTCGCGCCCGGTGAGTCTGCGTGGAGACGAAGGGACTCGAACCCTCAACCCCCGCCTTGCAAAGGCGGTGCTCTGCCAGTTGAGCTACGTCCCCGGGTTCAGCGCGCCGGTGCCACGGGGTCGGTGGCCTCGGCCCACAGGTCGGCCTCTGCTTGCTGAGCCTGGACCCGCCGCCACGCGACCGCGGCGGCCGCGGCGGCCACCGCAATCGTGAGCACCTTCTTCATGCCGACCTCCGACTGCACTGGTGGGTGGGCCTAACAGGACTTGAACCTGTGACCTCTTCCTTATCAGGGAAGCGCTCTAACCGTCTGAGCTATAGGCCCGCGAGACAGGCGCCGACCCGGCGGACCGGCCCGGGCAGGCTACCCCAGCGCCGCGGAGGCCAGCCAATCGGTCTACTGCGGCAGTGTGGGTCAGCGGTCCTCGGCCAGCGTGACGTCCAGACCGCCGAGCAGCGAGGCCGCAAAATTGTACAAGAAGGCGCCGAGGGTGGCGAGCGCCGTGATGAGCACGACGTTGACCGCGGACAGCACCATGGCGACGCCGAGCACGCGGCGGATGCCGACGAAGTCAGTGACGTCGAAACTGCTGTTGCCCTCGGCCAGAGCGCTGGCCGCGGCGTTGACCGCGTCCCACACGCCAGCGGCACCGAGAACCAGCCACACCACCCAGACCGCGACGATGGTGACCACCGCCAGAGCGATGGACAGGGCGAAGGCCATCTTCATCACCGACCACGGGTCGAGCCGCACCATACGCAGGCGGGCCTTCCGCACCGACGTGCGCCGAGGCGCCCGCGCTGGCTGGGGTTCCCGGGGCTGCCCGCTTGCCGGCCGGCTCGACTGGGCGGCACCAGCCGTCGAGTCGGGCCGGGGTGTCGCCACGGGCGGAGGTGAGCCCCCGGCTGCCACGGTGGTGGCGCCGGTGGCCCGAGGGGACTCTGGAGTGTCCGGCGAGCCCGCGGTGTTCGGTATGTCTCCGTCGGATCCCGGCGCGGGCGAAGGTCGCACGGTAACGGTCTGCGGCGTTCTCGGCGACGCCTCCTCGACCCGAGCAGCACTCGACGTGGCCGCCGACGCACCACCCGAGGACCGACCCGTTGGCGACGGTCGATCGGGTGATCCGCCCTTTCGCAGCGACCGTGGCGGCGCGATCGGCTGGGTGTCGTCGTCGGCCCTGCGATTACTCATCTGGCTCCTGAGTGGGCGTTACGCCGGTCTCCGGTTCGCCCGGCCCAGCAGCAGCGGAGGCACCGCTGCTGAGCGGTCCCTCGGGCGTCGTGGCGCCGGTGTCGTGCACGGCCGCCTCCTGGAGGGCCTCGACGTCGGTGTCGGCGTTGCGTGCGATGGCGACGACCTCGTCACCCCCGCGGACGTTCACGAACGTGACGCCCATCGTGTCACGCCCGGTCGCGGAGACGTCGGAGACCTGGCTGCGGGTGACCTGCCCGCTCGCCCGGATGGCTAGGACCTCGTCGCCTTCAGCCACCACCGTGGCCCCGACGAGCGGCCCCCGCTCGGCGTCGGCCTTCATCGCCTTCACCCCGAGCCCGCCGCGGCCCTGCAACCGGTACCGGTTCACCGCAGTGCGCTTGGCGAAGCCGCGCTCGGTGAGGGTGAACAAGAATTGCGCGGCCTCCTGTTCACCGGTCTGCTCCTCGGCCGGGATCACGGACATGCTGAGCAGCTGGTCGTCGCCACGGAACTTCATGCCGGTCACCCCCGACGTGGCCCGGCCCATCGGGCGCAGCTGAGTGTCGTCAGCCCGGAAGCGGATCGCCTGCCCGAGTCGTGACACCAGCACGATGTCATCGACCGGACGTACGAGAGCGGCGCCGATGAGCTGGTCGTCCTCCTCGCGGAAGTTGACGGCGATGACTCCGGACTGGCGGGAGCTGTTGTAGTCGACCAGCGCTGTCTTCTTGACGTAGCCGCGCTGAGTTGCGAGCACCAGGTACGGCATCTGGTCGTAGTCGCGCACGGTGAGCACCTGCGCGATCTGCTCGTCGGGCTGAAAGCTGAGCAACCCGGCGACGTGACCGCCCTTGGCGTCACGGCCCGCCTCCGGCAGGTGGTAGCCCTTAGCACGGTAGACCCGCCCGGCGGTGGTGAAGAACAAGATCCAGTGGTGCGTCGTCGTCGCAAACAGGTGCTCCACGACGTCGTCCCCGCGCAGCGTCGCCCCCCTGACCCCCTTGCCGCCGCGTCGCTGCACGCGGTACTGGTCGGCACGCACCCGCTTGGCGTAGCCGCCCCGCGTGATGGTGACGACCACGTCCTCGTCGGGGATGAGGTCCTCGACCGACAGATCCCCGTCGGCGTGCGTGAACTGTGTACGCCGCTCGTCGCCGTACTTGTCGACAAGGGCGGCCAGCTCGTCCCCGACGATACGACGCTGCCGCGGCTCGCTGGCGAGGATGTCTCCGAGGTCGGCGATGAGCTCCTCGAGCCGGGCCAGCTCGTCGACGATCCGCTGCCGTTCCAGGGCGGCGAGGCTGCGTAGCTGCATGTCGAGGATGGCGCGCGCCTGCCCTTCGTCGATGTCCAGGAGCCCCATCAGACCGTCGCGCGCCTGCTCGGTGGTCTGGCTGGCCCGGATCAGGGCGATGACCTCGTCGAGTGAGTCAAGGGCTTTCACGAAGCCGCGGTGGAAGTGGGCGCGCCGCTCGGCCTCACGCAAACGGAACGCGGTACGCCGCCGGATCACCTCGATCTGGTGGGTCACCCAGTGGGTGACGAAGGCGTCGAGACTGAGCGTGCGCGGCACGTCGTCGACCAGCGCCAGCATGTTGGCGCTGAAGTTGGTCTGCAGGTCGGTGTGCTTGTAGAGGTTGTTGAGCACCACCCGCGCCACCGCATCACGGCGCAGCACCACCACCAGGCGTCGTCCGGTCCGCGAGGAAGAGTCGTCGCGCACGTCGGCGATGCCCTGCACCCGACCCGAGTCGGCGAGCTCGGCGATCTTGAGGGCGAGGTTGTCCGGGTTGACTTGGTACGGCAGCTCGGTGATGACCAGGGTGGTGCCCCCGCGCGCGTCCTCCTCGACCTCCACGACCGCCCGCATCGCGATCGAGCCCCGGCCGGTGCGATAGGCCCGCTCGATGCCAGCGGTACCCACGATGAGCGCGCTAGTCGGGAAGTCGGGCCCCTTGATCCGCTCGAGGAGGGCGTCGAGCAGCTCCTCGCGGGAGGCGTCGGGATGCGCCAAGGACCATTGCACCCCGTCGGCGACCTCGCGCAGGTTGTGGGGCGGGATGTTGGTGGCCATTCCGACCGCGATGCCGGCCGACCCGTTGACCAGCAGGTTGGGAAACCGGCTCGGCAACAGCACCGGCTCGGACCCACGGCCGTCGTAGTTGGGTCTGAAGGCGACCGTGTCCTGCTCGATGTCACGCACCATCTCCATGGCCAGCGGAGCCATCCGCGCCTCGGTGTAGCGCATCGCCGCCGCCGGGTCGTTGCCCGGCGAACCGAAGTTGCCCTGCCCCTGGACCAGCGGGGCGCGCATCACCCATGGCTGCGCGAGCCGCACGAGGGTGTCGTAGATCGCGGTGTCACCGTGCGGGTGGTACTGCCCCATCACGTCACCGACGACTCGGCTGCACTTGGAGAAGCCGCGGTCGGGTCGATAGCCACCGTCGTACATCGCGTAGAGCACCCGGCGGTGCACGGGCTTGAGTCCGTCGCGTACGTCCGGCAAGGCGCGCCCCACGATCACGCTCATCGCGTAGTCGAGGTACGAGCGCCGCATCTCCTCCTGCAGCTCGACCGGCTCCGTACGCCCCCCTGGACCAGGGCCGTCCGGGCCGTCTGGGCCGGCTGGAATGGTGGTCACGTCGTCGCTCACGCGGTCGTTCCCTCAGTCATCGACTGTCCCTTTCCCTGACGCCAGCAGCCACGCGGCGGGCCGCCTTGCCTCGACATCGCTGCGGGGCTCGCTCGCTGGCGCTCGCTCTCTCCTCAGATGTCCAGAAACCGGACGTCCTTGGCGTTACGCTGGATGAACGAGCGTCGCTGGTCGACGTCCTCGCCCATCAGCACCGAGAAGATCTCGTCGGCGACGGCGGCGTCGTCGAGGGTCACCTGGCGCAACAGGCGGCTCGCCGGGTCCATGGTGGTGTCCCACAGCTCGGAGTCGTTCATCTCGCCCAGTCCCTTGTAGCGCTGGGTGGCCATCTCCTTGGGCAACCGCTTGCCGGCCGCCTGGCCGGCGGCGATGAGGACCTCCCGCTCCCGCTCGGTGTAGGCGAACTCGTGCGCTGCCGGCTTGTTCCACTTGATGCGGTACAACGGCGGTTGCGCCAGGTAGACGTAGCCGTGCTCCACCAGAGGCCGCATGAAGCGGAACAGCAGCGTGAGCAGCAGGGTGGAGATGTGCTGCCCGTCGACGTCGGCGTCGGCCATCAGCACCACCTTGTGGTAGCGCAGCTTGGCCTCGTCGTAGTCGTCCTGGATGCCCGTGCCGAGCGCGGAGACGATCGACTGCACCTCGGTGTTGGCCAGCACCCGGTCGATGCGGGCCTTCTCGACGTTGAGGATCTTGCCGCGAATCGGCAGGATCGCCTGGATCCGCGGATCGCGACCACCCTTGGCCGATCCGCCCGCGGAGTTGCCCTCCACGATGAACAGCTCGCACTCCTCGGGGTTTCTCGACTGGCAGTCCGCCAGCTTGCCGGGCAGCCCCCCACCGCCCAGCAGCCCCTTGCGGTTGCGCGCCAGGTCGCGCGCCTTGCGGGCCGCCAACCGGGCGCTCGCCGCCGCGATGGACTTGCGGATGATGTCCTTGCCCTCGGCGGGGTTCTGCTCGAACCAGGCGCCCAGCTGGTCGTTCACGATCTTCTGCACGAACGAGCGGGCCCCGGTGTTGCCGAGCTTGGTCTTGGTCTGTCCCTCGAACTGCGGCTCGGCGAGCTTCACAGAGACAATGGCGGTGAGCCCTTCGCGGATGTCGTCACCGGACACCCGGTCCTCGCGCTTCTTGACCAGGCCCCACGTCTCCGCCCAGTTGTTGACAGTCGTGGTCAGGGCCGCGCGGAACCCCTCCTCGTGGGTGCCGCCCTCATGGGTGTTGATGGTGTTGGCGAAGGTGTGCACCGACTCGGTGAAGCCTGTGTTCCACTGCATGGCCACCTCGAGGCTGAGCCCGGTGCCCGTGTCCGCGAGGTTCTCCGCCTCGAACGCGACGACGCTCTTGTGGGCTGCATCCTTCGTACGGTTGAGGTGCTGTACGAAGTCGACGAGGCCCCCGTCGTAGCGGAACCGTCGCTCCATGCCAGCCTCACCCGCTGGTTTGACGCCGTCGCTGCCGCCGTCGACGACGTTGTCGACAGTGGAGTCCGCGACGGCTTCGGCCACCTCGTCCGCTCCGGTCCGCTCGTCGCGTACGACGAGCTCGAGGCCCTTGTTGAGGAATGCCATCTCGCGGAAGCGAGTGGAGAGGGTCTCGAAGGAGTAAGCGATGGTCTCGAAGATGTCGGTGCTGGCCCAGAACGTGATGGTGGTGCCGGTCTCGGCGGTCGGTTCCAGCTGCTCGAGCGGCCCATCGGGGTCGCCGTAGGTGAAGCGTTGCCGCCAGTGGAAGCCTCGGTTGCGGACGTCGACCTGCAGGTGAGTGCTGAGGGCGTTGACCACGGACACTCCGACCCCGTGCAGGCCACCCGAGACCTTGTAACCTCCGCCACCGAACTTGCCACCCGCGTGCAGCAGGGTGAGGGCCATCGTGACCGCCGGGACGCCCTCGACGGGATGCACGTCGGTCGGGATGCCCCGACCGTCGTCCACGACCCGCACCCCGCCGTCGGCCAACAGCGTCACGTCGATGTGATCGCAGTGGCCGGCCAGGGCCTCGTCGACGGAGTTGTCGACCACCTCGTAGACGAGGTGGTGCAGCCCGCGTTCGCCGGTCGACCCGATGTACATGCTCGGTCGTTTGCGAACCGCCTCGAGGCCTTCCAGCACCTGGATCGTGCTGGCGTCGTAGGCGTCTGCGGAGGCGGCCGGTGCAAGGTCGGTAGCCGGAGCGAGCGGGTGCGCCGGTGGGGTTTCCTGGTCGGGACGGACTGCTTGCGGCGGCGTGCTCGTCACTCGCGGGGCCTCCAGGTCGGACCAGGGCCGGCGCGGCCCGGACGGGTCCGGCGGCTCACGCCAGACGTGCCAGCAGAGTGGGTCAGCTCACCGGCGAACGGTCGTGGGGACCTGTCACGGCGGCCGGCGACCACTACTGGCCAGTGTATAGGGCGAAGACCTCGATCTCTGCCAGTCCACACCCCGGTAGCTGCATCGCCGGCCGCCACCACAACGGTGCACAGGCGCCGAGCGCCCCGGCAACCCGGCTGTACGGCCGTGGCAGGGTGCGAACGAGGGGGCTTCCTCACGTCCGGGAAGTCCGTGCCTCTCGATCGCCGGCTGCACACCCGTGGCTGGTAGCCGTCGGTCGGTGCTATCGGTTGGTGGCGTCAGTAGGTCCGGCCCACCGGTGGCGTCGCCGGTATCGGGATCGGTGCCGGCCTCGTGAGCAGCGGGAGCCGCGGGAGCCGCGTCAGCCGTAGGTGTCGCGCGGCCCGCGGCCGTCGCGTACGCTTCGCGGGCCTCGTCGCCACGACGGCGCCTGGGGCCCTTCCACCTGCACCCGCGTCACGGTGCCGTGCCCGAGCTGTTCGTTGAGCCGGCGAACCACCGTCGACACCAGGAGTCGCATCTGTGTCGCCCAGGCGGTCGAGTCGGTCGTCACGAGCAAGGTTCCTTCGCTGTAGCTGGTCGGCCGGCAGTGCTGAGCCACTTCGGCACCGACGATGTCCGCCCAGCGCTCGAAGAGCGCGTGCACCGCCAGGTCGCCGGACCAGCCTCGCTCAGTGACCAGCCGTTCGACGGTTCTACTCACCGGTTGCGGGTCGCGGTCATCGGGACGTGCACCGCTGCCGTGCTGTCTGCTGCCGGTCGCTTCGCCGACGCCGGCATCGGACGGCGAACGCCGCCGACGTGCTCCCTTCCCTCCGCGGTAAGCCTGAGCGATGCTGCGGGCAAGATCCAGCCCGGTCGGGTCGTGATCGGGCTCGCCGGTCGCCGGAGCGTCACGGTCTCCCTCACCGGCTCCATCACCGGTGGACACGGCGCACCTGCCCGTCGGCCACGTCGTACCACGCACCGAGGAGAGGCGCCGGCACGTCGGCCGCGACTGCCGCGGTGACCAAGAGCTGCTCGGCGTCGGCGACGCGCCGGGCGAGGCGGTCGCGCCGGTCCACGTCCAGCTCGGCGAAGACGTCGTCGAGCACCAGGACCGGATCGTCGCCCTGACTACGCAGCAGCTCGTAGGCCGCCAACCGCAACGCCAGCGCGAGCGACCACGACTCGCCGTGGCTGGCATATCCGCGCGCCGGGAGGTCGCCTATCGAGAGCGCCAGGTCGTCGCGGTGCGGGCCGACCAGGCTGACGCCGCGCTCGAGCTCGTCGCGGCGGCGAGCGCCCAGCTCGGCCGCGAAAGCATCCGCCAGCACTGTGCGGTCGCGCTCCTTCTCCGTCCCCGGCACCGACGACTTGTACGCCAGGATGGCCACGTCGTCGGTGCTGGCCGCAGAAACCTGCGCGTAGACGCGTTCCACGTACGGCGCCAGCGCGTCGACGAGGTCGAGCCGGGCGGTGACGAGCTCGGCGCCAGCGCGCACGAGGTGGTCGTCCCACACGTCCAACGTGGACAGATCGAGCGGTGCCCCGCGCCGGTTCACAGCGGAGCGCAGCAGGGTCGTGCGCTGCTTGAGCACCCGGTCGTAGTCGGCTCGCACGCCGGCGAGGCGAGGTGCCCGGCTGGCCAGCAACGTGTCGAGGAACCGTCGGCGCTCGCCCGGCTCCCCCTTGACCAGGCCCAGATCCTCGGGAGCGAAGACCACGCAACGCAGCAGACCGAGCAGCTCGCGAGCCCGTGGCAGGGACGAGCCGTTGACCTGTGCCCGGTTCGAGCGCCCCGGGTTGAGCTCGACCTCCAGCACCGCGGTGCGGCCGGCGCGGACCACCGCGGCTCGTACGACCGCCCGATGTGCTCCATGACGTACCAGCGGACCCTCAGTGGCCACCCGATGCGAACCGAGGCTGGCCAGGTAGTCGACCGCCTCGACCAAGTTGGTCTTGCCCTGGCCGTTGGCCCCCACAAGCACGTTGGCTCCGGGCTCGAAGGTGACCTCGACCTCCTCGTAGGAGCGGAAGTCGTGCAGCGAGAGCCGGGAGACGTACACGGTTCAGGGATCGTCCAGGGGACCGTCGGGGAGACCGGCTGCCTCAGGTGGCGTCCTCACCGTCGGTGATGCCCTCGGTCACCGGCTCGGCCTCTGTCTCCGGCGTGCCCGCCGCGCGCACGGCGTGACCACCGAACTGGTTGCGCATCGCGGCGACCGCCTTCATGGCCGGTGACTCGTCCTGGCGAGAGGCGAAGCGGGCAAAGAGGGCGGCGGTGATGGCGTTGAGCGGAACTGCGTGGTCGATCGCCGCCTCGACCGTCCACCGACCCTCCCCGGAGTCGGCCGCCCAGCCTTCGACCTTCGACAGCCCGGTGTCTTCCCGCAGCGCTTCGACCAACAGGTCGAGCAGCCAGGACCGGATCACGGTGCCGCTACGCCAGGAGGCGAAGACCTCGGTGATGTTCTCCACCACGGCGGACTTCTCCAACAGCTCGTAGCCCTCGGCGTACGCCTGCATCACCGCGTACTCGATCCCGTTGTGGACCATCTTGGCGAAGTGCCCGGCACCGACGGGACCGGCATGTACGAACCCGTCCTCGTCTGGCGGCTTCAGCGCGTCGAACGCCGGCTGCACCTTGGCCACGTCGTCGGCCGAGCCACCAGCCATCAGGGCGTACCCGTTGTCGAGGCCCCAGACGCCACCGGAGACCCCACAGTCGACGAACCCGACGCCCCGTTCGTTCAGGTGCCGTGCGGCGTACTCATCGTCTGTCCAGCGGGAGTTGCCGCCGTCCACGACGACGTCACCGTCGCCGAGCAGCCGGCTGAGGGTCTCGAGGGTCTCGCGGGTTGGGTCACCGGCCGGGACCATCACCCAGACCACCTTCGGTGACGGCAGCTGCTCCACGAGCTGCTCGAGGGAGTCGACGTCGCGTTTGCTGGGGTCGTGGTCGAAGCCAACCACCGTGTGGCCGCTGCGACGCAACCGCTCACGCATGTTGCCCCCCATCTTGCCGAGACCGATCAGACCGATGTCCATGCCCGTGTCCTCTTTCGCAGTTGTGGTATCCGGTGGTGCGGGTCGGGGAAGGTGGCAAGGGGGTCGGGAACGGCTTGCGCAGTGCCCGGGTCAGGTGGGCAGCCGCACCGGCATCAACAGGTAGCGGAAGTCCAGGTCGGGATCGGCGCCGCTCTCGGCGGCTCCGGCCATCGCGGCCGGACGGGTGTGCTGCACGAACGCCACGTGGGTCCACGGTTGCTGAATAGCCGCCAAGCCGTCGAGGAGGTACTGCGGGTTGAAGCCGATCGCGATGTCGTCACCCTCGACGTGCACCTCGAGTGACTCCGACGCCTGGGCCTCTTCCCCACTACCAGCCTCGAGCACCACGTGACCCGGGCTGAACGCCAAACGGACCGGTGTGTTGCGCTCAGCTACGAGCGACACGCGCTTGACCGACTCGACCAGAGCAGCGGTCTCCACCCAGACCCGCGTCTGGGGCTCGGCGGCGAACAGCTGTCGCACCCGCGGGAACTCCCCCTCGAGCAACCGCGTGGTCGTACGCCGAGACCCCGTACCCACGACTCCTTCGAAGCCGATGATGCCGTCTCCGGACCCCCCCGCCGCAAGCGCCACCGTCACCTGCGTACCCGCGGTCAGCGACTTCGCCATGTCGGCGAGCACCCGGGCAGGTACGAGTGCCTGAGTGGACACGTCGCTGCGCTCGGGGAACCAGGTCAGCTCGCGCAGGCTGGCTCGGAACCGGTCCGTGGCCATCAGGGCAACCGTGTCACCCTCGATCTCCAGTCGCACACCTGTCAGCAACGGCAGCATGTCGTCACGTCCGGCGGCGGCGACGGCCTGTCCGACCGCGGCACTGAACATGTCGGCTTGGACCGTGCCGGTCGAGGTGGGCATGTCGGGCAGCGTCGGGTAGTCCTCCACCGGCATGGTCTGCAAGCTGAAGCGGGCGGTACCGCACACCAACGACACCTTCGTTCCCGTCATGGACAGGTCCACCGGATGCGCCGGCAGGCTGCGGCAGATGTCGGCGAGCAAGCGACCCGAGACGAGCGCAGACCCTTCGTCCGACACCTCGGCCGGCAGGCTGGCTCGCGCGGAGGTCTCGTAGTCGAAGCCGGACAGGACCAGCCCGTCGGCGCTCGCCTCCACGAGGAGGCCAGCGAGCACCGGAACGCTCGGGCGGGTGGGCAGGCTGCGGGCCGCCCAGGCGACAGCGTCGGCGAGTACGTCACGGTCGATGCGGAACTTCACGTGCGCAGAGCCTTTCGTCGATCGGTGCACGATCCTGCCACGGGCTGTGCCCGCGGTCACGGCGGTGTCGCATCCATCTCGCCGGCATCGCGGTGAAGGTCGTGCCACAGCTCGCCCGGGGCCGGGACACCGCCACGTAATCTGCTCCTTGTCCACAGGCGGGACGCACCAGGAACGTGGTTGGTCATTCGCTTGGTCGGGGTCCCATCACCGTGTTCGCTGCTGTGGACGCTGTGGACGGCGGACCTTTGGGCAGGTCAGACCCGAGAACCGAGCGTGCGGTCCCTGTGCAAGAGCCCGGCGAACCGGTGGGTGTGCGGTGGACGGAGTTGGTCGTCGAGTGGACGATCCACCGAACGCGGGGTGTTGTGCTGACTCACCGGCGGTCTCTCCACAAACTTGTCCCCAGATGTGCGCGATTGTCGCGCCGATCAGGACTGCCGAGCCTGCTGCTTGATCCGGTTGGTCAGCTCGGTGACCTGATTGAACGTCTGGCGGCGCTCCCCCATCTGCTCCCGGATCTTTCGATCGGCGTGCATGACGGTGGTGTGGTCCCGGCCGCCGAACTGCTGACCGATCTTCGGTAGAGACATCTCGGTGAGCTCTCGGCACAGGTACATGGCGATCTGGCGGGCGTTGACCAGGCTACGACCGCGGTTGGGACCACACAGATCCTCGATCGGCACGCTGAAGTACGCCGAAGTCTGCGCGATGATCTGCGCCGAGGAGATCTCGGGCTCGCCGCCTTCGGGCAGCAGGTCCTTGAGCACGATCTCGGCCAGCGCGAGGTCGACCGGTTGCCGGTTCAGGTTGGCGAACGCAGTAGCCCGGATCAGGGCACCTTCGAGCTCTCGGATGTTGGTCTGGATCTTCGATGCGATGAACTCGAGCACGTCGGCCGGTGCGGTCAACTTCTCTGTTGCCGCCTTCTTGCGCAAGATAGCGATGCGGGTCTCGAGGTCGGGTGGCTGGACATCGGTGATGAGGCCCCACTCGAAGCGGTTCCGCAGCCTGTCCTCCAGCGCGGCGAGCCGCTTGGGCGGCCGGTCGGAGGTGATGACGATCTGCTTGTTGGCGTTGTGCAGGGTGTTGAAGGTGTGGAAGAACTCCTCCTGGGTCTGGATCTTCCCCTCGAGGAACTGGATGTCGTCGATGAGTAGGACGTCCACCTCGCGGTATCGGCGCTGGAACGCAGCCGCCCGGTCGTCGCGGATCGCGTTGATGAAGTCGTTGGTGAACTCCTCGCTGGATACGTACCGCACCCGAGCTCCGGCGAAGAGGCTGCGCACGTAGTGACCGATGGCGTGCAACAGGTGTGTCTTGCCGAGCCCCGAGTCGCCGTAGATCAGCAGCGGGTTGTACGCCTGACCGGGCACCTCGGCCACCGCCACGGCTGCCGCGTGCGCGAACCGGTTGCTCGACCCGATCACGAACGTCTCGAACAGGTACTTCGGGTTCAGCCGGGCCTGCGCCACAGACGTGACCGATCTGGTACTGGCCGGCGTGGGCGTGAGGCTGCCTAGCTGATAGCCGGTCTCGGCGCGGCCGTCGTCGATGTGTTGGTCGCGCCGGAGGTCGTGCATCGGGTCGCCGCTCAACGGGCCGCCGCTCAACGGACCGTCTCGCAAGCCCTCTCGAAGGCCGTCCCCGCTCAACGGGCTCTCGCCATGACCGCGTGGCGCAGGCAGCGGCTCGACTGTGCGGTCAGCCCTGGGGTCCGGGTGGTCACCTGGTTGGTCGTGGACGGCGGCGCGTTCGTCACCGGCGGGACGGTCGCCGGCGGCCAGTGGGGGCTCGTCGGTGGCCGGCAAGTCGGGGTCGACACTGACCGCGAGGCTCACCGGCTGGCCAAGGCTGGCGCTGAGCGACCCCTCGAGGCGGCCCCGCAACCTGGTTTCGAGCTGTCCCCGGGTGAAGTCGTCACGAACGGCCACGATCACCGTCGAGCCGTGCAAGGCGAGCGGCCGTGAGCTCGCGAGCCATGCGCGCTGGCCGGGCGGGAGCTCCTGCACGAGCTGCCGCCACGACGTCAGCAGTGCCGCCGCACCGCTGCGTACGTTTGCGGCATCCGCCGGTTCGCGCGGGACCTGCTCTGCTGAGTCCGTCGGGTGCTGCCTGGCGCCATCGTCGAGCTCCACGTTTTCGTCCGCTCTCTCTCGGCCACCGGGGCCGGCTTCCAGACCCCTTGCGGGCGACTGGTCCACACAGTTGTCCACAAGCTGTGCACAGTGCTGCGACGCGTCGCTGACTGTCGCGCCATGGCTCGACCAGGCGGTGCGGGCCGCTGCCACTGCCACTGACCTGCACTGGTACCGAGCCCGACCTGAAAGCCGAGGTGACTCGGCCGGAGCCTGGCCCGCACGAAGATCTCAGGAGGGAGGGGCGACCCACACCGGCTTGATGCCGCCGGTGCGGTGACGCTAACGGTCGGGCGTGGGGCTCGGCAACCGCTTCTCCACAGCCGAGAACCCGATGCGGTGAGGCGCCCGCGTGCATCGCGTATGCACCCAACGTGCGATGGCGGCCACGGAGCGTGCCTAGAGAACGGGTCACGGCTGGTGAGCGCCTAGGTGGCAATCCGACCGCGCCGGGCGACGTTCGAGGGTCGTTTGACCCTCCTCGTAGCCACCCCGTACCGTGAGCCAGTCAGATCCGCGTCGGCGCTGGCACCGACGCCTCGCCCAGCCGATCCTTCCACCGCTCGTCCCCACGCAACGGGTGGGCCGTCGGGACTCGGTGGTCGAGGTCGCGCCGCATCTCTTCCTCGTGGAGCATCTCGTGAGCAAGCGCACGTTCCAACCGAACAACCGTCGGCGGCACAAGACCCACGGTTTCCGCTTGCGTATGCGGACCAGAGCCGGCCGTGCGATCGTCTCCGACCGTCGTCGCAAGGGCCGACAGCGACTCGCGGCTTGACCCCGAACCGCGACGCAGATTCCTCGTGCTCCCGTCCTCGGCTCGCCTCCGCTCACGGCGTGACTTCGTCGCCGCCACCCGGCACGGCGTCCGGGCGGGCTCTCGGACGCTGATCGTGCACGTCGGCAGCCGGTCCGGCGCGTCCCCTCGCATCGGTTTCGTCGTCGGCCGAAGGGTTGGCGGCGCGGTAGTACGCAACCGAGTCACGCGCCGGTTGCGGCATGCGTGCCGCGAGCGGCTCCCTCGACTGCTACCCGGTGACGTCGTCGTGCGGGCGTTGCCGGCGGCCGCTGGCGCGGACCACCAGCGCCTGTGCCGAGACCTCGATGCGTGCCTGGACCGTGTCGGAACGCTGCGGTGAGCCTCGCGGTGCTCCCGGGTGGTAGAAGCCAGGGCTTCGTGCGGTGAAGTACGTTCTCCTCGCGGCGCTTCGCGCCTATCGCGCGGTGATCTCCCCGCTGTACGGCCAGGTCTGTCGCTACTACCCCAGTTGTTCTGCCTACGCTGTGGAGGCGGTGCAGGTGCACGGCGCCGCACGAGGCACGTGGCTCACCATCCGCCGTCTCGGCCGGTGCCATCCGTGGGCGGCCGGGGGTCTCGACCCCGTACCGCCGCACCCACGCGCCGCAGACGTGCCCCCGACGGCAACTTTCTAGGAGTGACGAGTGCTCGACACCTTGTCGTCGATCGGCGGAGCCATCATGGCGCCGCTGTACTTCGTCACCTCGGCGATCCTGGTCGGCTGGCACTGGCTGTTCGCTCAGGCGCTCGGAGAGGACTCCGGGTGGAGCTGGGTCCTGTCGATCATCGGGCTAACCCTCACCATCCGGGCCGCGCTGATCCCACTCTTCGTCAAGCAGATCAAGGCCAGCCGCAACATGCAGCTGGTGCAGCCTCGGGTCAAGGAGCTACAGAAGAAGTACGGCCACGATCGCGAGCGTCTCGCCCAGGAGACGATGAAGCTCTACCAGGAAACGGGTACGAACCCGTTCGCCTCCTGCATGCCGTTGCTGCTGCAGATGCCGATCTTCATCTCGCTGTTCCGGCTCGTCGACCGGGCCGCGAAGGACGGTGGTAGCTACGAGAAGTTCTTCTTGACTTCCGAGCTGTCCGATTCGCTGAGCCGGGCGAAGTTCTTCGGTGCACGCATCGCCGAGACGTTCCTCGACGGCGCCACGGGGGTCAAGATTCTTGCGGCGGTGCTCGTCATCGCCATGACGGCGACCACGTTCTTGACTCAGCGTCAGCTGATGCGCAAGAACATGCCGGCCGACGCCCTCACCGGCCAGTACGCGCAGCAGCAGAAGATGTTGCTCTACATCCTCCCGCTAGCGTTCGGTTTCGGCGGCAT
This sequence comes from Propionibacteriales bacterium, assembly GCA_038233355.1. Classification (GTDB taxonomy): domain Bacteria; phylum Actinomycetota; class Actinomycetes; order Propionibacteriales; family Nocardioidaceae; genus DASQMN01. The sequence continues at coordinate 36,719 of JBBSMD010000006.1, forward strand.
CTTCTTCCCGATCGGTGTTCTTCTTTACTGGACCACCTCCAACCTGTGGACGATGACGCAGCAGTTCTACGTGATCCGCAACAACCCGGTCCCTGGCACGCCCGCCTTCAAAGCCAAGCAAGAGCGCGACGCCAAGCACGGCAAGCAGGTCACCGCCGACCCGCTGGAGGTGGCGAAGGCCGAGGCGGCCGCAAATGCTGAGGCCACGCGTCCGCTCAGTCGGCAGCAGCCGAAGAAGCAGTCCCGTAGTCAGCGCGCCAGCAAGCCGCCGGCGACGATCGACGGCCAGACCGCCGACGCATCTCGCACCTCCACCACCGCCACGCCGCCCGGCGACGGCTCGAGCCCCGGCGGGCCGTCACCGGTCGGAGCTACGGCGGCCCGTCCCCACACCGTGAAGGCGAAGCCGCGAGCGAAGCCGAAGAGCAAGCCCCGCGACCGCCGCTGACTGACCTTGAAGCTCCCGCGCCGCAGGTCGGGCCTCACGTCTCAGCCGTACATCGAGTCGGCCTCGTCCGCGGGACCAGGTAGATCGGAGCACCGTGACAGCACAGCAGGACAAACCGGGGTCGCCACCCGGGGACCAGCCGGCCCCGGGCGGTCCCGCCGATCGGGTGAAGAAGCTCGAGCGCGACGGTGACATTGCCGCCGACTTTCTCGAGGAGCTACTCGACATCGCCGATCTCGACGGCGACATCGATCTCGACGTCGAGGGTGAACGCGCCCTGGTGTCAGTGGTCGGTGGGGACCTACGGGTCTTGGTCGGCGGCGACGGCTCCGTCCTGGAAGCGCTACAGGAGTTGACTCGGCTCGCGGTTCTACGCGAGACCGGGGAGCGCAGCCGCCTGATGCTCGACATCGACGGTTACCGCGCCCAACGGCGAGTGGAGCTGGTGCAGCTGGCACAGGAGGCGGCCGAACGAGTTCGAGCGAGCGGACAAGCCGTACGCCTGGAGCCGATGTCCGCGTTCGAGCGCAAGATCGTGCACGACGCCGTCGGCGCTGCCGGTCTCAGCAGCGAGTCGGAGGGGCAAGACCCCCAGCGGCGAGTCGTCGTAGGCCTCAGCTGAGGTGCCGGATCCACCGTCGGACCTGCAGCGTGTTTCACGTGGAACAACACCGGCTGGGCCGTTGCCGCTCTGGGCCGAGCGACGGTGGCCGGAGGCGGTCGACGTGCTGGGCCGGTACGCCGACCGGCTGGCCGATGCCGGTGTCCAGCGGGGGCTGCTGGGCCCGAGAGAAGTGCCTCGACTGTGGGAGCGGCACGTACTCAACTGCGCGGTGGCCGTGGACGCCGCACCTGTCGGTGCGACGGTTCTCGACGTGGGCACCGGAGCCGGGTTGCCGGGTCTGGTGTGGACGCTGGTCCGACCCGATCTGAGCGTGCACCTGGTGGAGCCGACCCAACGACGAGTGGAGTTCCTGCGCGAGACCATCGACGAGTTGGCGTTGGGTGGGCGCGTGCGAGTCTCGCGCGCCAGGGCCGAGGAGCTTGCCGGCGTCGCTAGCGCCGATGTCGTCACCTCGCGGGCGGTGGCGGGGTGGCCCCGGCTTGCGGCATGGTGCCTTCCGCTGGTGGCGCCGGGCGGTGTCGTGGCTGCCCTGAAGGGCGAGTCGGCACGTGCGGAGGTCGATGCGGCCACCGCCGATCTGCGTCGGCTGGGTGCGGCACACCCGCGGGTCGTCGTCTACGGTGCCGACGTGCTCGCGCAACCGACCACGGTCGTCCTGCTCGATGTTGCCCAGGATGCATACGACTCCGCCGGTGAGTGATCCTCAGCAGCCCGGGCTGGGCTGGCCGGGCGAGGCGACAGTCGACCGGCGTCCCCTGGAGCGTGGACTTGGCTGGCCGACCGGTTCTGCGCCGCGGCGAGAAGTCAGCCAGCGAGAGGTCAGCCAGCAAGAAGGCAGCACAGCGGTCACTGCCGAGCGTGCGAGCCTTCCAGAGGGTGCCGCCGTTGCGACCAGTGCCGCAGCGGCCGTCTCGGCCCAACTCGCCGCGCCGACCACGACCGAGCCATCGCCTGGTCGACCCGAGTCGGCACCTGCCGCTGCGGTCGACACCTCCACGGATGCGCCGACTCCGCTGGGCTCGGCGCTGGAGAAAGAATTCGCCGCTCGTCTCCGCGCCGCGCGCAAGGAACCACTCCCGGCACCACCCCGACCGCGGGTGTTGGCCGTGGCCAACCAGAAGGGCGGGGTCGGCAAGACCACAAGCACGGTCAACATCGCTGCTGCCATGGCACTGCACGGGCTGCGGGTGCTCGTGATCGACCTCGACCCGCAAGGGAACGCCTCGACCGCACTCGGCGTCGAGCACGCCGAAGGGACGCGGGGCGTGTACGAGGTGCTGCTCGGCGAGGCCGAACTCGCCGAGGTGGTGGTGGAGTGTCCCGACGTGGCGAGGTTGGCTGTCGTGCCGGCCTCGATCGACCTGGCCGGTGCCGAGATCGAGCTCGTCACTCTCGAAGAGCGCGAGGTGAGGCTGCGGGCGGCCGTCGAGGACTATCTCATCGCCAGCGACCAGCAGGCCGACCGCGTGGACTACGTCCTCATCGACTGCCCACCCTCGCTCGGACTCCTCACCCTGAACGCGCTCGTCGCCGCTCGCGAGATGCTCGTCCCGATCCAGTGCGAGTACTACGCGCTGGAGGGCCTCGGTCAGCTCTTGCGCAACGTCGACTTGGTGCGCCGGCACCTCAACCCGGACCTGTCGGTTTCGACGGTCCTGCTGACGATGCATGATGCCCGAACGAGGCTGTCTGCGGCGGTGGCACAGGAGGTGCGCGACTACTTCGGGGCGCATGTGCTGGCCACCGCGATTCCACGATCAGTCCGGTTGTCGGAGGCACCGGGGTACCAGCAGACGATCTTCACGTACGACCCGGTGTCTCCCGGGGCCCTGTCCTACCTCGAGGCCGCTCGGGAGATCGCCTACGTGGGTCATGCCGGGCAGGCCGGCGACGTTGCTGGGGAGGGAGGCAACCGTTCCACGTGAAACGACCGTCGCCACACCGTCGACTGGTGAGGGCGCCACGCGGAGGCCGCCTCCCCGTTTCACGTGAAACCGATGCGGTGCAGGAGTGCCGCCATATCTCCACCGTCCGCCCGCGAGCCCCCCGTGAGCTTCCCGGCCTGCCGAGTGGCCCCGTGTGGTGGCGTCCGGGCGTGGCCGGCCGCCACACGGGGCCAGTCGAGGGCATGCCGGGGACCGACAGTCGACCAGTCGGCTTTGCAGTTCACGCGCCGTCACGTGCTAACCGCGACCGGCATGCAACCCAATGCGGGATCTGGGGCGGTGGCGAGCCGGCCCGGGTGGGCACGCGCGCGGTGCCTCTCGGCGAGGGTGCTCCCGACACGGCTGTGGAGATCCGCACCACACCGTTCGCGGCCACCTACGGTGAGGACAAGCCCCGCATGCGTCCGTGCGCGGCAAGGACGAGCGGGAGGCGCCGTGCAACGACGTGGAGGCCTGGGCCGTGGCCTGGGTGCGCTGATCCCCACCCACGCGCCGGAACCCGTGCCGGCCGCCGACAGTACGCCCCCCCGCGGCGACACCCACGCGCCGGAGCCGGTGCCGGCCGCTGACCGGGCGCCGGCCCGCGGCGTAGATCGCGGGCGGGCGTCGCTTCCGGAGGCCGCTGCGCAGGAGGCGACCGAGCCCGGCATGTCGGGCCAAGGTGCCGCTGTGACCACGAAGCCAGCCCCTGCGGAGGACGAAGCCGACGCACCGCCGAGGCTGGTGCCCGTCGCCGGGGCTCGTTACGTCGAGCTCCCGATCGAGCGGGTGCGACCCAATGCGCGGCAGCCGCGACAGGTCTTCGACGACGAGGAGCTCGTCGAGCTCATCCACAGCGTGGCCGAGGTCGGCGTCTTGCAACCGGTAGTGGTACGGCCCGATGGCCACGACCGGTACGAGCTCGTCATGGGGGAGCGGCGTTGGCGGGCGGCGCAGGCCGCCGGGTTGCAGGTGCTGCCAGCCATCGTGCGGGACACCTCGGACGTCGACCTGCTCAGGGACGCGTTGCTGGAAAACCTGCACCGTGCGCAGCTCAACCCCTTGGAGGAGGCTGCTGCCTACCGACAGCTGTTGGACGACTTCGACTGCAGCCATGAGCAGCTGTCCGCTCGCCTTGGTCGCTCCCGGCCGCAGATCAGCAACACCTTGCGACTGCTGCGGCTCGCTCCGGCGGTCCAGCGTCGGGTGGCCGCCGGTGTCCTCTCTGCGGGTCACGCCCGTGCGATCGTCGCCTTGCCCGATCTCGCCTCGCAGGAGCGGCTCGCCGCCCGAGTGGTCGCCGAGGGGTTGTCGGTGCGCACGACCGAGGAGGTGGTATCGGCCGGGGGCGACGCTCCGCCCGAGCGGGCGACACGTCGGCGAGGAGGCCCACGGTCGAGCATGTCCCCCGAGACCGAGCACCGGCTCGCTGAGCGCCTCGACACGCGGGTGCGCGTCGAGGCAGGCCGCACCCGGGGCCGCATCACCATCGACTTCGCCGATGTCGAGGACTTGGCTCGCCTGGTCGATCTCATCGACCCACCGGCGGTCTAGACCCACCCCCGCCCCGCGATTCGCCGGAACTGCCGCAGAAGGCACCGGCGCAGCGGGAGGGACTGGGGCAGAACTCAGCGAGCAGCGCGCCGCACCGCCGCGGCGACCAACCCCTGTAGCAGTCCGCTCAGGTCGTGCGTCGACGCGTCGACCGCCAAGGGCACCAGCGACGTCTCCGTCATTCCGGGCGAGACGTTGACCTCGAGGAACCAGGGCCTTCCAGTGTCATCGACGATCAGGTCAGACCGGGAGAGGTCGCGCAGGCCCAGGACGCGATGGGCGGTCACCGCCGCCTGTGCGCACGCGCGCGCGGTCGGCTCGTCGAGCGGCGCCGGCACCTCGAACTCGGTGGCGCCGGCGGTGTAGCGCGCGCTGTAGTCGTAGACCCCGCCATCGGGCCGGATCGCCACCGCGGGCAGGGCGACCGGACTGCCCGCATCCTCGACGACGGCCACCGCAACCTCGAGGCCGTCCACGTACCGCTCCAGCAGGGCGACCGGACCGTAGGAGAAGCACTGCACCATGGCCGCCGGCAGGTCCTGCGCCGCGCGTACCACCTGACAGCCCAGCGCCGAGCCACCACGGGTCGGCTTGACGACCAGCGGCAGGCCTACCCGGTCGAGAAGTGCCGCCAGCACCGCCGGAGCCCCGACCTCGCGAAAGGTTTGGGCGGGCAGCACGATCTGGTCGGGTACGGCGACTCCGGCCGCGCCGACGAGCGCCGCCGCCACCGGCTTGTCGTAGGCCAGCCGACACGCCTGCGGTGGTGCACCGACGTAGGGCAGCTCGAGCAGCTCGAGCAGCTCTTGCAGGCTCCCGTCCTCCCCGCTCTCCCCGTGCAGCACCGGGAGCACGCACGCCGGCGGGTCTGCCTGCAAGCTCGGTACAAGATCGGCGTCGAGGTCGCGCTCCTCCACCTCGACACCCCCTTGGCGCAGCGCATCGGCGACCCGTCGCCCGGAGCGGATCGACACCTCTCGCTCGTGCGACAGTCCACCGGCCACGACGACCACGCGTCCGGCGGGCGACACGGAGATCTCGCGCGTCGGCTGGCTCATCGGCGACCCTCCCGGTCTAGGTGACGTCGGTGCCCGGTGCGTCGTACCGGGTGGCAGCGCGCGGCAGCGAGGCGCCGAACGTGGCACGCAGCTCCATGTCGGCCTCCATCACCTTGGCCAGGCGGCGGACTCCTTCGACGATGCGGTGCGTTGGCGGGTAGCAGTAGGACAGCCGCATGTGGCGCGAGCCGAAGCCGTCGGCGTAGAAGGCTGTGCCGGGGACGTAGGCCACCCGGGCGGTGATGGCCCGAGGCAGCATCGCCTTGGCGTCCAGCCCGGTGGGGAGGGTCAGCCACACGTAGAAGCCGCCGGACGGACGGGTCCACGTCGTCCCAGGCGGCATGAGCTCGCCCAAGGCGCTCAGCATGGCGTCGCGCCGCTCGCGATACAGCTCGCGAAACGCCTTGATCTGGCCCCGCCAGTCGCAGGTGCTCAGGTACGTCGACACCGCGGCCTGCGAGAACGTGGGGGGGCACAAGGTGGCCGACTCTTGAGCCAGGACGAGCTTCTCCCGCACCGCATGTGGGGCGAGCGCCCAACCGACACGGAATCCCGGTGCGAACGTCTTGGAGAACGAGCCGAGGTAGATCACCCGCCCGGGGTCGTCGGCCCGCATGGCCCGCACGGGTTCGCCTTCGAAGCCGAGCAATCCGTACGGGTTGTCCTCGAGCACCAGCAGGTCGTGCTCGGCGCACAGCTCGAGCACCTGGTGACGGCGTGCCGCGGTGAGCGTGACCCCTGCCGGGTTGTGATGGTTCGGGACGGTATAGACCAGCTTGATGCGTCGGCCCGAGGCCTTGACCACCGAGATCGCCTCGCGCAGGGCCTGTGGTACCAGCCCGTCGTCGTCGGTCGCGACGTGGACGACGTCACACTCGTACGCGCGGAAGACACCGAGTGCACCGACGTAGCTCGGCGCCTCGGCGAGGACCACGTCGCCTGGGTCACAGAAGATGCGCGTGACCAGGTCAACGGCCTGCTGGCTGCCCACGGTGACACAGACGTCGTCGGGGTGCGCGGCGATCCCCTCGAGCCGCATCACGGCGCAAATCTGCTCCCGCAGCACCGGGTCGCCCTGACCCGACCCGTACTGCATCACCGTGGCGCCCGAGCGCGTGACGAGGCCGTGCAGGCTCTCGGCGACCGCGTCGAGCGGCAGGCCCGAGATGTTGGGCATGCCGCCGGCCAGAGAGACCACCTCCGGCCGGTTCGCCACCGCGAAGAGCGCTCGGATCTCCGAGGCAGTCATGCCGTGCGTACGGGTGGCGTAGCGGCCGACGTAGGTGTCGAGCCGGGTCGACATGCCCGGCCGGGTCCCCCGGGTGCCGTCTGCGTTGCCCGTCGGCGCAGGTTCGCCTACAGGCATCGGCACTCCGAGGTCAGGGGCAGCGGCCGAGCCCGAGAGTACGTGACCCCACCGACTGCCGGGCGTAGCCGTGCCGCCAGGAGCGCTCGTTCAGCCGATGAACGGGCTGAGCTCGGCGAGCAGAGCCGACTTGGGCTTGGCGCCGACGATGGTCTTGACCGGCTCCCCATCCTGGTAGACGTTCATCGTGGGGATGCCGGTGACGCGGTACTGCGCCGGCGTCTGTGGATTCTCGTCGACGTTCAGCTTCACCACCTTGAGCCGCTCGCCGTGCTCGGTGGCGATCTCGTCGAGGATCGGTGCCACCTGGCGGCAGGGGCCGCACCACTCGGCCCAGAAGTCGACGAGCACCGGCTTGTCGGAAGACAAGACCTCGTCTGCGAAGCTCGCGTCGGTCACGGCCTGGATGTCTGCCACGGGTGCTCCTTCTCGTTCGGCCCTCCCACTCCGGGAGGCTGCTCATGGCAACGGTGGCAGGGGGCGCCGACATTCCCACCGACGCCGGGCCGGACGAAGGTTGCCGACGATCACCGGGTGGCGCTGAGCTGTGCTCCGTCACGAAGGGCCACCGCCGGCTGCCCGAGGTTGTTCTCCGCGTCGAGGTCGGCCAGCCAACGCTCGGCGTCGAGCGCGGCCGCGCAGCCGCTGCCTGCGGCCGTGACGGCCTGCCGATAGCGGTGGTCGACGAGGTCACCACAGGCGAAGACCCCGTCGACGTCAGTGGCGGTGGTGCGGTCCTGCACCAGCACGTACCCCTCATCGTCCATCGCCACCTGGCCCTTGACCAGCTCGGAGCGCGGGTCGTGTCCGATCGCGATGAACAACCCGGTCGCCGGCAGCTCCCGGGTCTCCCCGTTGCGGGTGTCGCGCAGCACGACGCCGGTCAGCGAGTCCTTCCCTCGTAGCTCGGCCACCTCGGAGTGCCACGCCAGCTCGATCTTGTCGTTGCCGAACGCTCGCTCCTGCATGATCTTGCTGGCGCGCAGCTCGCCGCGGCGGTGCGCCAGGGTCACCGTGCGGGCAAAGCGGGTGAGGAAGGTGGCCTCTTCGACCGCGGAGTCCCCGCCGCCGACCACGGCGATGTCCTGATCGCGAAAGAAGAAGCCGTCACAGGTGGCGCACCAGCTGACACCGTGCCCGGACAGGCGTTCCTCGTCCGGTACGCCCAGCTTGCGGTAGCCCGACCCCATGGCCAGGACGAGCGTGCGGGCCCGGTGAGTTCCTCCGTCGCCCAGCTGCACGGTCTTGACATCGCCGGCCAGCTCGACGCCCACGACGTCGTCGGCGACGAGCTCGGCGCCGAAGCGCTCGGCCTGCGCCCGGAAGTCGTCCATCAGCGCCGGCCCCATGATGCCCTCGGGAAAGCCCGGGTAGTTCTCCACGCCGGTCGTGGTCATGAGGGCACCGCCCGCGGTGACCGACCCTTCGAAGACCAGCGGCGACAGCTGTGCTCGGGCCGCGTAGATGGCGGCGGTGTAGCCCGCCGGGCCGGAACCGATGATGATGACGTCGCGCACGTCGTCGGCCACGCTCTTCCTCGTCTCGTCGGGCCGTGTCGTCGACACGGCTGGCCGGTCCAGCCCGCCGTTCCAGGAGCTGCCGGGCGGCGGTGCCTGTTGCAGTTGCCTGTTGCAGTTGCCTGCTGGGGGTCAACCCATCCTAGAAGGACGCCATTCCGAGGCTCAGGCCGACGCGGGCACCGGTGCCCGCCTGCACCGGTGGTCCGGGGAAGGCGCCGAAGTCGTCGGAGTCCGGCTGGGGTCTCGGCGCGGGCGACGCGCGTTGCTGCGGTGGTGTGGCCGCCTGGGCGTCGCTCGGCTCGCGCGGGCTGGTCCGCTGGGCCGCGTCGCCGGCGTCGCCGGACTCGGCCCGGCCCGTCGACGGGCGTTCGGTTCGGTCGGCCGAGCCGGCCGTGGCCGAGTCCTGACCCGCCGGGTTCTCTGCCAGGAGCGGTCCGACCACCGCGGCACCACCGGCCACGACGAGGGCCGTGGCGGCCGCGAGCCCGGCGGAGCGCCACCGCGGGTGCCGCGCTGTCGACCTCCGCATGCGTCCGCCGGCCCGGCGGGGACTGGTCAGCTGGTGCACCCGCGCACCCTCATGGGCACCGACCGTGCCACTCGCAGCCGTGGTCGAAGTGGCCCCGGCTAGCTGCTGACGACGCTCGGACTCGGCTGCCAGCACCGTGTCCAGACGCGCCGCCACGTGGTCGGGCATCGTCGGGTTGGGCAGCACGGCCAGCAGTGCGGGCACCGCCTGCAGGTCCGCGGTGACACGCGAACAGTCAGCACATGCCGAGACGTGGTCGGCGACCGCGCGGGTGCGAGCCCTCGGCAACACGTCCGCGGTGAAGTCGGCCAACTCGTCGACGCTGGGGTGTGGCGTGCTCACGACGTCCTCTTCGGGTCCTGGGTGCCGCTGGCCTCGGGCGCCACGTCGGCTGCCGGTCGACCACCTGGGTGCCGGCTCGGTCGGTCCTGTCCCCGCGGCTGTTGCTCTCGGGATGGGACGCCCCGCGAGCTCGACCGGTTCCCGTCAGCGCCGGTGTGACCTTCGGCGACTGGGCGCACGTCCCGCAGGAGCGGGGCGAGGCGCGCTCTGCCGCGGGCGCACCGGCTCTTGACGGTGCCGGGCGCACAGGCGAGCATCGTCGCCGCCTCGGCAACCGACCAGCCCTGCATGTCCACCAGCACCAGCGCTGCCCGTTGCTCGATCGGCAAGGTGTCGAGGGCAGCGAGCACCCGGTCCCGCTCTTCGCGTTGCAGCACCGCTCCCTCCGGATCGGCCGGGGCCCTAAGGCCCATGGCGTGCTCTTCCCCGGACCGCTCCCCGAGCACATCGCCGTCCAGCGGGTCGACCGGGTCCACGGGGCGGGCCGACCGGCGGCGCAGCAAGTCCAGGCAGGCATTGACCACGATCCGGTGCAGCCAGGTAGTGACCGCCGCGTCACCCCGGAAGGTCTCGGCTCGAAGGTACGCCTTGACCAGAGCGTCTTGCACGGCGTCGGCGGCGTCGTCGGGGTCTCCGAGCGTACGCAGGGCCACCGCCCACAGGCGGTCGCGGTGCCGCGAGACCAGCAGGCCGAAGGCGTTGCGATCACCCTCCAGGTGGTGCCGGAGCAGGACGTCGTCCGCTACTTCGTCCGCGGCACCGGCGAATACCTCAGCAGCCCGGCCGACCGCAGCCGTCGATGTCTCGTCCGCCGGACCGCCCGGCGCACCGGTCACGCGAGGTTTCACCGGACCGGTCATCGAAGGTCACGATGCCAGGCCGCGCGGAGACACCTCGTCGACCACTCCGACGTACGTGCCCGGTGACTCCTCCGGCAACGAGGTGAGCCACAGCACGAGGTACCTGGTGAGGACGGGGGTCGACCCCGTCACGGCGGACTCGAGACCGGCATCGCGCTGACCGCCCAGCCGGTCGAGCCCCGCCAGGGTGGTGGGCGGCTCCGTCGTCCCCGGTGGAGCGGTGAACACCTGGTAGCTGGTCGGTTCGGCACCGAAGCGGACGTCCACCCCGGTGACCTGCCGCTCCTGCGCAAGGTCGAGCAGGAGCCCTACCCCATCCTTACCGGCCATCTCGGGATCGCCGTAGTACTCCAGCGTCGTCCACGTCGTGTCGCGCAAACCGTCGACGGCGGCCGGAGCTTCCGACTCGTGCTCGGTGCCGTCGTCACCTTGCGGGTCGAAGCTGCTGGCTGACGCGACCGGTAGTGCCGCCGCGAACCGGGGCTCGCGCTGGCCGGGCGTCCCGGCGCTCGTGGTCGGCGTGCTACGCGCCGATCCGGCCACATCTGGCTCCGGACCGCGGGTTATCGCATACGCGGTGACGGCGAGGACCCCGAGCAGACACAAGACCGCCAGCCACACCCAGCGGCGGGCGCCCGCCGCGGCCCGCGGCGGGTCCGGTGCGCCGGACCCGGTCACCGCAGCGGGGGGAGGGTTACGACGGGCCGGCCTCACCTCGGGCAGCAGTGCCGGCGGCGGCGGTTCTTGCGGCAGGGCCCCGAACGCTCCGAGGCCACCGAACGGATCGTGCTCACCGCCGCCGAGGCTGGGTTGACTGTCGTGCAGCGCGGCCGGGTCGTCGCCGACGAGGGCCAACGCCTGGGCGACGTCTCGCGCCGAGCGCAATGGTGGGCGGTGGTGCCGGGGTGGCCGGCCCAGCACCTGGTCGCACACCGTGTCGGCCTCGCGGGAGATGCCGGCGCGGACCTGTCTCGGTCGTAGCAGGCGGCCGTGTTCGGTCGGTGCCGGCGGCAACCCCCCGTCGCTGCTCTCACTGCCGCCGGGCCAGCGGGCCACCAAGCAGGCATAGAGCAGTCGGCCCAGGGCCAGCACGTCCTCCTGCTCTGCCGCCTCGACGATCTCGACCGGGGTGCGGGGGGCGAGCCGGGCACCGCCTGCGACCGATGCCCGTGCCGGCTGCTGGGCGGCGACGCCGCCCAGCAGGGCGTAGTCGGTGCCGAGCCCGGAGATGCGAACGGCCCCGCTGTCCTTGACGAAGACGGTCGTAGGGTCGAGCCGGCGATGAGTTCGGCCGACCTCGTGCGCGGCGTCGACCGCGGCGGCCACTTCGCTGACGACGCCTGCCCCACGCCGGTTGCTCATCGGACCCGCGCGGAGCAGGGCGGCGAGTGACACGGCTCGCGCCCACTCCCGTACCACGTACGCGTGGCCGGCCTCGTCGTCGGCTACGTCCAGGACCCGCAGGAAACGCGGGTCGGTGACCGCGGTCGAGGCGCGGGCAGCGTCGAGGAACCCGCTGGCGCGAGGGTCGGTCGCCCGCAGCTCCTGCACGCCGACCGATCGGTTGAGCACCTCGTCGGTGGCCCGCCAGACCCCGGAACCCCCGACTTCTCCGATGAGGTCCTCTACACGGAATCGACCGGCTAGCACGTCGCCAGGGTGGACGTCGGTCGCGTCCAGCGACCCAGCCGCAGACTCGCCCGGACCCTCAGGACCCACGCTCGACCGTCCCCTCGGCTAGCACATGCTCGGGCGGTACCCGTGCCGCCCGTCACCATGCTAGGCAGTCAGCCCCACGTGCGCGGGCTGTATCACTGACCGTCACCGCCAGCTCACCGGCCGAGTGACCGGTCGAGTCAACGGCGGCTGCGCCGGGAGACCCCCGACCCCGCGCTGGTCCACCCGCCCTCGGGACCCATGGCCGTCAACGCGGCGCACGGCGCCGCACGGCGGAGAGCAGCGACGTGATCTCACGTAGGCCCAGCAGCCGGGCGGCGAGCAGGTATGCGAGCACGCCGAGCACGCCGGCGACCACCAGCACCGGAGCGCCCGTCTCGGGCCGCTCCCCGCCGAGTCCCAGGTGTGCCAGCGCCGCCTGACTGCCCAGCAGCACCGCCGCCGCGGCCAGGCATGCGCCTGACAGTCGAGCCGCGTACCCGAGGAACGCGGTGTCCACGATCGGGCCGACGCGACGGGACAGCAGCGTGCTGGAGGTGAGCGAGCC
>JBBSMD010000007.1:0-43685 GCA_038233355.1 Propionibacteriales bacterium
CCCCTGACGATGGCCAGCACGTTCGTGGCCGGCGGCAGCCGGGAGTATGGGCGCTATGGCAACCCCACGTGGGAGGCATTCGAGTCGGTGCTCGGCGACCTCGAGGGTGGTCGCGCCGTCGGCTTCGCGAGTGGACTGGCCGCCGTGTCGGTCGTGCTCGACCTGGTGGCGGTAGGTGAGACGGTCGTCGCGCCGCGGCACGCGTACCAGGGGACCCTGCACCAGCTGGCCGACAAGGAGTCGCGTGGCCTGCTGAAGGTGATCCAGGTCGACGTGAGCGACACCGCGGCGGTGCTCGCCGCCGCGAAGGACGCGGCACTCATCTGGCTGGAGTCACCGACCAACCCGGCGCTGGAGGTCTGCGACATCGCCGCCGTCGTGGCCGGGACCAAGCGGTCTGGTGCCACCGTGGTGGTGGACAACACGTTCGCCACCCCGCTGCTCCAACGACCGCTCGAGCTCGGCGCCGACGTGGTCGTGCACTCGGCGACGAAGTACCTCGCTGGGCACAGCGACGTGCTGCTCGGGGCGGTCGTGACCGCCGACGAAACCGCCCACCGCGCGGTCGTCGAGATGCGCGGCAGCCGGGGCGCGGTCCCCGGCACGCTGGAGTCGTGGCTCGCTACCCGCGGCATGCGCACTTTGCACCTGCGGGTCGAACGCTCACAGGCCAACGCGCAGGCCCTCGTGCGTCGGCTCGCCGGGCACGCATGCGTCGACGACATCCGCTACCCCGGTTTCGGTGGTGTCCTCGCCATCGAGGTGACCGGCGGCGGCGATGCTGCCGACCGGCTGTGCCTGAGCACGCGGCTGTGGGTGCACGCGACCAGCCTGGGCGGTGTGGAGTCCACGCTGGAGCGGCGCCGGCGCTGGAGCGACGAGGCGGCCACCATCCCCGCCGGGCTGGTGCGTCTCTCGGTCGGGGTGGAGGACGTGGACGACCTGTGGCGTGACCTCGACCAAGCGCTGGTCGACGCCTGCAGCTGAGCCGAACCGGCTCGCTCAGCTGCGTTCGGGCTTCGCGGCGCGGGCGATCAGCGAGCGGAGTGTCTCGCTTGGGGTGGCTTCACCGCGCACCACGGCGGCCACGTGCTCGACGATGGGCACCTCCACGTTGTGGCTGGTGGCCAGCGCCAGCAGGGACTCGCACGATCGCACTCCCTCGGCCACCTGCCGGGTCGACGCGGTGACCTCGGCCAGGCTCATGCCCTGCCCCAGCTTCGCGCCGAAGCTGCGGTTGCGTGAGAGCGGCGACGTGCAGGTGGCCACGAGGTCCCCGAGACCGGCCAACCCGGCGAGCGTCTGCGGGTCGGCCCCCATGGCGCTGCCCAGCCGTGCGGTCTCGGCGAGACCCCGGGTGATGACCGAGGCCTTGGCGTTGTCGCCGAAGCCGAGCCCGACGGCCATGCCGACGGCCAGTGCGATGACGTTCTTGGTCGCGCCGCCCAGCTCGGCACCCACCACGTCGGTGATGGTGTAGGGCCGAAAGGTGGGTGTGTGGCAGATCCGCTGCAGCCGTACGGCCACCGCCTCGTCGACGCAAGCCACGACCGACGCCGCCGGCTGCCGGGCGGCGATCTCAGCGGCCAGGTTGGGTCCGGTCACCACCGCGAGCCGATCCGCGCTCGCCCCGGTCACCTGCGCCACGACCTCGGTCATGCGCATGCTCGTCCCGAGCTCCACACCCTTCATCAAGCTGACGAGCATCGCGTCGGGCGAGAGGTGCGCCGCCCACCGGGTGAGGTTCTCCCGCAGCGTCTGCGACGGCACCGCCAGCACCACGACCCCGGCGTCGGCGTCGGCGAGGACCCTGGCCGGGTCGGGATCTGCGCGCACGCTGCGAGGAAGCTCGACGCCCGGCAGGTAGTCGGCGTTCTCGTGGGTCTCGTTGAGGCGCTCGCAGAGCTCGGGGCGACGGCCCCACAACACGACCTCGTTGCCGGCGTCGGCAAGGACCAGCGAGAAGGCCGTCCCCCATGCGCCGGCTCCCAGCACCGCGACCCGCGGCCGTGTCATGCCGGCTCACCGCTGGCACCGGAGTCGGTGGCGTCACCGGCTGCCCGCCGCGGGTCGTGACGCTCGGCCGGGGCGGACTCTTGCCGGAGCTGTGCCAGCCGCGCGGTGAGGGCGTCGACGAGCCGCTCGGTACCGGCCTGCAGCACGGCACTGTCGAGAGGGCACCCGCGCAGATCGTCCAGGTCGATCGGCGCACCCACGAGTACCGAGCAGGTGCGCCTCGGCAGCAAACGCACCCGCTTGCTGTACGGGTAGAGGATGTCCTGCGCTCCCCACTGCGCCATGGGTACGAGCGGGCACCCGGTCGCCAGCGCCACCCGGACGGCGCCGGTGCGGCCGGTCATCGGCCACAGGCCGGGGTCCCGGGTGAGGGTGCCGTCGGGGTAAAAGACCACGCAGGCGCCCCGCTCGACGGCGTCGACCGCGGCGGTGAACGCCGCCGCGGCCTCGGCGGAGCCGCGGCGCACCGGGATCTGACTGGTGGCACGCAGGATCCGACCGACAACCGGAACGTCCAGCACGGCCGCCTTGGCGAGGAATCGCGGCGGGATGCCGTTGTCGTGCAGCACGTGGGCCACCAGCAGCGGGTCAGCATAGGAGATGTGGTTGACCGCCAGTACGAAGCCGCCGTCAGGGAATCGCTCCGTACCGAGCCAGTGGCGTCGGGTCAGCGCCATCAGCAACGGCCTGAGCACCGTGGTGAGCACCCGCAGGGTGACGGTCGACTCTCGGCTGTGCACGTGTCCTGCTCCCGTCCCGCTCCTGTGCTGACGTCGCCGGGCTCGCCGGTGCCCTCACCGTGCGGGGCGGGTCGATGCTACGGGCAGGTCGGCCTGCCACCACCGCTGCGGTCGCGCCGACCGCTGGTGGGTCGGGCCGGGCTGAGAGGATCGACAGGTGCCACCCCCGCGCTGGGCGGTCGTGGTGCCGGTCAAGCGGTGGGCCGGCGCCAAGACCCGGTTGACCGACGACGTCACCCGCCGGCAGGCCCAGGCCCGGGCGTTTGCCCTCGACGTCGTCGCCGCCACCCGCTCGGCGCCCGGCGTGGCCGGTGTCGTCGTGGTCACGGGCGAGCCGACGTTGGACGAGCTGCTCTCGCCCCGCAGCCGGCCGGTCGCCTCGGGATCGGGTGGCAGGACTGCCGCCGAAGACCCTGCTGGTGTCCCCCACCCTGCCGCGGTCGTGGTGGTGAGCGACGAGGGAGGCGGACTCGACGACTCCGTGCGGCTCGGCGCCGAAGCGGCCCGCCGACTCTGGCCGGGCCTCGACGTCGCGGCGCTGACCGCCGACCTGCCCGCCCTGCGCCCGGCCGACCTCGCCGCCGTGCTCGCGGCGGCGGTGCACCACCGGCACGGTGTCGTGGCCGACACCGAGGGCACGGGTACGACCATGCTCACCGCCACGGCCGCAGCGCTGCTACGGCCCTCCTTCGGGCCGGGTTCCTTCGCCCGCCACCGCCGTCTGGGGGCGGTGGACCTGTCCCCGGTGGCCGCGCCCGGCGTGCGTCGCGACGTCGACGTGGGCGCGCACCTGGCAGCCGCGCGTGCCCTCGGCCTCGCTCCGCACACGCGCGCGCTCGACGCGGCAGCCGACGACGTCAGCGACTAGCGTTCGACTAACGTGCGTGCGTGCAAGCGACCGTGTCGCAGTGGCGAGAACGCGACCGACGCGCTCGGGTCGTGCTCGACGACGGCCGCGACCTGCCCGTCGCGGCCGACGTGGTGGACCGGGCGGGTCTCGTGCGGCTTCGCCCGGGACAGCGGGTGAGCGTCGAGCTGGTCGAGGAGGCCGGCGCCGACACCCCCGAGGAGCCGGCAGGGTGCTACGTGACGGGCCTGGCGCTGCTCGGCTGACGCGCCGTCTCGTGGTCGGCGCGGTGGCGGGCTCCGGGTCGCCATGCGTACGCGATGTCGGCCGCACGGGCGCTGTTGCCCGAGCCGTCGGTGCGGCCCACCGGCACCAGACCGTGGCGCTCGTACAGGTGGCGGGCGGGCAGATTGACCTCGAACGTCCACAGCCCGAAACCGTCGGGTCGTAGCACCTTCGCCAGCCCGAGCAGGCTCGACGCCACCCCGCGGCGCCACCAGGCGGGCACGACGTAGAGCTGGTCGAGCCAGGCGACATCCAGGACCAGCAGGGCGACCGCGCCCGGTGGGCCGCTCGACGGGTCGAGCGCCAGCCACACGTCGCGGTGCGGCAACACGGCTCGACGCATCCATTGGGTGGCCGGTTCGTCGGCGTCCGGTTCGGGCGGCATCGTGCCGTCAGCGACCGCCCGGGAGCGGGCTGCGACGTGTACGGCCGCGCACAGCCCGTGCTCACCGCTCCTGGCGGGTCGCAGGGCCAGCTCCGTCCGGTTCACGCGGCTGCCCGCACCGTCTCGAGAGCGCGCGCCAGGTCGTCGGGATAGGGGGACTCGAACGCCACCGGCGCACCGGTCCCCGGGTGGTCGAACGCGAGCCCGACCGCGTGCAGCCACTGCCTGGTCAAGCCGACCCGCTGAGCGAGCACCGGGTCGGCACCATAGGTCAGGTCCGCAACGCACGGATGCTTCAGCGCGCTCATGTGCACCCTGATCTGGTGCGTACGCCCGGTCTCCAACGTGACGGCGAGCAGACTGGCGTAACGGTGCGCCTCGAGGGTGTCGTAGTGAGTCACGCTGTCCTTGCCGCTGGCGGTGACCGCCCACCGCCAGTCGTGCCGGGGATGCCGACCGATGGGGGCGTCGACGGTGCCTCGCAGCGGGTCGGGGTGCCCCTGCACCAACGCGTGGTAGGTCTTGGTGACCGCCCGTTCGCGGAAGGCCCGCTTGAGACCGGCGTACGCCTGCTCGGACTTGGCGACCACCATGAGCCCAGACGTCCCGACGTCGAGACGGTGCACCACGCCTTGCCGCTCGGCTGCACCGGAGGTGGCCACGGTGACACCGGCCGCGGCGAGGTGCCCCACGACGGTGGGCCCGGTCCACCCCAGGCTGGGATGCGCGGCCACGCCGGCCGGCTTGTCGAGCACCACCAGGTCGTCGTCGTCGTACACGACGCGCAGGCCCGCGACCAGGTGAGCACATCCCGCCGACGGCGGGTCGGTGCGCGGCAGCGCGATGTCGAGCCATGCCCCGGCGGGGATCCGGTCGGACTTCTGGGCCGGCTCGCCGTCGAGGTGGACGAGACCGGCTCGCACCAGCTCTGCCGCCCGCGACCGGGACACCCCGAGCAGCCGGGCGAGCCCGGCGTCGAGCCGCTCACCGACGAGGCCGTCGGGCACGGGCAGGCTGCGGGCGTCGTGACTCACGACGGGTGCGAGCGATGACCGTCGAGCCCTACCCCGCGCAGAGCGCGCGACGCCACCAGCACGGCGGCCACGGTGATCGCCGAGTCGGCCACGTTGAAGACCGGCCAGTGCGGCAACGCGAGGAAGTCGACGACGTGGCCGCGCAGGGGGCCTGGCTCGCGCAGCAGCCGGTCGGTGAGATTGCCGAGCGCGCCGCCGAGCAACAGCCCCAACGCGACGGCCCAGCCCCGGTCTCGCAGCCGCCCCGACATGCGCAGCACGACCACCACCACCACCAGGGCCACCCCGGTGAGCACCACGGTCAGGCCGGTGCCGAGGCTGAAGGCGGCACCGGGGTTGCGCACGAGTGTCAGCGACAGGACACCGGGCACCACCTCCACGGGGTCGCGTCCGGTGAGGTGCTCGACCGCGAGCACCTTGGTGACGATGTCGCAGACGTAGACGATCGCGGCGACGACGGCGAACGTGCGGACTCGACGCGGCCGTGCGTTGTGGGCTCCGTCGGCCGCGGCCCCCACGGCGGAGGATTCCGCGCTGCCGCGAGCGTTCAGCGACGCTCCTCGCGCTGCTTGCATGGCAGGCACAGTGTCGCACGCGGGTACGCGATCAAGCGTTGCTTGCCGATCGGCTGCCCGCAGGACTCGCACACACCGTACGAACCGTCCTCGATGCGCTGCTTGGCGTGCTCGACCTGCACCAGCATGTCGCGAGCGTTGTTGGCCACCGACATCTCCTGGTCGCGCTCCATCGTCGAGGAGCCGACGTCGGCATGGTCGAAACCGGCACCGTCACCGCTGTCGCTCACCAGGTAGGCGAACTCCCGCTCCGCCGCGTGCAGCTCCTCGGTGAGCCGTTCGAGGTCGTCGTCGAGGGCCGAGCAGACGTGCGCGAGCTCGTCCTCGGTCCATGCCCGCTCGCCCTCGGCCACGACCAAGGACGCCGCCGTGGAGGCTCGCGATCGAGACTTCGTCATGTGCATCCTTCTGGCTGGCTGGGAGCTGGCAGTGGTGCCGGTCGAGCGGGTGGATACGGGAGGCTGGCGGTGTCCGCGGCCGGGCGGGGCACCGCCGCGGACGCTACCGGCTCTGGCGCCCCTGCGCGCGCCGGACCCGGCCCAGCATCCCACCCACCGCCAAACCCGGTCGTCCGGCGCGGCGGTGACCTCCTAGACTGGTCCTGCCGCACAGCATCGATGGGACGAGTAGCCCCGCCCGTCGGCCGCGAGCGACCCGGGGACGGTGCGAGCCCGGGGGTCGACCCGGAGCGAAGATCACCCGGAGCCGCTGGCAGAACCGCGACACCTGGCGTGCCGCACAGTAGATCCAGCCGCGGCGCTCTCGAGGGGGTCGCTCCCGGCAGTGCGCCGGGCGGCCAAGGAGGGTGGTACCGCGGGCGGGGCCGACGGCGTCGCTCGTCCCTCCGACCACTGCCGCGCCGGCTGGCGCGGCCGTCGCCGGAGCCGACCGCGTGAGCACCTACCGTCCCGTCCCCGCCCAGGTCGACCTGCCCGCCCTCGAGCGCGAGGTGCTCGAGCGGTGGCGCGCGGAGGACACCTTCGCCGCGAGCTTGCGCCGTACCGCCGGAGCACCCCCGTGGACGTTCTACGAGGGCCCGCCGACCGCCAACGGCCGACCCGGCGTACACCACGTCGAGGCGCGGGTCTTCAAGGACGTCTTCCCGCGCTACCAGACCATGCGGGGCAGGTACGTGGAACGCAAGGCCGGCTGGGACTGTCAGGGGCTGCACGTCGAGGTCGGGGTGGAGAAGGAGCTCGGGATCTCCGGGCGGCGTGAGGTCGAGGCGTACGGCGTGGCCGCCTTCAACGCGGCGTGCCGGGCCTCGGTCGACCGGCACGTGGACGACTTCGTGGCGATGACGCAGCGGATGGGGTACTGGGTCGATACCGACGCCGCCTACCGGACGATGGACACGTCCTACATCGAGAGTGTGTGGTGGTCGCTGCAGCGGGTCTTCGAGGCCGGCCTGCTCGTCGAGGACCAGCGCGTCGCACCGTACTGTCCCCGGTGCGAGACCGGTCTGTCCGACCACGAGCTGGCGCAGGGCTACGAGACGGTCGTGGACCCGTCGGTGTACGTCCGCTTCCCGCTCACGTCCGGTCCGTGGACGGGTGACGCGGCGCTGCTGGTGTGGACGACCACGCCGTGGACGCTGGTGTCCAACACCGCTGTCGCGGTGCGCCACGACGTGACCTACGTGCTCGCCACCGACGGCACGGAGCAGCTCGTCGTGGCCGAGCCACTGGTGGCGCAGGCGCTCGGCGACGACTGGACGGTGGTGGACCGGGTCAAGGGCGCCGACATGGAGCGCTGGACCTATCAGCGCCCGTTCGAGCTCGTGGACTTCGACGAGCCGGCCCACTACGTGGTGCTGGCCGACTACGTGACGACCGACGACGGCACCGGGCTCGTGCACCAGTCCCCCGCCTTCGGTCCCGACGACCTCGCGGTCTGTAGCGCCTACGGCCTGCCGGTGGTCAACCCGGTCGGCGCCGACGGGCGCTTCCACACCGACCTGCCGCTGGTGGGCGGTGACTTCTTCAAGCACGCCGACGCCGCACTGGTCGACGACCTGTCCCGGCAAGGCCTCCTGCTGCGCCACGTGGCCTACGAGCACGCCTACCCGCACTGCTGGCGCTGCCACACCCCGCTGCTGTACTACGCCTTGCCGGCGTGGTACATCCGCACCACCCAGGTCAAGGACGCGCTGCTGGCGCAGAATGCGCGTACGCACTGGCACCCGGAGACCATTCGCGACGGCCGCTTCGGTGACTGGCTGGCGCACAACGTCGACTGGGCACTGTCCCGGAGCCGCTACTGGGGCACCCCGCTGCCGATCTGGCGCTGCGCCGAAGGGCACCTGACCTGCGTGGGCTCGCTGGCCGAGCTGTCGAGCCTGTCCGGGCAGGACCAGTCGCGGCTCGACCCGCACCGTCCCTTCGTCGACGAGGTCACGCTCGACTGCCCCACCTGCGGGGGACGGGCGCACCGCGTGCCCGAGCTGATCGACGCGTGGTACGACTCGGGCGCGATGCCGTTCGCGCAGTGGGGCTACCCGCACGCACCGGGTTCGACCGAGCGGTTCGAGCGGGCCTACCCGGCACAGTTCATCTGCGAGGCGATCGACCAGACCCGGGGCTGGTTCTACTCGCTCATGGCGATCGGCACCCTCGTGTTCGGTCGCTCGGCCTATGAGCACGTCCTGTGCCTCGGACACATCCTGGCCGAGGACGGGCGCAAGATGTCCAAGCACCTGGGCAACATCCTCGAGCCGATGCCGCTGATGGACACCTACGGGGCGGACGCGGTGCGCTGGTTCATGGCCTGCTCCGGCTCGCCGTGGTCGGCTCGACGTGTCGGGCCCGGTGTGCTCACCGAGATCGTGCGCAAGGTGCTGCTCACTTACTGGAACACCGTCTCCTTCCACGTGCTCTACGCGCGAGCGGCGGGGTGGCGGCCGGGCCAGGGTGCTCCCCCGGTCGAGTCCCGCCACGTACTCGACAGGTGGCTGGTGTCCAGCACGCAGGCGCTCGTACGCGACGTCACCGACGCGATGGATGCCTTCGACACCCAGCGAGCCGGGCAGCTGCTCGCCGGCTTCGTCGACGACCTGTCCAACTGGTACGTCCGCCGCTCACGGCGGCGATTCTGGGCCGGGGACGCGGGTGCGCTCGAGACGCTGCACACCACGGTGGACGTCGTGACCCGGCTGCTGGCCCCGCTCGTGCCCTTCGTCACCGACCGGGTGTGGCACGACGTCGTCGCCGCGGTGGACCCCGACGCGCCACCGTCGGTGCATCTGGCCGACTGGCCGTTCGCCGAGGAGCACCTCGTCGACGAAGAGCTGGCGGCACAGGTGGCCGCGGCCCGGCGCCTGATCGAGCTCGGCCGCGCCGCCCGTGCGGAGGCCAAGGTGCGGATCCGTCAGCCCCTCGCCCGGGCACTCGTCGGGTCCGCCACCTTGTCGCGGCTGAGCGAGGAGCTGCGCGCCGATGTCTGCGCGGAGCTGAACGTCGGCGCCCTCGAGCCTCTCGGCGCGGCCGCCGACGGGCTGGTGGACCACACCGTCAAGGCGAACTACCGCTCCCTCGGCCGGCGCTTCGGCAGCCGTACCCCCCTCGTCGCCCGGGCCGTCTCGGCTGCCGACCCCGAGCGTCTCGCCCGGCGGCTGCGCACCGAGGGTGCGGCCGAGGTGGAGGTGGAGGGTGAGCGGGTGGGTGTCAAGCCCGACGACGTGGTCGTGGCCGAGCGCCCACGACACGGCTGGTCGGTGGTCAACGAGCACGGAGAGACCGTCGCGCTCGACCTCGAGCTGACCCCGGCTCTGCTGGCCGCCGGTCGAGCGCGCGAGGCGGTGCGCCTGGTGCAGGAGGCTCGCCGGGCCAGCGGCTTCGACGTCACCGACCGCATCGAGCTCACCTGGTGGGCCGACGACCCGGTCGCCGAAGCCCTGCGCCAGCACCGACAGATGCTCGCCGACGAGGTGCTCGCCACGACCGTGCACGAAGGGGTGCAGCCGCCCGAGGGAAGGGAGCAGGAGTACGTCGACGCGGACCTGGGGCTGCGGGTGTGGGTCCGCCGGGCGTGAGCCGGACCAGCGGCCGGCAACGGGTCAGGCCGAGCCCTGACCGTCCTGGCCGCCGATGGTCGAGGGCAGCGACGCGGCCTCGGCCTCCTCGTCGTCCAGGGTGGCCAGCTGCGCGGTCAGGTACTCGCGCAGCCGCGAGCGGTACTCGCGCTCGAATGCCCGCAGCTGGTCGATCTCGGCGCCGAGACCACGCTTGCGCCGGTCCAGCTCACCGAGCATCTCCTCCCGGCTGCGCTCGGTCTCGGCGCCGAGTTCGTCGGCTGCCCTTCTGGCGTCGTCGGTGAGCTGCGCCGCCTCGGCGCGTGCCCTGGCCAGCAGCGCCTCGGCCTCTGCCTGTGTCTCGGCCACGAGCTCGTCGGCGTTGCGGGTGGCGATCTCGAGCAGCCGGGCGGCTCGCGAGCCGGCCGAGCCGTCGGCCGGCTCGGTGTCCGGC
The DNA here is from genome assembly GCA_038233355.1 of Propionibacteriales bacterium. Classification (GTDB taxonomy): domain Bacteria; phylum Actinomycetota; class Actinomycetes; order Propionibacteriales; family Nocardioidaceae; genus DASQMN01. Next base: position 10,346 of record JBBSMD010000007.1, read on the forward strand.
GGGGACGGCTCGACACCACCCGTCGCACCACCCGTCGCACCGTCGGGAGCACCGTCGGGGCCGCCATCGGTCGCACTACTGGTCGCACTGTCGGTCGCGCCACTTTCGGTCGCGCCACTGTCGGGTTGCCGACTCACCGCTACGGCGGGTGCGGCCGGCGGCTTTGCGTCCTCGCGGTCCTCGACCGGCACCTGCGAAGACGGCTGCTCGCTCTCCTTGGCCAGCCGCTCCAGCTCGGCCTCCACCTCGTCGAGGAACCGGTCGACCTCTGCCATGTCGTAGCCCTCACGGAACCGTACGGGCGTGAAGCGCTTGCTGCGGACGGCCTGTGGAGTCAAGGGCATGGTCCACCTCGAGGATTGGTGACGAGTCCGGGGATGGGATCGGTGCCGGATCGGTGCGGCAGTCACCGTACCGCTGATGCGCGTTGCCCCGCGGCTTGTCAACGGCGGGCCGCTGCCGAACCCGCTCAGAAGAAGACGACGCTGACCAGAATCTGCAGCAGGTAGATGGTGATGAAGAGCACGAGCGGTGAGAGGTCGAGCATGGCCATCCCCAGCCGCACTGGCGGTACGACGCCGCGCACCGCGCGCATCGGCGGGTCGGTGACCGAGTAGATGGCCTCGGCGAGCACCAGCACGACGCCCGACGGTCGCCAGTCGCGGGCGAGCATCTGCACCCAGTCCAAGATGATGCGGCCGATGAGCAGGATGAGCGCCACCCACAACACGAAGCCCAGAATGGAACCGACGGTCTGCACGCGCTCCTCAGCTCTGGTTGAAGAAACCGCCTTCGGCGATGCGTTGCTTGTCCTCGGCGGCCACGAAAACGTTGGGCGGTGAGAGCAGGAAGACCTTGCTCGTCACCCTCTCGATCGTGCCACGTGCCGCAAATACGAGCCCCGCGGAGAAGTCGACGAGCCGTTTGGCGTCGTTGTCGTCCATCTCGGAGAGGTTCATGATCACCGGGGTGCCGTCGCGGAAGTGCTCGCCGATCGTGCGTGCCTCGTTGTAGGTACGCGGGTGCAGGGTCGTGATCCGCACCGACTCCGACGGTGAGACCTGCTCCACCAGGCGACGGTGCTGCGCCAGGTCGGTCACCTGAGCGTCCTCCGCACGCACCGGCGCGACGGGATGCCGCCCGCCTTGGTCGCGTTCGCCGGCCGGGTCGTAGCGGGTGGCCCCCGAGGCCGGGACGTCCGGCTGGTCATCGTCGTAGGAGTCGGCGTCGTAGGGGTCACCGTCCTCGACCAGGCCGAGGTAGACACCGACCTTGCGCATCGCGCCAGCCATGAGCAGTCGCCCTCCGAGTCGTGGGGTGGAGCAGCCCGACCCTACTGCAGCACAGGGCGCTCCCCGAGCACCGCGCGGCCCACGCGTACGTGTGTCGCCCCGGCTGCCACGGCCGCCTCCAGATCGGCGCTCATGCCCGCGGACAGAAGCGTGGCCCCGGGGTGGTCGGCGCGAAGCGTCTGCGCCACCGCCGCGAGCCGCTCGAAGGCGGCGGCAGGCTCCCCGACGCGCGGGGCCACCGCCATCAGGCCACACAGCCGGAGGTGCTCGGTGTCGGCCACGGCCCCGGCGAGCTCGGCGACCTCGGCCGGGAAGGCACCCGAGCGGGGACCGAGCAGTCCCGGCGTCCCGGGTGGGTCCAGGTTGACCTGCACCAGCACGTCGAGTGCTCGGGCATGCCGCGCGGCGCCGCGTTGCAGCGCCCGCACGAGCCTCGTCCGATCCACCGAGTGCACGACATCGCAGTAGGAGGCCACGGCCGCGGCCTTGTTGGTCTGCAGCGCACCCACGAAGTGCCACACCAGCCGCTCCGGTGTGGCCGCGCGCTTGTCGCGGGCCTCGGGATGGCGAGCCTCTCCCACGTCGGTCACCCCGAGCGAGGCGAGGGCGGACACGTCGGCGGCGGGGTAGGTCTTGGTGACCGCCACCAGGGTGACCTCGTGCGGTGCGCGTCCCGCACCCACGCAGGCCGCCTCGATGCGGTGCCGGACCTGGGCGAGGCGCGTCGCAATCTCGGTGCGACGGTCGCCGGTGGACGCGGTGCTCACCGGCGCGGCCGGGAGGTGTCGGCGACTCGGGAGCCAGGCGGGTGCACGCGGACCAGGACCGCACATCGACCCGACCGGTGTCCCTGCCGCCGGTAGGAGAACAGGTCGTCGTTCTCCATCGTGCACCCGCTCGGAGCGGGTCCGACGTCGCGCACCCGCACGCCGAGGACAGTCAGCTGCTCGGTGATGCCGGCGCCGAGGTCGAGGGCGGCACTGCCGTGCCGGGTGGTGGCCCACGCAGCCGGCGCGACCGCCGCGACGTCCGCGCGCATGTCGTCGGGAACCTCGTAGCAGCGGCCGCACACCCGCGGTCCGAGCCAACCGCGCAGGTGATCGGCGCCGAGCGCCCGCAGTTGGTCGACCGCGGCGGACACCACCTGTGCCCTCAGTCCCGAGCGTCCGACGTGCACGACGGCGGCCAGGCCACGGGCGGGGTCGGCGAGCGCCAGCGGCGCGCAGTCGGCGACGCGTACGCAGAGCGCCACATCGGTCCGGGCGGTGACCAAGGCGTCCCCGGTCGGCTGTCGCGCCGGCGTCCAGGTGCCGTCCACGTCGGTCACCGCGGCGCCGTGCATCTGCCGGGTGAGGACGAGGTGGGAGCGAGGGACTCCCAGCGCCGTGGCCATCGTGGTCAGGTTGGCCTCGACGAACCGCGCGTCGTCGCCGCCACCGGTGCCCAGGTCGAGGGAGCTCCACGGACCGGCGCTCGCGCCGCCGTGCCGGTCGGTGAAGGCGACCTCGACGTCGCCACAGCGAAAGCGAGCCCAGAACACCTACTTGAGGAAGTCGGGTACGTCGAGGTCGTCGTCGAACTGAACCGGCCTGGGAGGTCGCCCCTGTTCCTGGCGCTGCCCCTGGGTCGGCTGACCCGGTCCTTGGCCGGCCGCCCGCTGGGCGCGCTCGTCCCGGGGGCCGGGCCGGGCCGTCGGCTCCTGGCCCCTGGCGCCCGGCTGGGCTCCGGCTGCCTGCCCCTGCTGCTCGCCCTGTTGCTGCCATTGCTGAGGTGTCTGCTGTGCTTGCGCCGGCTGCTGAGTCGGCTGCTGCTCGCGACGCAGGGCCGGCTGCCCGGCGGCCCGGCGCTTGGGCATGCCGCCGTCGAAGCCGGCCGCGATGACGGTGACCCGGACCTCGTCGCCCAGAGCGTCGTCGATGACCGCACCGAAGATAATGTTGGCCTCGTTGTGAGCCGCCTGGCTGACCAGCGCGGCCGCCTCGTTGATCTCGAAGAGGCCGAGGTCGGAGCCACCGGCGATGGAGAGCAGCACGCCGTACGCTCCGTCGATCGACGCCTCGAGCAAAGGGCTGGACACTGCCATCTCGGCGGCGGCGATGGCCCGGTCGTCGCCGCGAGCCGACCCGATGCCCATCAGGGCCGACCCGGCGTCCTGCATCACCGACTTGACGTCGGCGAAGTCGAGGTTGATCAGCCCCGGGGTGGTGATGAGGTCGGTGATGCCCGACACACCTTGCAGAAGCACCTGGTCGGCCTGCTTGAAGGCGTCGAGCACGCTCACGTTGCGGTCGCTGATCGAGAGCAGTCGATCGTTGGGGATGACGATGAGGGTGTCCACCTCCTCGCGGAGCGAGGCGATCCCGTCCTCGGCCTGGTTGGCACGTCGGCGCCCCTCGAAGGAGAAGGGCCGAGTCACCACGCCGATGGTCAGCGCACCGAGTGAGCGGGCGATGCGCGCCACCACCGGTGCCCCGCCGGTGCCCGTGCCGCCACCCTCCCCGGCGGTCACGAACACCATGTCGGCGCCCTTGAGCACCTCCTCGATGTCCTCGGCATGATCCTCGGCGGCCCTGCCTCCGACGTCCGGATCGGCTCCTGCCCCGAGACCTCGGGTGAGATCGCGGCCGATGTCCAGCTTGACGTCGGCGTCGCTCATCAACAACGCCTGGGCGTCGGTGTTGACCGCGATGAACTCGACCCCCTTGAGGCCGACGTCGATCATCCGGTTGACGGCGTTGACACCGCCTCCGCCGATACCGACGACCTTGATCACTGCCAGATAGTTCTGCGCTGCCACGGCGCGGCCTCTCGTCGTAGGGCATTCTCCGCCGGGGCTAACCCTCTAGTCGAGAGTGACAGTTATGTCAACCTCCGGCGATGAGGAACTTACGCACACCGACCCCACCCTCGCAACGGCGCGTCGGCGTGTCGGGGTCGTCCGAACGGATGACGTTTGCCCGGGGCCGGGCCGAGAGCCGGATTGGGGACGTTTCGGCCGATGAGTCGTTCGGGTCCTTCCCCGATCGAGAGCCCGGCTCGTCCGGGCCGTGCCGACGCCGCCCGGACGAGCCGGGGGCACCGGGGCGCGCTTGGGGTGCTAGGAGGTGGTCGGCAGCTCGGGCACCGTCACGTCGTAGGCAGTGGCGGGAATGCGCAGCAGCACGGTGAGCACCTCGGCCTTGCGAGCCGAGTCCGCGGCGCTTCCCCACTGCACGCGGGCCCCCGAGTGCAGCACCAGCACGATGTCGTCCATCGAGGAAACCTCGACCGAGGTCAGCCGCGCGGCGATGGCCGGTTCCAGCGAGTCGAGCACGGCGGCGGCCTCCGCGACCGCGGAGTCGCGCTGGGCGGGGTCCACCTGCTCGATGCGCACCCGCGGAAGCCTCACCGGTGGTCGCTGGTAAGCACCGAACACCGCCCCGGTCGCATCCAGTGCCCGCCATTCACCCTCGACCTCTACTGCAGCCACGGGGCTGCGCTCGACGATGTCCACCCGGAGGGTGTGCGGCCACTGACGTACGACCGAGGCGGAGGCCACGCCAGGGAGCCGCTCGACACCGCTGGACACCGCGTCGAGGTCGACCCTGACCAGCGGTGTGCCGGTGGTGACGTCGCCAGCCGCACGCACCTGTGCGGCGCTCACCCCGGCCACGCCGACCGCACCGGCGCCGGCCACGTCGACGTTCTGCACCGCGAGCACGTCAGAGCGCAACAACACCCACCCCGGGGCACCGGTCACCGCGAGCAGCGTCGCACCGACGAGCATCCAGCGCCAGCGACGCAGCCACACCCCTCGACGGCGCCGGCTGAAACGGTCGTGCGGTGTCCGTGACCTGCTCATGTGGGGTCTCCCGGTCCGCCAGCCGGTCGGGACGCCAACGCGGTCAACAGTTCCGGCCCGATCCGGGTGATGTCCCCGGCGCCAAGCGTCAGGACCAGGTCGCCGGGACGGGTCAGGTCCACCAGCACCTCCACCACGGAGTCGAGCGACGGCTGGTAGGACACCCGTTGCGCCTGCAGCGGCACCGCGTCGGCCACGAGCCGCCCGCTCACCTGCGGGTCCGGCTCCTCGCGCGCGGCGTAGACATCGGTGACGACCACGACGTCGGCGGCGGCGAGTGCCTCCCCCATCGCGGCCCCCAGCTCCCGGGTCCGTGACACCAGGTGCGGCTGGTAGGCCACCACGAGCCGGCCGGTCCCGGCCACCGCCCTGGCAGCGGCCAGGTCTGCCGCGATCTCGGTGGGGTGGTGGGCATAGGAGTCGTAGACCTGGATCCCCCCGTGCGCGCCCTTGGGCTCCATGCGACGACGGCTGCCGGTGTGCTCGGCCAGGCCGGCGACGAGCTGGTCGAAGCGATGCCCGAGCCGGAGCCCGGCGGCGAGTGCCGCCAGCGCGTCCAGGACGTAGTGGCGACCAGGAACGCACAGGTGCACCGCTCCGAGCACCTCGCCTTCCCGGGACACGCGGAACGAGGACGTGGCACCGTCCAGCGCGACGTCGGTGGCTACCAGATCGGCCTCTTGGGCGCCCGGACCGTCGACCATCGCGACGCGGAGCACATCGCGTGCCTCCCCCTCGGCCTGCACGGCCAGCCGGGCGGCACCCGGATCGTCGACGCAGCACACGAGGAAGCCGCCGGGCACGACCCGGCGGCTGAACTCGGTGAACGCCTGCGCGTACGCCCGCGGAGTGCCCCACACGTCGAGGTGGTCGGACTCGACGTTGGTCACCACCGCTCCGTACGGGCGGTACACCAAGAAGGCGCCGTCACTCTCGTCGGCCTCGAGCACGAAGGTGTCACCCCGCCCGGCGGCCGCGTTGCTGCCGGTGGCGGCAAGCTCGGCGCCGATGGCGTACGACGGGTCGGAGCCCGTCGCGCGAAGCGCCATGGTCAGCAGCGAGGACGTGGTGGTCTTGCCGTGGGTGCCGGCCACCGCGAGCACGGTGCGGTCGGCGGTGAGCGAGGCGAGCGCGGCCGAACGCGGCAGCACCCGCAGCCCGCGCCGGTGCGCCTCGGCCACCTCGGGGTTGTCGTCTCGTACCGCGACCGACACGACGAGGGTGTCGGCGGCACCCACCTGCGCGGCCGCGTGCCCCACGTAGCAGGTGATGCCGAGTGCGCGCAGTGCGCTCAGCGCGTCGGAGTCCACGGCGTCGCTGCCGCTCACGGCACAGCCGCGAGCCAGCAGCAGTCTGGCGATGCCCGACAGCGCCGCGCCGCCGATGCCGACCAGGTGGACACGGCCGAGCTCCTCCGGCGCGGGGATCACCGCCGGGACCGGCACTCTCACGAGACCTCTCCGCGGCGGCGCACCCGACCATGCGTACGTGGTGCCGCGGCCGCCTCGAGCACCAGCTCGGCGACGGCCTCGTCGGCTCCTCGCGGCAGCACCGTCGTCGCCCGGGCCGACATGGCCTGCAGCTGCCCCGGGTCGGTCAGCAACGGCACGAGCTCGTCGGCAACCCAGGCCGGCGTGAGTTTGGAGTCGGCCACCAGCCGCGCGCCCCCGGCCGCCACGACGGGCGCCGCGTTGCGAGCCTGCTCACCGTTGCCGATGGGCAGCGGCACGAACACCGCCGGCAGCCCGGTCACCGCGACCTCGGTGACGGTGCCGGCACCGGCCCGGCACAGCACCAGGTCAGCCGCGGCGTAGGCGAGGTCCATCCGGTCGACGTAGTCCCGGACGACGTAGGTGGTGTCCGGGCTCCGCGTCCCCCCGATCGTCACCTCGTTGGCCGGCCCCGACACGTGCAGCACCGAGATGCCAGCCGCACCCAGCGCCGGTGCGGCACCGGCCACCGCCTCGTTGAGCCGACGGGCACCCTGCGAGCCACCGGTGACGAGCAGCACCGGCTGCTCCGCACGCAGCCCGAAGTACGCCCGCGCCTCGTCGCGGCCGCGCGCCCGGTCGAGCCGCGAGATCCTCGTGCGCACCGGCAGACCGGTGCAGACCGCCCGCGGCAGCGGCGTCTGGGGGAAGCTGGTGGCGACGTGGTCGGTGAGCCGCGCGCCGAGCCGGTTGGCCAGACCGGGCAGTGCGTTCCCCTCGTGCACCACGAGCGGCACCCGCCGGCGCGCCGCGGCGAGGTAGGCGGGCACGGACACGTAGCCGCCGAAACCGACCACGACGTCGGGCCGGACCCGGTCCAGCACAGTCAGCGCTCCGCGGACACTGCTGGCGAGCCGGACCGGCAGCCGCGCCAGCTCCGGTGACACCCGGCGGGGTAGCGGTACGGGCGTCACCAGCTCCAGCGGGAACCCCGCCGCGGGGACCAGCCTCGTCTCGAGGCCTCGCGGCGTACCAAGGCACGTCACGTCCACCTCCCCGCTCCGCTCGACGAGAGCCGCGGCGGTGGCCAGCATCGGGCCGACGTGCCCGGCCGTCCCGCCGGCGGCCATCAGGACCCGTACCCGGCCCGAACGGCTCACCGGCGAGACCCCGTGCCGCCCCGCCGGGTGAGGGCACCGTGCAGCCGCCGGACCCGGGCGCTGCGCGAGGCACGCAGAGCCGCCCGCGCGCCCGGCTCGGTGGCGGCGAAGGCCGCGAGCAGTCCCAGCGCTACGACGGTGATGACGAGGGCGGAGCCGCCGTAGGACACCAGGGGCAGCGGGATGCCGATGACCGGCAACAGGCCGAGGACCATGCCGATGTTGATGAGCGCCTGGGCCAGCAGCCACACCGTGATCCCGGCGGAGCAGTAGCACACGAAGGGGTCGCGGGTGCGCGTGGAGATGCGCAGCCCGGCGTAGGCCAGGGCGACGAAGGCACCGACCACGACCAGGGTGCCGGCCAGACCGAGCTCCTCACCGAGCACGGCGAAGATGAAATCGGTGTGTGCCGCGGGCAGGCCCCCCCACTTCTGCCGGCTGGCTCCGAGACCGACCCCCCAGAACTGGCCGGTGGCGAGGGCGTAGAAGCCGTGCGCAGCCTGCCACCCCTGGCCCTGTATGTCTCGCACCGGGTCGGTGAAGGTGGAGAGACGCTGCAACCTCTCCGGATCGGTGAGTGCCAGCCGGGTGACCACCGCGGCGACCGCCGCGAGCACGACCGCGAAGATCCGCAGCGGGGCGCCGACGACCCACACCATGCCGAGGACGATGGCGCCCAGGACCAGTGCCGTCCCGAGGTCGCGCTGCGCGATCACCAGGACGAAGACGACGCCGGTCACCGGCAGCAAGGGGATGAGCACGTGTTTCGGCTGGTCGAGCAGGCGATGCTTGCGCGCCAGCAGGTCCGCCGACCACAACACGATGGCCAGCTTGGCGATCTCCGAGGGCTGCACCTGGAAGAAGCCGCCAAGGCTCAACCAGTTGCGGTTGCCGTTGACCTCGACCCCTAGCGGGGTGAACGTCGCCAGCAGCAGTGCCACGGCCACCACGAGGGCGGGGTAGCCGGTCCGGCGCAGCACCGAGACCGGCAGGTGGGCCGCTACCCAGCCGCAGGGCAGAGCGACCGCGAGCCACAGCAGCTGACGCAACGCGATGTAGTAGCTGTTGCCGTACGTGGAGAAGCTCAGCACCGAGCTGGCGCTGAGCACCATCACGACGCCGATGCTGAGCAGCAGGGCACCGGCGCCGATCACCAGCTGGTAGGACAGCAGGGGACGGTCCAGCAGCTCGCGGACGCGCTGGGACCGGCTCGGCGCCGACCCGTCGACATCGCTGCGGGCCACCCGGTTCCGCGTGCTGCTCCCGGTGCTGCTCTCCGGGGGGTGCCCGGTGCTGCGCACCGTGCTCTTCGCCGTACTGGCCACCGGCCGCCTCCTTCTCGTCGTACCCGCCGCTGCGCGTTGACCGCCTCAGCCACGCAGCTGCCGGTGCACCGCCGCGGCGAAGGAGTCACCGCGGGCGCCGTACCCGTCGAACAGGTCGTGCGAGGCGCACCCCGGCGCCAGGAGCACCGTGTCGCCGGACCGAGCCGCCGCCACGGCAGCGCCGACCGCCCGGTCCATAACCTGGTCACCGGACTGCCCAGTCTCCCCGCCGCCCACGTCGTGGCGAGGCACATCCGGGGCGTGTCGGCGCAGTGCCTGCTCGACCAGATGCCGGTCGGCGCCCAGCAGCACCACGGCCCGCAGGCGGTCGGCACCCAGCCGGACGAGCTCGTCGAAGTCGGCGCCCTTGGCGAGGCCTCCGGCGAGCCACACCACCGAGTCGTAGCTGCGCAGGGAGGCCAGCGCGGCGTGCGGGTTCGTCGCCTTGGAGTCGTCGATCCACTGCACACCGCGGTGCGTCAGCACCGTCGCGATGCGGTGGGCGTCGGGACGAAAGGCCCGCAGCCCGTCGCGGACCGCGACCGGTGGCACTCCCTGGGCGCGCGCGAGGGCGGCCGCGGCCAACGCGTTGGAGACGTTGTGCGGCGCGCCCGGCGAGATGTCGGACAGCGTGCCCAGCTCGGCGGCACTGGTTGCCCGCTCGGCGACGAAGGCCCGGTCCGCCAGCACGTCGTCGACGAGCCCGAGCATGCCGACCTGGGGCACCGCGAGGGTGAAGCCGATCGCCCGGGCTCCCTCCACGACCTCGGCCTCCACCACCATCTGTTCGGTGACCGGTTCGTCGGCGTTGTAGACGCAGGCGAGCTGGGTGCGCTCGTAGATGCGCGCCTTGTCCGCGGCGTACGCCCGCTCCGACCCGCCGTACCAGTCGAGGTGGTCGGGGGCGAGGTTCAGGACCGCCGATGCGCGCGGTGACAGCGTCTGCGCCCAGTGCAGCTGGAAGCTCGACAGCTCGACCGCGAGGACGTCGTACTCCTGGGGCTCCATCACGGCCTCGGTCGCGGGCAGGCCCACGTTGCCCACCACGGCGCAGCGCAGACCGGCCGCGGTCAGCATGGAGCCCAGCATCTGCACCGTGGTGGTCTTGCCGTTGGTGCCGGTCAGGCACAGCCAGGGCGCCTGCCCGCGCAGGCGCCAGGCAAGCTCGACCTCCCCCCACACCGGCACTCCTCGACCGTGGGCGGCCACCAGCAGCGGGTTGCTGGGACGCCAGGCCGGCGACGTGACCACCACGTCGACCCCGGGTGGCAACGCGTGGCCAGGTGCCCCGAGCCGTACGTCGGCACCGAGCACCTCCAACAGGGTCGCCTTCTCCTCGAGCGCCGGGCCCTGGTTCTCCTCGACGATGGTGACCGTCGCTCCCAGATGCACCAGGGCGTCGGCGGCGGCGAAGCCGGAGACGCCCAGCCCGGTCACCACGGCACGCACGCCCGACCAGCTGTCGGCCCGCCCGAGCGCGTCCAGTCGGGGCGAGGCACTCACGCGCCCGCCACCCACTCGGCGTAGAAGACCCCCATCCCCGCGGCGACGCAGATGCCGCAGATGATCCAGAACCGGATCACGATCGTGACCTCGGCCCACCCCTTGAGCTCGAAATGGTGCTGCAGTGGCGCCATCCGGAACAACCGCTTGCCGCCGCTGAGCTTGAACCAGCCGACCTGCAAGATCACCGACAACGTGATGATGACGAACAGCCCCCCCACCATCAGCAGGAGCAGCTCGGTCTGGGTCAGCACGGCGAGCCCCGCGATCGCCCCGCCCAGCGAGAGGGAGCCGGTGTCACCCATGAAGATCTTGGCGGGGGCGGCGTTCCACCACAAGAACCCGAAGGCGGAGCCGGTGAGAGCCGCCGCGACGACGGCCAGGTCGAGCGGATCACGCACCTCGTAGCACTTGGGTCCGGGGACGGTCTCGCAGAACTGGTTGTTCTGCCAGATGTTGACCAAGACGTATGCGGCGCACACCATCACCGAGGAGCCGGTGGCGAGACCGTCGAGACCGTCGGCCAGGTTGACCCCGTTGCTGGTCCCGGCCACCATCACCAGCACGAGGACCAGGACGAGCGCCGTCGGCAGCTGCCAGCCGGGCACCTCACGGGTGAACGACAGCGACGAGGACATCGGGGTACGTCCGTGCTCGTCCGGGAACTGCAGCGCGAGGTAGCCGAAGACGAGCGCGATGAGCGTCTGGCCGAAGAACTTGGCGTTGCTGCGCAGGCCCAGGCTGCGCTGCTTGGAGATCTTGATGAAGTCGTCGAGGAAACCGACCAGACCGAGACCGACGAACAGGAAGAGCAGCAGGAGGGCGGAGACCGACGGCGGTGACTGCGTCAGCAGCTTTGCGAGCGCGTAGGCGATGACCGTCGACAAGATCACCACCGCACCCCCCATCGTCGGCGTGCCGCGCTTGGTGTGGTGCGAGGTCGGGCCGTCGTCGCGGATGAGCTGTCCGTAGCCCTGTCGCACCAGCAGTCGGATCGCCAGCCGGGTGCCGAGCAGCGTCCCGAGCAGACCCAGGCTGCCCGCGAGCAGAACGGCCCTCACCGCGACTCGTCCACCGGCTCGTCGGTGAGCAGCGCCTGCGCCACGCGTTCGAGCCCCGCGGCCCGGGAAGCCTTCACCAGCACGGTGTCCCCCGGCCGCAGCCGTGACCGCAGCAGGTCCACGGCGGCGTCGGCGTCGCAGACGAGCTCGGACTCCGAGCCCCACGAACCCTCGAGGCTGGCGCCCAGGTGCAGCGGTCTCGCCTCCTCTCCGACAACGACGAGCTGGTCGATGTCCAGACGTACGGCGAGACGGCCGATCCGGTCGTGCTCTGCCGTGGCCTCCTCCCCCAGCTCGCGCATCTCTCCCAGCACCGCGAACGAGCGTCCGCCCCGGGCATGTGCGAGACCGGCCAGCGTCTTCAGCGCGGCGCGCATCGACTCGGGGTTGGCGTTGTAGGCGTCGTTGACCACGAGCACCCCGTCGGAGCGCTCGGTGCGCTCCATGCGCCAGCGTGAGCGCGGTTCGGCCGTCGAGAGCCGGGTGGCCACCTCCTCGAGCGTGAGCCCGGCCGCGAGAGCCACCGCGGCCGCCGCCGCCGCGTTCATCGCCTGGTGCTCTCCGAGCAGCCGCAGGGTCACCGGCGCCCGCTGGCCGTCGGCGACCAGGTCGAAGGTGGCGCACCCGACCGGGGTCGTGGTCAGGTCGGCCAGGCGCACGTCGGCGTGTGGGGACGCACCGAACGTGCGCACGCGCGCCCGGCTGCGCGACGCCATCGCCGCCACCTTGTCGTCGTCGGCGTTGAGCACGGCTGTACCGGCCGGTGGCAGCGCCTCCACCAGCTCGCCCTTGGCCTGCGCGATGGCCTCCCGGCTCCCGAACTCGCCGAGATGGGCGCTGCCCACGTTGAGCACACAGCCGATCGTCGGAGGCACCAGGTCGCACAGCCACGCGACGTGCCCACCACCGCGAGCTCCCATCTCCACCACGAGGAAGGCGGTGCCGGGCTCGGCGCGCAGCACCGTCAGCGGCACCCCGATCTCGTTGTTGTACGAGCCGACCGGGGCGACGGTCGGCCCGGTCTCCCCGAGCACCTGGGCGAGGAGGTCCTTGGTGCTGGTCTTGCCCGCCGACCCGGTGATGCCGACCACTGTGCAGTCGGGCAGAAGCCGCGCGCAGGCTGCCGCAAGCCGGCCGAGCGCACGGACCGGGTCGTCGACGAGAACGCCCGGCACCCCGACGGGCCGCCGAACCAGTGCCGCGACGGCACCGGCGGCAACCGCTGCGGCCGCGTGCTCATGGCCGTCGACGCGCTCCCCCGCCACCGCAACGAAGAGGCCGCCGGGCTCGACCAGCCGGGAGTCGACCACCACCGCCGCGCTGACTCGGGTGTCCGGTTCGTCGACGTCGACCAGGGTGCCGCCGGTGACGTTGGCAACCTCTGCCAACGACAGATCGATCACCGGGCGCTCCTCGCCGCGCCGCTGCGCAGGCGTTGTCGCTCCTCCAACGCGGCCCCGGCCACCGTACGGTCGTCGAAGTCGTGCACGACACCGGCCACCTCTTGGCCACTCTCGTGGCCCTTGCCGGCCACCAGGACGCAGTCACCCGGCTCGGCCTCCAGTACCGCGTCCAGCACCGCTCGTCCCCGGTCGGCGACGTCACGGACGTCGGTGACCCCGGGCCGGGCCCCCGCGTGCGCTCCGGCGACGACGGCGGCCCGGATGACGGCCGGGTCCTCGCCGCGTGGGTTGTCGTCGGTGACGACGACCACGTCCGCGTGCCGAGCGGCCACCTCGCCCATCAGCGGCCGCTTGCCCGTGTCCCGATCGCCGCCGGCGCCGACGACCACCCACAGCCGGCCCGGAGTGGCCGGCCGCAGAGCCTCCAGCACCGCGGCCAGCGCGTCCGGCTTGTGTGCGTAGTCGACGACGACGTTGACGTCTGCGCCGTCGCGCGCCGCTGCCGCGTCGGCGCGGGAGCCGATGCGTTCCATGCGTCCCGGCACGTGGGATGCTTCGGCCACACCGGCGACGGCGTCGGCGACCGGTGTCCCGCCCACGACGAGGGCGGCGATGGCGGCGAGCGAATTACGGACGTTGAACGCACCCGGCAGCCGGACGCGCGCGTCGCGGCGTGCGTTGTCGGGGCCGACGAGGGCGAAGGTGGAGCCCTCGGGGTCGGTGCGCACGTCGACGGCGCGCCAGTCGGCGATCCGGTCGACCGCGACAGTGGTCACCGGGAGCGTGGTGCGCTCGACCAGGCGACGGCCGTACGGGTCGTCGACGTCCACGACCGCCGCGCGGGCCCGAGTCGCGGTGAAGAGGCCGGCCTTCGCGGCGAAGTAGTCCTCCATGTCGGCGTGGAAGTCGAGGTGGTCTCGGCCCAGGTTCAAGAAGACCGCGACGTCGAAGGTGACGCCGTCGACCCGGCCCTGCACCAGCGCATGGCTGGACACCTCCATGACGCACGAGTCGGCGCCCTGCTCACGCATCACCGCGAACAGGGCGTGCAGGTCCGGTGCCTCGGGTGTGGTCAGCACCGACCGCACCGGCCGACCGTCGACGCGGGTGCCGAGCGTGCCGATCACACCGGGCCGGCGGCCGGCGGTCTGCAACGCCGAGCCCATCAGTGCGGTGGTGGTCGTCTTACCCTGCGTACCGGTGACGCCGAACGTGTGCATGCCCTCGGCGGGATCGCCGTAGACCAGGCGAGCCACCTCCCCCAGCCGGCGACGCGGATGGTCGAGCACCAGGACGGGCACGTGCTGGGCGGATGCCTCCGCGTACCCGGGGGCGTCGGTGAGGACCGCCACCGCTCCCGCTGCCGCGGCCGCGGCGGCGTAACGGGCACCATGGGTACGAGCGCCGGGAAGGGCCGCGTAGAGGTCCCCCGGGCGGACCCGGCCCGAGTCCAGGGCCACCCCGCGCACCGCGACGTCGGGAGCCGAAACAGGGCGACGGCCGGTGGCCAGCAGCCGCTCGAGCCGGCTCAGCGGCACCGCCGTGACGTGCCGGGGCCGGGCGTCCAGCGGCGTGGAGTCGTGGGCTGGCACGGTCGGGCAGCCTAGCGCCGTCACCACACGAGGGGCGGGCTCGGTGGGCGCGTGCCGGTCGGCGGCACCCCGAACCGCTGCAGCACCGTCGACAAGATGTCGTGCACCACCGGGCCGGCTCCCGTGCCGCCGTAGAAGCCTTCGGCGTTGTCCATCACCACATAGGTCAAGAACCGGGGCTGGTCGGCCGGCGCGAAGGACACGAAGCTGATCGTCCGGCCGCCGGTGTAGCCCCCGCCGTCAGGATTCACCCGCTGGGCCGTCCCGGTCTTGCCGGCGACGCGGTATCCGGCGATGGCGGTTTGGGGGGCGGTGCCGTCTGGCCCCGTCACCGTCTCCATCATCCGCGCGACCGCTCGGGCGGCCCGGACGCTGACAACGCGGCGCGTGACCGGCGGGGGTGCGGGCACGAGCTCACCGCCGTCGCTCACCCGGGCGGCGACGAGTACCGGCGCGACGTACACACCGCCGTTGGCGATCGTGTTGACCGCCGCGGCCATCTGCACGGCGTTGACCGCGACGCCTTGGCCGAACGCGATGTTCGCCTTCTGGATCGAGGCCCACCTTGGCTCACCCGGTCCGGCCACGTCGGCCGGGGCGGCGAGGATCCCGGGGGTCTCGCTGGGGAGCCCGATCCCGGTCGGTGCACCGAGACCGAACGCGCGCAGGTAGTCGTACAGCGCGACGTCACCGATCTGCCGGCTCGCGATCACGGTGCCGATGTTGGACGACTCGGCGATGACGCCGGCAGCGGTGAGATGCAGCGTGCCGTGCGGCTCGCTGTCGTCCACGGTGTAGCCCCCGACCTGGAGTGCCGGGGGCACGGTGATCTTGCTGCGCGGCCCGACGAGCCCCTGGTCGACGAGCGCGGCGAAGGTCAGCACCTTCTCCACGCTGCCCGGTTCGTACACGTCCTCCACGGCACGCACCCGCAGCTCGTCACCGGTCAGGTCGTCGTCGGTGGGATCGAAACCGGGGGCCTGGGACAGCTGGATGATCTGCCCCGTGCGGACATCGAGCGTCACCGCGACGCCCCAGTCCGACCCGGTGGTGCGGACACCGGCAGCCAGGCGGCGGTCGGCGAACCACTGCACGTCGCGGTCGACGGTCGTCTGGAGGTCCTGGCCCGGCTCGGGGTCCGACGTGCTGGTGCTGGGCACGGGCAGCCGCTCGCCGGTCACTGCCAGGTCGTACGTCGCGGAGCCGTCGGTCCCGGTGAGCAGATCGTCGAAGGACCGCTCAAGGCCCGACTGCCCGCGCCCCTCGGCGTCGGTGCGTCCGATCACCGGCGCGGCGACCGGCCCGGCGGGGTAGTTGCGCAGCGGGTCCCGCTCGGTGTAGACGCCGGCCAGTCCCATGCCGGCGAGGCGCTGGCGGGCACGTTCACCTCTCCAGCGCGGCACCTGCCGGGCCAGGTAGACGAAGCGGGTGTCGGGTGTGCGCAACGCGGCGACGGTGCTGAAGTAGTCCAGCTGCAGGTGCTTGGTCAAGAACGCGGCGATCCGCGGTGCCACCGCTGCGGTCTGGGTCGGGTCGGCGGTGAGTGCCACGCCGTCGACGCTGTCCGCGAGGGCTGCGCCGTTGCGGTCGACGATGTCGCCGCGAGCCGCGTGCAGCACCACCGTGCGCGACCCCTCGTCGCGCGCCATCGCGGCGTAGGCGTTGGCGTCCACCCCTTGCAGCTGGAACAGCCGGGCGCTGAACAACGACAAGGCGAAGGCGCTCAACACGAAGACGATGCGCATCCTTGTCGCGCTGCGGCGAGCAAGGTCGCCACGACTACGGTGCTGACGAAGCTTTCTCGACCGTGCGCTCACTGCTCTCCTGGTCTCTCCCGGTCCTTGCTTGGTCGCACGTGGTGGGACGTGACTCCTGCGCGGCCACGGGGCTCACCTGATGCGCCCACCATCCTGACCGGACTCGGCCGCCCGGGGCGGCTTCGAGGAGGTCGTCGGCGCGTCGGGGACCACGGAGTCGGGCGGACGTCGAGCCGGCTCGCTGACGGTCGCTCTCGACGGCAGCAGCCCGGGCACCTGGCTGGCGGGGGAAGCCGGGACGGGCTTGCCCACGACCCGGCCGTCGGAGAGTCGCAGGAAGACCACGCTTCGGCTGGGCACCATGCCGAGCTGGTCGGCCGCGACAGCCAGGCGCTGCGGGCTGGCCGGCCGCTCGGCCCGCATGGCCAGGGCAGCCGCGCGGATGTCGAGGTCGTCGGCCTGCGCGTCCAAGGCGGTCAACGCGAACGCGCGCTGCTGCATCGCGGTGTTGAGCAGCAACAGCCCGACGAGCCCCGCTCCGACCAGCAGCACCAGAGCAGCAGCGAACGGGCTAGGCCGGGAGCCCTCCAGTCGGCCCGGCACCACCCGCAGCGGCGTCTCTCGGATCGGCCGGCGGGCGCCTGGTGCCGGGCGCGCCGTGCCGTCGGTCCATCGGCTGGGCTCTGGTGCGATGCTCACGCTGCCTCCCGGATGCGTTCGACGGCTCGCAGCCGGACCGACCGTGCCCTGGGGTTGACGGCGATCTCGTCCGGACCGGCGCGCTCGGCGCCGCGGGTCAGCAACCGCAGCACCGGCTGGTGCTCGACCGGTACGACCGGCAGGTCGGGCGGCACCTGCGCACTCGCGCCAGCGGCGAAGACCTGCTTGACGAGGCGGTCCTCGAGTGACTGGTACGCCTCCACGACGACCCGCCCGCCGACCCGTACGGCCCCGACCGCCGCCGGAAGGGCGCGCCGGAGCACCTCCAGCTCGTCGTTGACCGCGATGCGCAACGCCTGGAACGTCCGCTTGGCCGGGTGGCCGCCGCGGCTGCGAGCCGAGCCCGGGATGCACGCGGCCACCACGTCGACCAGGCGCGCACTCGTGGTGAACGGCTGCACCTGTCGTTCGCGCACGATGCGCTCCGCGATCCGCCGTGCGTAACGCTCCTCGCCGTACCTGCGCAACCACCCCGCCAACCGATCGACGTCGGTGGTGTTGAGCAGGTCGGCCGCGGTGCTACCGGTCGTGGAATCCATGCGCATGTCCAGGGCGACGTCACGCGCGTAGGAGAAGCCACGCTCAGGGCGGTCCAGCTGCAAGGACGACACCCCCAGGTCGAACAGGACCGCGTCGACGCGGCGCAGGTCGTGCGCCCCGAGCACCTCGACGAGCTGGTCGTACACCGCGTGCACGAACGTGACCCGGTCGGCGCTCTCGCCCAACCGCTGCCGCGCCGCGACCAGTGCCTCGGGATCACGGTCGAGCCCCAGCACGACCGCGCGGGGGCACCTGTCGAGTACCGCACCGGTGTGGCCGCCCGAGCCGAGCGTCGCGTCCAGCAGCACGGCACCCTCACGTTGCAGCGCGGGCGACAGGAGCTCGACGACTCGGTCCAGCAGGACCGGTACGTGGGCAGGCTGGGCCATGACGTCAGCCCGCGAACCGGAGGATGAGGAGCAGGAGTGCGGCCGCCACCGTCGAGGTGACACACGAGAAGGCGGCTACGGCAACCCCGTCGCGCACGTCCTCGCGCACCCGCTTGCCGACCCAGGCGTGTGCACCGACGTGGCCAGCCGGTTCGGGCAGCCGACGGCCGGTGCCGGGTGAGCCCGTGCTCGGGGGACGCGACGGGCCGGGCTCGACCACCATGGCGGTTCCTCTCCGAGCGACGGGGGTGCGGGGAAGTACGGGGTGGGGGGATGTGGGGGGGTGGAGGGCGGTGTCACTCCGCCGCGGGCCCCGGTCTCCGTCTCCCACCCGTCCTGGCGCCGGGGAAGGTGCGCCAGGGCGTCGGCGAGGCGGAGACCGCGGCCCGCGGTGGTCGGCTCCTAGGGCATCGGCTCGGTTCGACTGGCCGAGGCGGGCGGTAGTGGCGTACGGACCGACGAGAGCTGGGCGAAGGCCTCCTCCTGGGCGGCCTCGTAGGACGCCCAGGCCACCGCTGACCAGATCTCGACGTGGTCCATGGCCCCGATGACCGCGCAGTCACGGGTGAGGCCGGCGTACTCGCGCAAACGTGGCGGGACCGTGATGCGGCCCTGCTTGTCGAGCACCTCCTGGTTGGCAGCGGAGAACAAGATGCGCTGGTAGGCGCGTCCAGCAGCGTCGTTGGCAGGCGCCGCACTGACCTGTCGGGTGAGCTCGTCGAAGCCGGCCTGCGTCCACACGCTGAGACAGCGTTCATGGCCCTTGGTGATCACCAGACCTCCCTGCAGCTGGTCGCGGAAGCGCGCTGGGAGGATGAGGCGTCCCTTGTCGTCCAACCGGGGCTCGAAGGTGCCCACGAACACGACGCACCTCCTGGCGGCCTTTCCTCCACTGCCCCCCACTTTACCCCACCTCCCTCCTCCGTCAACGTCATACGTGGTTCTTTCGCCGTCATTCCCGGCCCTAGGACCCACCTCCCGACGTGACGGGCAGCAGGTCCGGGGCAGTCCGGAACGCTCATTGCGTCGAGCGGGTGGGCTGAACGCCCGACGCCTGAGAGGATGAGGTGGCTCGACCAGCCCGCCGGGAGGACGCCCACGTGACGCAGCTGACACAGACCAGCCGTCCAGGTGACGACCTCGACGGCCTCGTCGAGGTCGCCGACCGGGTGCGGGGCGCCATCGAGTCGGTTGTGCAAGGCAAGCCCCGAGTCGTGTCGGCCGCCGTGACCGTCTTGCTCGCCGGTGGCCACCTGCTCATTGAAGACGTCCCCGGTGTGGGCAAGACGGTGCTCGCCAAGGCGCTGGCCCGCTCGATCGACGGCACGGTGCGGCGCATCCAGTTCACGCCCGATCTGCTCCCGGCCGACGTGACGGGCGTGTCGGTCTTCAACCCCGACACTCGTCAGTTCGAGTTCCGTCCGGGTGGCATCTTCGCCCACATCGTCATCGGCGACGAGATCAACCGAGCGTCGCCGAAGACACAGGCGGCACTGCTGGAGGCGATGGCCGAGAGCCAGGTCACCGTCGACGGGACCACGTACGAGCTGGAGACACCGTTCCTGGTCGTCGCCACGCAGAACCCGGTCGAGATGGAGGGCACCTATGCCCTGCCAGAGGCCCAACGCGACAGGTTCATGGCGCGCGTGTCCATTGGCTACCCCGCCACCGACGCCGAGATGATGATGCTCAGCGACCGGCGCGGCGCCGACCCCCTGACCGACCTCTCGCCGGTGACCGACACCGCCGAGATAGCCAAGATGATCGACCTCGTCCGGCAGGTCTACGTCTCTCCGGGGGTGCAGCGTTACGCCATCACCGTCGCTCAGGAGACGCGACGGCACCCCGAGATCCGGCTCGGGGCCTCTCCCCGAGCCACGCTGCACCTCGTCCGGGCGGCGCAGGCAGCCGCAGCTCTCGACGCACGCAACTTCGTGCTTCCCGACGACGTCCAGAGCCTCGTCCAGCCGGTGCTCGCGCACCGACTGCTGCTCTCCACCACCGCCCTCATGGGTGACCGGCGGGTCAGCGACGTGCTCGACTCCGTGGTCGCCGCCGTCCCGCTGCCCGACCGCGGTGCCGGACGGCCCAGCCGAGCTCGGGGGCGCTGAGGTGCGCAGATTCTTCAGATCGCTCACCACCCGTGGCCGCAGCTTCGTCGCTACCGGTGTCGTCGTCTCGGCGGCAGCCCTCTCGCTCGGCTTGGACTCCCTGTTACGAGCCGGGGTCTTGGTGACGGCGTTGCCGGTGCTGGCGGCCTACGTCAGCCGCCGCTCCGACGCGGAGGTCCACGCCAGCCGGGTCGTCTCTCCGGCTCGCCTGCCACTTGGTCAGAGCGCCCGAGTGGAGCTCAGGCTCGACGACCGCGCGGTGGTCCCCTCCGGCACGCTGGCGATCGACGACGAGGT
The DNA here is from genome assembly GCA_038233355.1 of Propionibacteriales bacterium. Classification (GTDB taxonomy): domain Bacteria; phylum Actinomycetota; class Actinomycetes; order Propionibacteriales; family Nocardioidaceae; genus DASQMN01. Next base: position 30,767 of record JBBSMD010000007.1, read on the forward strand.
GCCGTGGGCACTGGGAACGCGGGCGCGCTGCCTGCTGCGGCGTGGACCAAGGCGTCGCCGGCACGTGGTGACGTACCCCGTCTGCGCGGAGCTGCGCGGACGCCATGCGCTCGGCCCGTTGACCGTACGCACACTCGACCCGTTCGGGCTCGTCCAGTCGGTGCACGTGCTCCCGCACACGACCACCGTCACCGTGGTTCCGGACGCCGTACCGCTGCATCCGCTGGGTCCGGTCGGGGCCTGGTCGGGCACCGGTGAGGTACGCCCGCACGCCTTGGCCGTGGGAGGTGCCGAGGACGTGACGGTCCGCGAGTACCAGCGCGGCGACGACCTCCGCCGGGTGCACTGGCGGAGCACGGCGCGAACCGGCGAGTTGATGGTGCGCCGCGAGGAGCAGCCGTGGCAGAGCCGTGCCGGCGTCCTGCTGGACACCCGGGCTGTGGCGCACGCCGGCGCCGGCGCCACCTCGTCACTGGAGTGGGCGGTACGCGCGGCCGCCTCGATGGTCGTCTACCTCGCCACCGAGAAAATCACCGTACGACTGTGCTGCGGAGGCCACGGCGAGTCCGGATCGGGCTGGCACGACCGCTCGACGCACTCCTGGATCCAGAGCGGCCCGCTGCTCGACACGCTGGCCGCGGTGAACCCGACCCCGGAGGGCACGCTGGCCGATGACGTGGCCACCCTGACCGGTGAGTCGGGACTCCTGCTAGCGGTGTTCGGGGGGCTGTCCGACACCGACCTGGCGCGCCTTCGGCGCCTCCCCGGCCCGGCCCGGCGGAGCCTGTGCCTGCTGCTGGACGTCGAGTCGTGGCAGCTCGAGCAGCCAGGACCGTCACGCCAGGTGCTCGACCGCGCCGCGTCGTTGCGAGCCTGCGGCTGGGGAGTGTCGGTGGTCACGCCCCACGAGGAGCTGCCGCGCGCCTGGGACCGGCTTGCGCAAGCGGTGGGCGGCCTTCGGCGTGAGCCGGCTCCGGCGGCGACGGCATGAACCCACGGGCGTGGGCGCGGTCCGCGCTGAGCGTGCCCGTATGGGGGCTGCTGGTGACCGCAGCGACCACGCTCGCGCTCTTCCCGCTCTCGCAGTCGCACGCCTTCTGGCTGACCGGCCTGGGCGGTGCCGCGCTGGTCGTCGCCACCGGCATCGCCTGTCGCGCCCTGCGGGTCCTGCGCCCGTACACGGTGCCCGTCCAGCTGAGTGTCCTGGTGCTGTGGGCGGCACTGCTGGTCTCCCCCCGCGAGGCGTGGTTCGGACTGCCTACCCCGGACACGGCTGCGACGCTCGCCGGTGACATCGGGCAGGTCCTCGAGCTGGCTCGCGAACGCGCGGCACCGTTGCCGGCGTCGCCTGCCTTGAGCACCGTGCTCGCTCTCGGCATCGCGCTGCTCGCTCTGCTCGTGGACGTGGTCGCCGTCGCGGCCCGCCGAGCGGCCGTGGTCGGCCTGCTGCAGCTCGGCGTCTACATGGTGCCGGTGGCAACGCTGAGCGGTCAGGTCTCGGCGCACGTCTTCTGGCCCGGCGCCCTCGCCTGGACGGGGCTGCTGCTCGCCGGCGAGCGACTGAACCGGTCGCACTGGAGTGGCGGTTCGGCCGAGAGCCGCGGCGCCGAGGCTTCAGCAGACGACGTGTTCGGTACGCGCGGCCGCCAGGTGGCGCTCAGCGCGGTGGGCATCGCCGTCATCTTGCCCCTCCTGCTCCCGGCGGCCTCGCTGCGGTTGTTCGGGTCGGGGGGAACGCTGGGGGTCGGCAGCGGACTGGGCTCCGACGTAATCACCGTCGACAACCCGGTGCTGGACCTGCGTCGCAACCTGGTGGAGCAACCGCGGATCGAGCTGGTGCGGGTCCGCACCGACGACCCGACACCGGCGTACCTGCGCACGACGGTCCTCGACGAGTTCACCGGGGATCGGTGGCAACCCAGCAGCCGGGAAGAGGACCAGAGCGTCGACGCCGACTCCGACCAGCTACCGGCGCCGCCGGGTCTTTCCGCCGCGGTGGCGACCCGCGAGGTGGATTACGAGGTGACTCTCACCTCGGCGTTCGCCTCGGCCTGGCTGCCGGTCGTCTACGCGCCCACCACGATCGACGCCGACGGCGACTGGCGCGTCGACGAGAACACCCTCGACGTGGTGATCGCCGACCAGGACGAGCAGGCGACCTCCACGACGTACACCTTCACCGCCACCATTCCCGAACCAACCCCGGAGCAGCTGCGGACGGCACCTCCGCCACCGGCTTCGCTCGAGGACCTCACCGAGCTGCCAGCGGGGCTGCCGGCCATCATCGGCAGCCAGGCCCGCACCCTCGCGGCGGGCATCTCGAGCCCCTACGACCAGGCGCTGAACATCGAGCGGTGGTTTCGCGCCGACGGTGGGTTCGTCTACACCACCGAGCCCCGCGGGGGCACGGGCGAGGAGACCATCGCGGCCTTCGTCACCGATGAGCGGGAGGGTTACTGCGAGCAGTTCGCGAGCGCCATGGCGCTGATGGCCCGTTCCCTGGGCATTCCGGCTCGGGTCGCGGTCGGCTTCCTGCGGCCGGAACGAGAGGGCAGTGACACCTGGAGCTACCAGGGACGTGCCCTGCACACCTGGCCCGAGCTGTACTTCTCCGGTGCAGGCTGGGTCCGCTTCGAACCGACCCCGCCTGATCGCACCGGCGGCGGCGCGGAGCCGGCCCCAGCGCAGGGCCAGCCGCAGGACAACCGCATCGAGCCGGAAGCCGATGTCGCGCCCGTCGGCCCGAACTCGGCCAACCCGAGCGGGCTTGCACCGCTACGTGCCCTGATCGACGAGCCCGTCCCCGTCGAGACCCGACTCGACAACCGGGTCATCGCGGCGTTGCTGGTCCTGCTCACCGTCGCGCTCGTCCCCCGAGCCTGGTGCGAGCTGCGTCGCAGGCGTCGGTGGTCGCGGGCCGAGGCGCACCCCGCGGCTGCCCCCGAAGAAGCGTGGGAGGAGCTCGCGGACTCCCTCGTGGATCTGGGACACCCCTGGGACCCGGCGCGGACACCGCGGGCCAGCGGCCGCAGCCTGCGGCCGGTCATCGACCACGACCGCGCCTCGGTCGCCGCGCTGAACCGGCTGGTCCGCGCGGTGGAGCGCGCGCGCTATGCCGGGCCGCAGCCGGCCGAGCCGTCGGCGGGGCCGGACCCGTTGCGAGCCGACGTGGACACCGTGCTCGCCACGGTGGCAGGCGTGCAGAGTCGCTGGCATCGGCACCTGGCGCGTTGGTTGCCCCGCTCCCTGCTCCCGATTGGCCGTATGGGCACGGCTAGTGCGGACGGCAGCTCAGCTGGTGGCTGGTGGCGGCGGCTACGCGCGGGAAGCCCGGCCTGAGACCGATACCGGATCGGGCCCCGGGGGCCTGTCCGGTCAGGCGGTCGCGTCGGGCGCTCGCGCCAGGCGCTTCGGTCAAACGCTCGGGTCGGTCGCCGGATGAGGCGCTCTGGGTCGGTGAGACCGGGTCAGGAACCTGGTGCTGCCGGCAGATCAGGAGCCGTCGGTCGTGTCGTCGCGGCGGCGCCGCCAACGCTCTTCCATGCGGTCCATGAAGGTGTCTCCACCGGCCGACGCCCGACCGCGGGCCACCGTTCGTGGCGCCGGTGTGCTGGTCGGGGTCTCTGCACCACTGGTCGATCGGCGCCACTGGCCGACGAAGAGGTAGGCGGCGCCCAGCATGGACAAGAAGCCGACCACGGCGACGACCGTCTGTTGGAGGATGGCGCCAGTCATCAGCAGCGCGACACCGACCAGGAAACCGATGGCGGCATAGCCGGCACGACGACGGCTGCGCGAGCGCATCGCCGAGCCGCGCAGGGCCGAGGCGAACTTCGGGTCTTCCGTGGTCAGCGCCTGCTCCATCTGCTCGAGCAGTCGCTGCTCCTCCTCCGATAGCGGCACCGTGGCCTCCCGCTGTCACCGGACGGCCGACGAGCCGTCGAGGTCAGTGTAGGCAGCGGGCCGGGCATCGGAAACCCGAGTAACCGAACTGGGATGGGCGCTTGCTCGAAGTAGTACCCCTCTCACGCTCCGCAGCCGTGGCCTACCATGCGAGCACCAGGCCGGAGGCCTCGGGCGATGTCCTGACGGAGGGTGTTCCACATGTCTGTGCGAGACCGCACCGCGCGCGATGGCAAGACGCGCGCCGTTGCCCGCTCGGCAGGTCGGATGGTCGCCACAGTGACGGTGGTGGCCGCGGCCGGCGTGACGACCGTGCCCGCACCAGCGGCCGCCGGCGCGAACCTGGCCGCGACCACAGCCACGAGCGCACCCTTGGCAACGGCGGCCACGCGGGCCTCTGCGGCCACGGCGGCACGGAACGGAACGGCCGTCACGGGAGCAACGCTGGCAACGACGGCGGCGCAGGGCGGGAAGCCTCGCTGGACGGTGCGCGCCCCGTTCTACCGCGAGTTCGCCCGGCGCGGTGACCAAGACACCTCGGCCTCGAACATCGAGCACGTCCGAGAGCTGCAGTACCGGCTGCACTTCTCCGGGGCGTACAACGGGCCGGTCACGGGATACTTCGGCGAGCTGACGCAGAAGGCGGTCAAGCGTTACCAGCGCCGCGAAGAGCTGCGCGTGACCGGCGTGGCCAACCACAAGACCTGGGAGCGCGTCATCAAGGACAGCGTGCGGGCCCGCCCGAAGATCCCCCGGGGCTGCAAGCGGGGGGACGGGTGGCATGCCTGCTACGACCGCAAGCGACACCAGGTGACGCTGTGGCGGGGCGGTTCGCTGCGCAACGCCTGGCTGGTGCGCGGTGGCTCGAGCGACCTCAAGACTCGGCTCGGGGCGTTCTGGGTGTACAAGCGCGACATCGACCACGTCAGCGGCTTGTACGGCTCTCCCATGCCGTACTCCCAGTTCTTCTCCGGTGGCCAGGCGTTCCACGGGTCGTCGCTGATGACCGACCCGTTCTCCGGCCACAGCCACGGCTGCGTCAACATGTACATCGAGGATGCTCGCCAGCTGTGGGCGCTCACCTCCGCCAAGCGGCTGCGGGTGCACGTCTACGGCGCCTGGAGCTGAGCGCCCGGAGTGTCACCGGTCCGGGCGAGATCATGGGCGTGCGGTGTCGAGCAGGCGGGCGGGGCGCACGGCGGCGGTGCCGAACCTCCGTACGGCTGAGTCGACTGCCCGCTCGGCCTCCGACCAGCCGCGCTCGCGAGCACCCAGCACCAGCTGGCGGTGTGCCTGATCGAGCGGCACCAGACCCTCCACGCGCACTCCCACGAGCCGGATACGCGCGCGCTGCAGGCCCAACCGGGCGAACAGCTCGCTGGCCTGGGCGTGGATCTCGACGGCCAGGTCGGTGTGGTCGCGCAGGGTGCGTGACCGGGTCAGGGTGGTGAAGTCGGCGAACCGGACCCGCAGCACGACAGTGCGACCGGCGACCCCGGCGGCACGGAGCCGAGCCGCCACCTTGGTCGACAACCGCAGCAGCTCGCGAGTGACCACGGCCGGGTCGTCGGTGTCGCGGGTGAACGTCTCGTCGGCGCCCATGCTGCGGTCGGGCTCGTCGGGACCTCGTCGGGGGGTCACGGTGCGGCGACCCCCACCCCAGGCCAGGTCGTGCACCGTGCTGCCGGTGGCCTGGCCGAGTGCGCGGCACACGACCTCGACCGGGGTGTGGGCGAGGTCGCCGATGGTGTGGAGCCCCAGCCGGTGAAGCGCCTCGGCGGTCTTCTCCCCCACTCCCCCCAGCTCTTCGATCCGCAACGGGTGCAGGAACGCGGTGGCGCCGGCACGCGGCACCACGACGACTCCGTCGGGTTTCGCCCGCCGGGAGGCGAGCTTGGCCAGCGCGGTCGTGGCAGCGACTCCCACCGAGCAGGTGATGTCTTGCTCGTCGCTGATACGAGCATGCAGGTGCTCGGCCACGAGCCGGGGGGATCCGAGCCGTCGGCTCACGCCGGACACGTCGAGGAACGCCTCGTCGAGCGAGACCGCCTCGACCAGCGGGGTGAGCGAGCGGAACGTCTCCATGACCGCGCGGGAGACGGCGCTGTACTGCTCGAAGTCGGGTGCCAGCACGGTGGCGGTCGGACACAGCCGCCGTGCCAGCATCATCGGCATTGCCGAGTGCACCCCGTGGGCCCGCGCCTCGTAGCTGGCCGACAGGACCACGCCCCGGTGACCGCCGCCGACGATGACCGGGGTGCCGCGCAGCTCGGGTCGACCGCGGAGGGCAACCGAGGCGTAGAAGGCATCCATGTCGACGTGCAGGATCGGGCAGCCGGTGTCAGCGGTGGCGATCATCTGGACGCCCGGGCGGGCCGCTCAGTCGCGGTGGGCGACCACGTGGAGCTGGGCGGCCAGAGCGGTGAACTCGAGCCGGTCGGCGACGGTGCGTTCGAGTGCGAGCAACGCCTCGGCGGCGCCGGGCTCGCCGTCGACCAGGCCGCTGGGGACCAGGTCGGTGAAGACGCGGACGGCATGCAGCGTCTGCGGCCGCAACCGGTGTCGCTGGAGCAGTGCGAGCACCTCGGGATGGGTGAAGCGACGCGGCTCGTGCCGGACGTCACCGGGCGACCCGTCACCTGGTGCGGCCGGGTCGAGCAGCGCTGCCGCCTGATCGAAGTGACCGGCCAGGGCGCGGCTGACCGCGGCCGCGAACCGACCCGCGACCACGACACTGAGCGCGCCCCCGGGACGCAGGGTCGCGTGGATCGCGGTGAGGGCCTCGTCGGGTTCGTCGACCACCTCGAGCACGCCGTGGCAGAGCACCACGTCCGCAGTCCCTGGCTCGACGTGGTCGAGCAGGTCCGCGGCATCGCCTTGCACCCCGCGTACGCGATCGGCAACACCGTCGTCGGCGGCCCGTCGTTGCAGGGACGCGAGGGCGTCAGGGCTGGGCTCGACCACGGTGACGTGATGGCCGAGGGCGGCCACCCGGACGGCCAGGCCACCGGTGCCGCCACCGAGATCCACCACCTGCAACCCCGTGCCGACGGTGTGGTTGGCGGTGTCACCGGGGGTGTCGCCGGGGATGTCGAGGCGGCTGGCCTGGTCGGCCAGCACCGCAGAGACAGCGTCCCACACCACGGCGGTACGCAGCGCCCCGCGACGTTGCTCGACCACGCGGTGCCTCCTCGGCTGTGACGGTTGCCGGTGCTCGGCCAGCCTAGTGAGGAGGTGTCGGCCCGAAGAGGTCCACTCATCCGCCAGAGCTCCCGGGGCTGGAGTGCCACAGCTTGCGTGGTGCGCTCTTGGCGTCGGTGCCCGCCGGCTTGACGTCGGAGTACGGCGACTGGCGGAAGCCGCTGGCGTGCACCAGGACCCGACGCCGGCCCATGCCGCCAGCGGCGTAGGCCTGCTCCTCGACGTCGCCGGCGTAACGGTCGGGTCGCACCATCACCGGTCGGGAGGCCCGGCTCTCGGCCGCGCCGTGCAGGGCCTGTTCTCCCACCTCGAGCCCGGCCGGCACGTGCGCCAGGTGGGCGTGCACCGCGTCGATGCCGTGCTCGCGCCACAACGCGTGCAGAGCGGGCAGCTCCCAGCAGCCGGTCGCCCGCAGCGACACTCCTCGGGGGCCGGTGCGGCGCAGCTCACCGCGCACCACCAGCAGCCAGGAGTGGAACACGGTGGTGGCGTACGGACCCTGCACGTCTTCGAAGAAGGTGGCGTCGACCGGACCGGTGCCGTCGTCGAGGGTCAAGAAGACCACCCGGCGGCCGGACCGGATGGGTGGTGTCTGGGTGGCGACCTTGACCCCGCTCACCAGCAGGGTGCTGCGGCTGCGGCGGCTCAGCAGCTGGGCCGAACGGGTCACGCCCAGTTCGTCGAGCAGCGGGGCGTAGAAGTCGACCACGTGGCTGCTGACGTCAAGACCGAGGATCTCCAGCTCGGCTCGGACACGTTCGGCCCGGCTCATCTCGGGCAGACCCGAACGCTCGACCTCACCGGGCGCGTCGCCGAGGTCGAAGGTGAGCTGGACGTTCCCGACCGGCTCGACCGGCCGAGCCGCTCGCGACTGGGCCGCGGCCCGACTGCACACGTCGAGGGCCGACGAGAGTCCGGGTGGCGGCGACCCCGATAGCGACCCCGGTGGCGACCCCGGTGGCGGACCCGGTGGTGGACCCGGTGTCCGGCGTGCGCCCCGGGCGCTGGTCGTACCGCTGGACCGAGCGGTGGCTCGGCTCCAGCGGTCGAGCTCGAGCACCTGGAGCAGTAGGTCGCGTCGGGTGACGGAGCCTCGCCGGCGTACGGGCACCGGCGACCCGATGCCGTAGATGCCGTCGAGCCCCCCGGCCAGCACCAGTCGCTCGGTGGTGGGCCGGGAGGCTCGGGCCCGGTGCCAGAAGTCGGTCAGCGAGGCGTACGGCCGCCCGGCGACGATGCGGGCCACCTCGGCGTCGTCGATGCCCTTGACGTCGGCCAGGCTGAGGCGGATGCCGTACGCCCGCGCGTCGGGCAGCGCCGGATCGAACGTGACGCGGGGGTCCTCCCCCAGCACCCGTGGTGGTGGCTCGTCGCGCGGGTCGACCCGCTCGACGCGGTAGGTGTCGTCGCTGACATTGACGTCGAGCGGCAGCACCGCGACGCCGAACTGGCGGGCGTCGTCGAGGATCAACCGCTTCGGATACATCCCCGGGTCGTGGGTCAGCACCCCGGCGAGGAACGCGGCGGTGTGGTGGGTCTTGAGCCAGGCCGACTGGTAGGTCGGGAGCGCGAACGCGGCGGCATGGGCCTTGCAGAAGCCGAACGAGGCGAACGCCTCCAGCACCTCCCACACCCGCTGCACGACCGGCTCGGGGTAGCCGCGGGCGAGCGATCGGGGGAAGAACCAGGCGCGCACGTCGAGCTTGCCCTCCCGGTCGCCCAGCGCCCGGCGAGCCTCGTCGGCCTCGGCGAGCGTGCACCCGGTGAAGGCCGCCACGATCTCGATGACCTGCTCGTGGAAGACCACGACCCCGCTGGTGGGTCGTAGGACCCGCTCAAGGTCGGGATGCAGGTAGACCGGCTCGGTCCAGCCCTGCCGCGCGGACAGGAACGGGGTCACCATGTCGCTCTTGACCGGCCCGGGCCGAAACAGCGAGATGTCGGTGACGAGGTCGTCGAACGTCTCGGGGCCGAACTTGCCGATCAGCTCGCGCTGGCCCGGTGACTCGATCTGGAAGCAGCCCAGCGTCTTGGACCGGGCGATCAGCGCGTAGGTCGCGGGGTCGTCGAGCGGCACCTGCGCGCGGTCGTCGACGTCGACGTCGACGCCGTCGACACGGGCCGCCTCACCTACGGCGTGGGCCATCGCGGACTGCATGCGGATGCCGAGCAGGTCGAGCTTGAGCAGGCCGAGGTCCTCGACGTCGTCCTTGTCGAACTGGCTCATCGGGAAGCCGGCGTAGCTGGCCTCGACCGGGGTGCGGTCGAGCAGGGTGGCGTCGGAGAGCACCACCCCGCACGGGTGCAGCGCGATGTGGCGCGGCAGCCCGTCGAGCCGCTCGACCAGGTCGAACAGCAGCGCGAGCCGCTGCTCGCCGAGCCCGGAAGCGCGCAGCTCGGGCAGCTCGCGCAGGGCGTTGCGCGCGTCGCGGGCCCGGATGTGGGGGAACGCCTTGGCGATGGTGTCGATCTCGCCCAGCGGCATGCCGAGCGCGCCGCCGACGTCACGGATCGCGTGGCGCACCCGGTAGGTGTCCATCATCGCCACGCAGGCGCACCGCTCACCGCCGTAGCGAGCCAGGACGTGCTCGTAGACCTCGGTGCGGCGGGCGGACTCGACATCGACGTCGATGTCGGGCAGCGCCTGGCGCAGCGGGGAGAGGAACCGCTCCATCAGCAGGTCGTGGCGGATCGGGTCGACCCCGCTGATGCCGAGCAGGTAGTTGACCAGGCTGCCTGCCCCCGAGCCACGAGCCGCGCACCGCACCCCCAGGTCGCGGATCAGGTCGCACACGTCGGCGACGGTGAGGAAGTAGGAGGAGAAGCCCAGCCCGGCGATCACCGTCAGCTCGTCGTCGAGCCGGTCGAGGACCCGGCGGATGGGGGCGGAGCCGTACCGGGTGCCGAGGCCGGCCTCGCAGCGCTCCCGCAGGACGGTGCCGACGTCGGAGCCGGCCCACCCCGACTCGCCCGGCTCGGGACTCCGCAGCTCCGGACTCCGCAGCTCCGGACTCCGCAGCTCAGGGCACAGCTCAGGACTCCACTGCTCAGGGAAGTGCACCTCCCCCAGCCCGAGGTCGCCACGCGGGTCGAGGGCGACCCGGTCGGCGACCGTACGGGTGCGGGCCAGGAGTCGGTCGGCGTCGCGCCCGGACGCACCGGCGTGCCGGCAGACCTCCTCGGCCACCTCGGCCATCTGCTTGCCGGTCTTGAGGTAGCCCTCGGCGTTGCCGCGGTCGAGGTGGCGCGGGTCGAGCGGCACCAGCCGGCGGACGGCGTCGAGGACGTCGGTCACCGGGGCGTCGGCATGGTCGGCGTGGCGGACCTGGTTGGTCAGCACCACCTCGAGGCGGGCCCGCTCGGCCAGTCGCAGCATCCGGGCGGCGTGGGTGGTGCTGCCCGGTCCGGCGCCGGGCCGGCGGTGGGAGACCACCTCGACCAGCAGGTCACCGGGCTGGACCAGCTCACGCCAGTGCCGCAGCACCGCCGAGGCCAGGTCGTCGCGGCGTACGGCGGCGGCCCGGCCGACCTCGGAGGACGGCCCGAGCAGCACCACCACGTCACCGCCGCTGGCGTGCTCGGCGACCAGCTCGGTGGTGGTGACCGGTGCACCGCGCTGGCCGCGCAGGTGGGTCGCGGAGATCAGCCGGCACACCGCTGCCCACCCGGCGCGGTTGCCGGCCAGGACGGTCAACCGGGGCAGGTGGGCGTCGCGGAAGGCGCCACCGCGGGCCGGGGTGTAGCGGGTGGTCGGGTGACCGGGCCTACCTCGGACCGAGGTGGATCGCGAGTCACCAGCCGCTGCTGAGCCTTCGAGAGCGCCGCCGAGACCCGCTGGCAGGAGACCGGACGGCTTGACCGCCAGGTCGACCCCAAGCACCGGCCGGATGCCCGCGCGCAGACACGCCTTGGCGAACCGGACCGCGCCGTAGACGCCGTCGCGGTCGGTGAGGGCCAGGGTGTCCATCTCGGCCTCGGCAGCACGCTGCACGAGCACGTGCGGGTGGGAGGCCCCGTGGCGCAGCGAGTAGCCGGAGGCCACGTGCAGGTGGACGAACGGGTCGGCCACGTCACCCACCTCCCTGGTCACCGGCGGCACGGCTCGCGGGTGTGTCGGGGGCGAGCGGTCCGGCGGGGACCAGTCGCCCGGCCGGGGGCGCCAGACCGAGCACCTGCTCGACGACGTGCCCGAAGTGCTCGGCGTCGCGGACCAGGTCGTCGGCCTCGCGAGTGGTGACCGCGGTGGTCGACCCGGCCTCCGCGGCGGCTCGTTTGGCTGCACCGGCAGCGAAGAACGCGGCCCACTCCCCCAGCTCGGGTGCCACCTGGGTCAGCAGCTCCCACGCGTTGCGCTGGCCCCGCCGCGCGCCGGGCCGGGTGCGCACTGCGAGCACCGCCGCCGCCGTACGCAGCGCCGCCACGTGGGCGCAGCAGTAACGCCGGGCCGGCCCGTCGGCCATCCGGGCCTGGACCAGCGCCCGGTCGGCGCGGTCGAGCAGGTCGCTGGCCGCGCCGTACCGGCCGAGCGGAGCCGGCACGTCCTGGCATGGGGTCGACGGCGCTGAGCGTGGACGGGCGTGCGCTCGACCACGAGAGCGGGTCCGGGTGCTCATCGCGGCCCTCAGTCCAGGCACCGGGTGAGACGCCACTGCCCGGTGTCGGTGTCGTAGGTGAGGTCGAAGGTGCCCCGCAGCCCACTCGCGGCATCGGCGCTCAGGCCCAGCCGGCCACGAGTGGCGTCAACCCGCCACACCTCCCGCTCGGCCAGCAAAGATCCACCGACAGGTGCCGGGCCACCGGCGCCAGACCCCGCTGCCTCCTCGCCGGTGTGCTCCGGTGGGCCAGCCCTGCCCCGCTCGTCAGCACCCTGCTCGTCAGCCCTCTGCTCGTCGTCGGCACCGAGCAGGGCGGCTGCCACCCGGTGCTCCCACCACGGGCCGGTCTCGACCCAGTGGGACACCACCGCGCACACCTGCCACAGCCGGTCGCGCCACACGAACTGCTCGGGGGCCTCGACCTGCTGAACCAGTCCCCGTCGCACGTGCACGGGGTCGTCGTAGCGTCGCACTGCCCACTCCTCCACTCGGCCCCGCAGGGCACGGATCGACCAACGACCCGCCGGCGGCGAGTCGCGGCACCAGGGAAGTGGTGCGAGACGACGGGAGGATCGGGCCGGCGCGAGGAGCTTCCCCTCGGCTCGCGCCGGCCCGGTCACCGCCCGCGGCGGCACGGGGTCGAGTCGTGCCACCGCGGGCGGAACCCGCCTGGCGGACCGGCGCCGCGAACGCCGCTCCCGCCGGCTCGAACACATGTTCGAGCCATGAGAGAGAGTAAACCTCGGCTCAGACAAGACGTCAACGTGAATGCCGAAGTTGGGCGCCATCGGTGGGCATCGGTGGGCAGCGATCGCGGCGCCGCCCGACCTGGCCCGTAGCGACAGCCCCTCCGCGCCGGTCAGGGTCCGGGCAGGACCTCGAAACCTTCCGTCGAGGCCGCTCGCCGCAACGCAGCGTCGAACACCGCCATCGTGTGACAGTCGGCGAGCACCGAACGCGCAGCCATCGCCGTGGCGAGCTGCACGGCGTCGTACGCCCGCACCCCGTGCACGGCAACCACCCGGGCAGCCAAGTCGAGCAGGTCACCGTTGACGCTGACGGCCGCGAAGCGCGCCTCCGTCTCCGAGGTGCCGAACAGGTCCGCCTCGAACGAGGTCACGAGGAGCCGGGCGTCGTCGGCGCTCAGCTCACCGAGCCGATGCTTGCGCCAGATCGCTGCCGGCACCTCGACCCAGGAGAGAGCACTCACCACCACGAAG
>JBBSMD010000008.1:0-40970 GCA_038233355.1 Propionibacteriales bacterium
CCGAGTCGCCGCCGGCCTCACCCGAGTCGCCGCCGGCCTCCTCCGAGTCACCCACCATGGCCAGCTCCGCACCGACCTCGACGGTCTCGTCCTCCTCCGCCCGGATCTCCAGCAGCGTGCCGGCGACGGGGGAGGGGATCTCGGTGTCGACCTTGTCGGTGGAGACCTCGAGCAGCGGCTCGTCGACCTCGACGGAGTCACCGACCTGCTTGAGCCAGCGCGTGATCGTGCCCTCGGTGACGCTCTCACCGAGGGCCGGAAGGGTGACGGGGGTGGCCATGGCGTGCAGTCTCCTCCAGGCGTCGGTGCGAGGCGTCGGTGCGAGTGGACCGCGAACCCGCGGGTCAGGCGTGCGAGTGCAGCGGCTTGCCCGCCAGGGCCAGCGCGGCTTCCCCGAGGGACTCGGTCTGGGTGGGGTGGGCGTGCACGAACTGTGCCACGTCCTCGGGGTAGGCGTCCCAGTTGACCATCAGCGTGGCCTCTCCGATCTGCTCACCCATGCGTGAGCCGATCATGTGCACCCCCACGATCGGGCCGTCCTTCTCCCGGATGAGCTTGACCACGCCGGCAGTCTGCAGGATCTGGGAGCGCCCGTTGCCGCCGAGGTTGTACTCGTAGGTCTCGATCTCGCCGTGCTTCTCCTTCGCCTGCTTCTCGGTGAGCCCGATGGAGGCCACCTCGGGATCGCAGTAGGTCACCCGCGGGATGTTGAGGTCGGGCACCGGGAGGGGCTCGAGGCCGGCGATGTCCTCGGCCACGAAGATGCCGTGCTGGAACCCGCGGTGCGCCAGCTGCAGACCCGGCACCAGGTCACCCACGGCGTAGACGCCGTCCGCGTTCGTACGCAGGCGCTCGTCGGTCGGCACCCAGCCGCGGTCGAGCTCGATGCCGGCCTCCTCGAAGCCCAGCCCGTCACCCTTGGCGCCGCGACCGACCGCCACCAGCAGCACCTCGGCCTCGAGGGTGTCGCCGCCCTGCAGCGTCACGGTCAACCCGTCGTCGTGCTGGTCGACCGACTCGAAGCTCGCGTTGACCTTGAAGTTGATCTTGCGCTTGCGAAAGGCCCGCTCGAGCTGCTTGGACAGCATCTCGTCCTCCTGCGGCACCAGGTGCGGCAGCGCCTCGACGATCGTCACGTCGGCCCCGAACGACTTCCACACGCTGGCGAACTCGACCCCGATGACCGAGCCGCCGATGATCACCGCGCTGGTCGGCACGAAGTCGAGGTCGAACGCCTGGTCGCTGGTCATGACCCGGCCCCCGAGCTCCAAACCGGGCAGTGTGCGAGCGTACGAGCCGGTGGCGAGCACGAGGTGCTTGCCACGTACCCGCTGACCGCCGACCTCGACGGTGTGCGCGTCGGCCAGGCGGCCCTCCCCCTCGAAGACCTCGATGTTCGCGTGCCCGACCAGGCCCTGCAGGCCCTTGTAGAGCCGGCCGACGACCGACTCGCGGTAGGCGTTGACCTTCTTCATGTCGATCGACTCGAGGCTGGCGTTGATACCGATCGAGCCGCCCTCGCGGGCATGGTCGGCCACCTCGGCCGCGTGCAGCAACGCCTTGGTGGGGATGCAGCCACGGTGCAGGCACGTGCCGCCGACCTTGTCCTTCTCCACCATGGCCACCCTCAGCCCGAGCTGGCTGGCCCGCAGGGCGCAGGCGTAGCCACCGCTGCCCCCGCCCAGGATGACGATGTCGTACTCGGTCTCGGCGGTCTCCGCCATCACGTGCCTCCGGTGCTCGCGTCATGCCCAGATGTCGGCCGCGGGGTACCGGTCGCCGGCATCGGCGTCCTCCAGCACCCCTACCGGCGTTCACCGGGCGACGTGGTCGTTGCCTCTTCGCTGGTGCGTCCATCCTGTCACTGCCCGCAGAGCGACGCCCAGCCCGGGCGGAACGAGGGCGGGTACAACCCGGTCGCTGAGGTCTTCTCGGGCGGCGGAATGGCCCCCAGCCCGGCCGGTTCACTGTGTGCCACACCATGGACGTCTCGGTCCGCGAGCTGCGCAACCACACCGCCCGCGTCATCAGCGCCGTCGAGAGCGGTGAGGCGGTCGTGCTCACCGTGCACGGCCGACCGGTCGCCGACATCGTGCCGCGCGTGAGTCGCAGCGAACGCCGGCCGAGCGCGCAGGTGCTGGCGGACCTCGACGCGATCGGGGAGCTGTCGCAGCGCCTTGGCGTCGAGTCGCCGGCCACCGACTTCGACGTGGGCCTCACGACAGCCGACATGGTCACGTGAGCGGATACCTGGTCGACACGCTGCGACAGGCCACACTCGACAAGGCGATGCGCTTCATTGGCCTGCCGTACGACGAGCGGGTCGCCCGCCGGTTGGCCGAGCTGGTGACGGCGGCTCGCGATGCAGGGCGACGGAGTGGCGCGATGGATGCCATCATCGCTGCGACCGCCTTGACTCACGGGCTCGTGGCGTGGACGCAGGACGCGGACTTCGAGGACCTCGCCGGGTTGGCGCCGCGGTTGCGGGTGCAGCGCGGCTGACCCGGCGCGGCCGGTACCGACTCGGTACTGGGCTGCACCTCGGCTGCCGGGAACGCCGGCTCGACCGGTGCCGACCACCGATGCGAGACACTGACCGGAAGGGCACCGCGGTCGGCGTGGTGTGGCGAGGAGAGCGGGACAGCATGGCGTGGTGGCGGCGACGTCGCGGCGGTGCGGGCGGTGAGTCCAGCCGCGGTGATGGTGGAGTCGACCGCACGCATCTCGAGGATTTCGTCTCCTCGCGGCGCGGGGTCGAGGGCTTCGTCGAGCCACCGACCGCAGTGACGGGTGTGACCCTGCTCCTGGTGGCCGTCGACGGGGAGTGGACGCGCCGGCGCGTGCCGTCGGCACAGTGGGCCCACCAGTTCGCCAACAAGCGGGGCGTACCCAGCTACGACGCGGCGGTGGTCGGCGTGCCGGCCCGCATGCGGGCCTGGAACCGGCGCCAACGCACCGGCGAGCCGGCGCCACCCGAGCCCGAGCTGCCCGCCGACCCGTTCGCCTGAGCGGTGCCGGTGACCCGAGGTGCTCCGGGCCTGGCTCAGACGGTCACGCCGGCGGCCAGGTCCTCGGCCAGGCGGACGAGCGCGCGCACCGCGGTGCCGGTACCGCCACGGGGGGTGTAGCCGTACGGTTCGGCGGTGTTGAACGCAGGGCCGGCGATGTCGAGGTGCGCCCACCGGCGGTCGCCGGCGAACTCGCGCAGGAAGGCCGCCGCGAACACAGCGCCACCGGTGGCGTCGGGGTTGTGCTGGCGCAGGTCGGCCACGTGACTGGAGTGCACCTTGGCCGACATCTCCTCCGGGATCGGCAGTGGCCACAGCGGCTCACCGGCCCTCCGCGCGGCGGACTCCAGCGCGTCGCGCAGGCCGTCGTCCTCGGTGAAGAGGGCGGCGGTGCGGATGCCGAGCGCCACCATCGACGCGCCGGTGAGGGTGGCGACGTCCACGACCAGGTCGGGCCGCGCCTCGGCGGCCACCACCAGGGCGTCGGCGAGCACCAGCCGGCCCTCCGCATCGGTGTTGTGCACCTCGACGGTGGTGCCGTTGCGGATCTTCAGCACGTCGCCGGGACGCGTCGCTCGCCCGCTCGGCATGTTCTCTGCCAGCGCGGCGTACGCCGACACCCGCACCGGCAGGCCGAGCCGGGCGATGGCCAGCGCGGCTGCGCTCACCGCGGCGGCACCGCCCATGTCGCACTTCATCGTCATAAGGCCGGCGCCGGTCTTGATCGACAGCCCACCGGAGTCGTAGGTGATGCCCTTGCCGACCAGGGCGAGGTGGGCCACCGGCTTGCGCGGCTCGTACGACACGTGCACCAGGCGGGGCGGGGAGTCCGAGCCGCGCCCTACGCCGAGGATGCCGCCGCACCGCTCGTCGGCCAGCCGGTCCTCGTCCCAGACGTCGACCTTCGTCTTGGCGACGTCCTTGACGGCGGTCGCGATCTGGTCGGCGAACACGGCCGGCACCAGGTCACCGGCCGGTGTGTTCACCCAGTCGCGTGCGTGCGCAACCGCGGCCGCGACCGTGCCCGCCCGGTCCACGGCTGCCCTGGCCTCCTTGCTGCGGTGCAGGGAGGTGAGCACCACGACGTCGGTTGGTTGGTCGTCCTTCGGCTCGGAGCGGTAGCCGTCGAAGCGGTAGGCGCCCAGCAGGAGTCCCTCGCAGATCGCCCGCACCGCGTGTGGGTCGTCGGCGGGCAGTGCCACCGCCATCGAGGCGGCGTTGGTGACCGTTCGGGCCGCGACACCGGCCGCGCGGCGCAGCGGCTCGGTGCCGACGAGCGCGCCGTCGTGCGCCGGGTCACCCGCGGCGTCCTCGGCCTTGCCGAGGCCGACGACGAGCAGCAAGGGTGAACGGATGTCGCCACCGGTGGGCAGCTTGGCCACCTCGCCGGCCTTGCCGGTGAAGCCCAGCGTCGACAGCGCCGGGACGAAGCGGCGGCCCATCGCCTTGGCCACGTCGGCACCCGGTCCGACCGCGCGGACGCCGTCGTCGAGTGCGACGGCCCCGATCACGAGGACGTCGGTGCGGGTGCTGGCCGGGGCGGTGCCGTGCAAGCTCAGTGTGGTCACGTCGGGCACCCTAGCCGCGCCCGCGGACACCGGGTCCGGTGCTCCCTGCGTCTGGTGCCCTGCGCCTGACGCTCCGCACCGGCCGTGGCCACGTCTGGTTCCCAGCGTCCGCTGCTCTGCATCCGCTGCCCTGCGTGTGGCGCCGGTCAGCGCATGACGCAGGTGTTGCGGGCGCTACGTTGCGCGCATGGCCGAGTCATCGCCGCCGCAACACTCGTCCGCACCGACCGAGCTGACGCGCTCCCCGCTGCACGAGGCACACGTCGCCCTCGGCGCCCGGATGGCCGGCTTCGGCGGCTGGCAGATGCCGCTGCAGTACGCCGGCGGGGGCGTGCTCGAGGAGCACACCGCGGTGCGCACCGCTGTTGGTGTGTTCGACGTGAGCCACCTGGGCAAGGTCGCGGTGCGCGGCCCGCGCGCTCGGGCGTACGTCGACACGTGCCTGAGCGGCGACCTGGCCAGGATCGGGCCGGGTCAGGCGCAGTACACGCTGGCCTGCGACGAGGCCACGGGTGGCGTCGTCGACGACCTCATCGCCTACGTGCACGACGACGACGCGGTCTTCTTGGTGCCCAACGCCGCCAACGCCGCCGAGGTCGCCCGCCGGCTCGCTGCCGGGGCGCCCGACGGTGTCCAGGTCTTCGACGAGCACCGTGACCATGCCGTGCTGGCCGTGCAGGGTCCGCGCAGCGACGAGGTGCTGGTGGCGGCCGGCCTGCCGGCGGGACACGACTACATGTCGTTTCGGGCCGCGTCGTTCGCCGGTCAGCCGGTGACCGTCTGTCGGACCGGTTACACCGGCGAGCGCGGGTACGAGCTCGTCGCCCCGGTCGGGGTCGCACCGGCCCTGTGGGAGGCGGTGCTAGCCGCGGGTGCACCGGCCGGCATCCGGCCCTGCGGGCTGGCGGCCCGAGACACCTTGCGTACCGAGATGGGGTATCCGCTGCACGGGCAGGACATCTCACTCGAGATCACCCCGGTGCAGGCACGCCTGAGCTGGGCGGTCGGCTGGGACAAGCCGGCGTTCTGGGGCCGCGACGTGCTGATCGCGGAGCGGGCGGCCGGTCCCGAGCGCACGCTTCGCGGCCTCGTCGCCACGGGCCGCGGCATCGCCCGGCCCGGCATGCGGGTGCTGCGCGACGGCGCCTCCGTGGGCACCGTCACCTCCGGCACGTTCTCCCCGACGTTGCGCACGTCGGTCGCGCTCGCGCTCGTCCCACCCGAGGCCTCCCTCGGTGACGAGGTGCTGATCGATGTGCGCGGGCGGCCGGGGACCTTCACGGTGAGCAAACCGCCGTTCGTACCAGCACGCGTGCGCAGCGACTGAGCGGTGGCGACTTCCATGGTCGACGACGGTAAGCCAACGGACACCGTGCTGCAGTGGGGCTGGGACCGCATGTGACCGTCCGGCGGGTCGTCGACCGGGTTCGGTGTACCTGACGTCGGAGTGCCGCCAACGGTGCGCCATCGACCCGGCCTAGGGTTCGAGGCATGGCATGGACGTGGCGGTGCGAGGACAGCGACGGAACCGAGGTCGACGGGCCGGAGCCGGACGCGAGCTTCCCCAGCCGGGCCGACGCGGAGTCGTGGCTCGGTGAGGTGTGGCGGGATCTCCTCGACGGCGGAGTCGACCAGGTGCGGCTGTACGAGGAGGGGCGCGAGGTCTACGGGCCGATGAGTCTGCACTCGGCGTAGCGGGGCTCGGCGGCAGCCCAGGCTGCGCTGGACCGGGTCGGCGAGCTTGGCGACGCTGCCCAGAGCGTCTGGACGGCAGCGCGCGCCACCCGGGCGAGCGCCGGGGACCGGTCAGGTGGGCCGCTCTCGCGGTGACTCGGTCTTGTCCGGGTCACGCTCGACCACCGGCTCGAGTGCCTCGTCGACCGCCTTCATCAGGTCGGCCTCGAGACGTACGCCGCTCGCCTTGACGTTGTCGGTGACCTGCTCGGGACGTGAGGCCCCGATGATCGCCGAGGACACGTTGTCGTGCTGCAGGACCCAGGCGATGGCCAGCGCGGCCATCGACAGCCCGGCCTGCTCGGCGAGCGGCCGCAACTGTTGTACCCGCTCGAGCACGTCGTCGCGCATCCAGCGTGCGATCATGTCCGACCCGCCCTTGGTGTCGGTCGCGCGAGAGCCCGCCGGCGGCTGTGCGCCCGGCTCGTACTTCCCGCTCAGCACTCCTTGAGCCATCGGGGACCAGACGATCTGACCGATGCCGAGCTCTTCACAGGTCGGTACGACCTGCGACTCGATCACCCGCCACAGCATCGAGTACTGCGGCTGGTTGGAGATGAACGGGATGCGCAGCTCACGCGCGAGCGCGTGACCAGCGCGCAGCTGGTCAGCCGACCACTCCGAGACACCGATGTAGTGGGCCCGCCCCGAGTGCACGACGTCGGCGAACGCCGACATCGTCTCCTCCAGCGGCGTCTCGTGGTCGTAGCGGTGCGCTTGGTAGAGGTCCACGTAGTCGGTCTGCAGGCGCAGTAGCGACCCGTCGATCGACTCCATGATGTGCTTGCGAGACAAGCCGGAGTCGTTGGGACCGCCCGGCCCGGTGGGCCAGTACACCTTGGTGAAGATCTCCACCGACTCGCGCCGCTGCCCCTGCAACGCCCGCCCGAGCACCTCCTCGGCAGCGGTGTTGGCATAGGCGTCGGCGGTGTCGAAGCTGGTAATGCCCTCCTCCAGCGCCTGCCGCACGCAGGCCAGCGCCGCGTCCTCCTCCACCTGCGAGCCGTGCGTCAGCCAGTTGCCGTACGCCAGCTCGGAAACCTTCAAGCCACTGCTGCCCAGAAAACGGAAATCCATGACGCGGACTCTAGAGGCCGTTGCGGCGGGCCGCTCAGCGGCGTCGGGGTGTCACCGTCACACCGCGCTCGACCTGCGGCTTGGGCATCCGCCAGCGCCGCACCTGAGCGCTGCGCAACAGGGCGTAGGAGGTGGTGCTGCGGGTGGACTCGCCCGGGAAGTAGGTGGCAAGGTCGGCGCGCAGCCGCCGGGACAGCACCACGCTGTCGATGACGGGGGCGATGATGGCGATGAGCCACAGCAGCGTCGACAGGGCGTACGTCGCGGGCACCGCGCCGAGCACCAGGATCACCAGCAGGACCGGCAAGAGGTACTCCGCCGCATTGCGCCGGGCGTCGACGACGTCTCGGCAGTAGCGCCGGACCGGGCCCTTGTCGCGAGCCGGCAGGTAACGCTCGTCCCCGGTGCGCAGCGCCTCCTGCTGCTTGGACATCGCCGCGGAGCGAGCGCGGCGGTTGGCCGCCGCGGCCTCCTTGCGCGTACGCGGCGGGGTCAAGCGTTGCTTGCGAGCAGCCTCGGCCTCGCGCCGCGTCGGCGTGGGCCGGCCCTTGCCGCCGGCGCCCTGCTCGACGACAGAGGCAGCCGTGGCCCCCCCACTACCGGCGTCGGGGTGCTTGCTCGAGCGGCGGCCGAACACGACGGAGACCTCGTTCCCTCGCGGCGGGGCGATGGGGCTGGGTGGTGCTGCCGGGGCGCTGACGGGTGCTGCTGATCACCCGCCGGTGACCTGGTGGCCACGCGGTCAGGGTAGCCCGGTGACGGCGCCTGTAGCCGGGGCGGTCCTGGCCGTAGGCTGGCACCGGCAGCGCACCCGGTCGCGCTGCCCCGCGTTCCGGATCCGTGCGATGCGTACGGGGAGAGGGGCACCGACGCCCATGAGCATCATGAAGCGGATGAAGCTGGTCCTGGGAGCCAAGGCCGACAAGGCCCTCGACCGAGCCGAGGACCCGCGCGAGACGCTGGACTACAGCTATCGCAAGCAGACCGAGCTGCTGCAGAAGGTGCGCCGTGGGGTCGCCGACGTGGCGACGAGTCGCAAGCGGGTCGAGATCCAGATGCAGCAGTTGGCCCAGCAGGCCGACAAGTTGCACGCCCAGGCCGAGCAGGCGCTCGGCGCCGGGCGCGAGGATCTCGCCCGAGAGGCGCTGACCCGGCGCTCGGGCCTGTCCACCCAGATGGGTGAGCTGCAGACCCAGCTGGCACAGCTGCAGGGCGAGGAGGAGAAGCTCACGCTGGCCTCCCAGCGGCTGCAGGCGAAGGTCGAGTCGTTTCGCACCCGCAAGGAGACGGTCAAGGCGACCTACACCGCCGCGGAGGCCCAGACGCGGATCAACGAGGCGTTCACCGGCATCTCGGAGGAGATGGGCGACATCGGCATGGCGATGCAGCGCGCGGAGGACAAGACCGCGCAGATGCAGGCTCGCGCCGGGGCCGTCGACGAGCTGATGGCCTCGGGCGCACTCGAGGACGTGACCGGCACCGGGCAGGACGGCATCTCCCAGGAGCTCGCGGCGCTGTCCGCCACCTCGCAGGTCGACTCCGAGCTGGCCGCGATGAAGCAGCAGCTGGAGACAGGCGGTGCCCGTCCCGAGCTGGAGGCCCCGACCGAGGAGCCCGGTCCGGAGGTCCGCGCACAGCAAGTCGAGCAGGAGGACCAGGCGTGATCGTCCGGATCATGGAGGAGGGACAGGTCGAGGTCGCCGACGACCAGCTGACCGGTCTCAACGCGCTCGACAACGAGGTCGAGACCGCCGTGCGGAACGGTGACCACGTGGCCTTCGAGCTGGCGCTCGGGGCGTTGCTGGACGCCGTACGTCGCGCTGGCCGCCCCTTGAGCGACGACGAGCTCTGCGACTCCGACCTGGTGCTGCCCCCGTCGGACGCCAGTCTGGAGGAAGTCCGCGAGATGCTCGGGGAGCAGGGCCTCGTCCCCGACTGAGGGCTGGAACGAGAGCGACCTGCTCGGCGTTGTACGAGGTGGAGCAGCAGGTGAGCGGCACGTGAACGGCATGGCGCTCGTAATCGACTCGGCAAGGAAGGCAGTGATGGCGAAGACGAGGTTCCAGGGGGACTCAGGCCTCACGTGGCGGATGGGCGTCGTCGCCGTGCTGCTGGCGTTGCTGTACCTCGGCTTCGGCGCCTTCCTGGTCACCCAGACGAGTTTCGCGGTCGGCCTGGTCATCGTGGTCGGCCTCGCGGGGGCGCAGTGGTACTTCTCCGACACGCTGGCGTTGAAGTCGATGCGTGCCCGCGAGGTCACCCGTGAGCAGGCGCCCGAGCTGCACGGCATGGTCGACCGGCTGGTGGCGATGGCCGACATGCCCAAGCCACGGGTCGCGGTGGCCGACACCGACCTGCCCAACGCGTTCGCCACCGGCCGTACCCCCGACCATGCTGTCGTCTGCGTGACCACCGGCATCTTGCGCCGGCTCACCGCCGAGGAGCTCGAGGGTGTGCTCAGCCACGAGCTGGCGCACGTGGCCAACCGCGACGTCGCGATCATGACGGTGGCGTCGGCGCTCGGCCTGCTGGCAGGCTTCATCACCCGGTGGGGGCTCTACTTCGGTGGCGGCAACCGCAACAACAACGGTGTCCCGGTCTGGCTCGTCGTCTGGCTCGTCAGCATCGTGGTCTGGGTGGTGAGCTTCCTGCTCACCCGCTCCCTGTCGCGCTACCGCGAGCTGTCGGCCGACCGGTGCGGCGCGTTCCTCACCGGGCGCCCGTCGGCGCTGGCGTCGGCGCTGACCAAGATCAGCGGCGACATGGCCCGCATCCCGACCCGCGATCTGCGCTCGGCGGAGGCGATGAACGCCTTCTTCTTCGCGCCGGCGATCAAGGGCGAGCAGCTCACGTCCCTGCTGGCGACGCACCCGCCGCTGGAGGTCCGGCTCGACCAGCTCGCGAAGGTGTCCGCCCAGCTCGGCCGCCCGCTGTGAGGCCGGGTTACCGCTGATGGGGCTGTGGGACTCGCTGCTGGGTCGCCCGCGGCCCAAGGGGCCGAACCTGGACGCGCTGTTCGCCGTCCCGCAGGCAGCACTCACGCTGCAGGCGGGCGCCAACTTCGAGCCGACCGGTGTCGGGTCGGTCTGCTACCGCGAGAACGAGGGCGCCGCCTTCGCCGACGTGCAGTCAGACGTGCAACAGCTGCTGGACGCCGACGGCGGACCTCCCGTCGAGCGCAGCACCGACGGGTTCGGTTTCACCTGGCTGCTGTGCCGGCAGCCGCCGGGGAGCGTGACCGACCTGGTCACCGAGCTCCACGCGGTCAACCGGTCGTTGGAGGACCACGGGTTCGGTCCGTCACTGCTCTGCTCGGTGGTCGGGTTCACCGACACGAACGGGCGAGCGCTGGGGCTGGTGTACCTCTACAAGCGCGGCACGTTCTATCCGTTCGCGCCGCTGCCGGGCGAGAAGCGCGACAACGCCCTCGAGCTGCAGACACGGGGTCTGGTCGCGAACGACGTACCGCTGGAGAAGGAGCTAGGGCGCTGGATGGCGCTGTGGGGCGCCCCCGGCCTGGGCTGAGGGGAACCCTCACGAGCCGCCCCGGCAGAGGCGCCGACCAGCCCGGGCCGGGCGTCAGCCGCGGGACCGAGCGGGGAGCGCGAGCATCCGGTCCAGCGCCACCTTCGCCCAGTGCGCAGTGTCGGGGTCGACCTCGATCCGGTTGACGACGTGGCCGTCGGCGAGACTCTCCAGCGTCCACACCAGGTGCGGCAGGTCGATGCGGTTCATCGTCGAGCAGTAGCAGACCGTCTTGTCGAGGAACATGACCTGCTTGTCCGGGTGCGCATTGGCCAGCCGCTGCACCAGGTTGAGCTCGGTGCCGATCGCCCAGGCCGAGCCGGGCTCGGCCGCGTCGAGGGCCCTGATGATGAACTCGGTCGAGCCCACCAGGTGGGCCTTCGTGACGACCTCGTGCCGGCACTCGGGGTGCACCAACACCGTGACGCCGGGCACGCGGTCGCGCACATCGTCCACGCTCTCCGCAGAGAAGCGGCCGTGCACCGAGCAGTGGCCGCGCCACAGCACCATGCGGGCGTCGCGCAGCTGCTGCGGGCTGACCCCGCCACCGGGCCGGTGCGGATCGTAGACGACGCAGTCGTCGAGGGAGAGGCCGAGCTCGAGCACGGCGGTGTTGCGGCCCAGGTGCTGGTCGGGCATGAACAGGACCCGCTCACCCTGCTCGAACGCCCACTCCAGCGCCGTACGCGCATTGGACGACGTGCACACCGCGCCCCCCTCGCGACCGCAGAACGCCTTGATGTCGGCCGAGGAGTTCATGTACGTGACCGGCACCGTGCTGTCGGCGAGGCCGGCGTCGCCGAGCACGTCCCAGGCGTCCTCCACCTGGTCCAGCCGGGCCATGTCGGCCATCGAGCACCCGGCGGCGAGGTCGGGCAGCACCACCTGCTGGTGGTCGGCGGTCAAGATGTCGGCCGACTCGGCCATGAAGTGCACGCCGCAGAACACGACGTAGTCGGCCGCCGGACGGGCCGCGGCCTCGCGGGCCAGCTTGAAGGAGTCGCCGGTGACATCGGCGAACTCGATGACCTCGTCGCGTTGGTAGTGGTGTCCGAGTACGAAGGCGCGCTCACCCAAGGCCGCGCGCGCCCTGCGGGCCCGCTCGACGAGATGCGGGTCGGAGGCGGGCGGCAGTGCGCCGGGACAGTCGACGCCGCGCTCGGAGGCAGGATCACTGCCGCGGCCGAGCAGCAGCAGGGGCACGGGACGCTGCGAGGTCGTGGTCACGACCTGCCTCCTGGGGGTCTCGGGGCCTTCATTGGGCCGGAGCCCGTACACCACAAGGTGCCATGGGTGGGTGGGCATTCCCACCCGGCTGTGGCACCGGTCATCCGCAGTCACCGGAGCAGACGCACCCGCGGTCACAGGTAGGTGGCCGACGGAAGGTACGGCGCTGGCGGCTTCAGGTGCCGCAGGCCGAGATAGTGGCGCTGGTGCACCTGCAAACGGGCCGCGATGGCCACGTCGATCGCCCACTCCTGCGCGGTGGTGAGGTGCCCGACCTCGACCGGGCGGCCGGGTTCGGAGCGGGCGAGCGACTCCCAGAGCAGGCGTTGGGCCGTCCGCGCGTTGCTGGCGGCGAGGAGCGTCGGGCCTTGCGGGCCGACGTAGGCGTACCCCTGCCCGTTGGGTCGGTCCACGACCACCATCGGGTACGCGGCGGCGAGCGCGTCATGGTCGGGCCCGTGCGCGGCCCCGCGTGTCAACCGGTCGACGCTGTCGGCGAGGTCCCGGTCGGCGAGCGAGCCGTCGCGCACCTGGTCGACCACCGGCAACAGAGACCGGTCGAGTGGCCCCCGGGCCAGCATCGTCGGGTGGAGGGTGAAGCCGGCCAGCCGGCCGCGACGGACAGCGCGCGGGTCGTTCGAGCACCACACCATGCCGCGCAGGCAGCCG
Organism: Propionibacteriales bacterium; assembly: GCA_038233355.1. Classification (GTDB taxonomy): domain Bacteria; phylum Actinomycetota; class Actinomycetes; order Propionibacteriales; family Nocardioidaceae; genus DASQMN01. The sequence goes on from JBBSMD010000008.1 coordinate 12,809, forward strand.
GCGCCGTACGACAGCGCCGCATCGAGCAGACGGGCGCCGAGCCCGCCGGCCTGCGCGGCCGGCGCCACCGCGAGATCGGCGAGCAACCACATCAGCTCGCGTCGCGTGGACACCACCGCGCCCACCGCTCCGGACGCATCCTCGGCGACCCAGCAGCCGCCGGGGTCGCGCTCGAGCGTGCGCACGAGCTGGTTGCGCCGCCGGACCACTTCGACGTCTGTCCGTGGCGACGGCGCGGGCCAGTCCCGCGGGCGGGTGCGGACGTCGAGCTGGTGGTACGCCTCGCCTGTCACCCGTTCCACGGCGGCCACGTCATCGGCCCGCATCGGCCGGATCGCCGCTCCGCCCGCGAACGCCACGCTCTCGACGCTAGCGGGCTGACGCACCTCGTGGGCGAGGATGACCCGCATGCGCGTGCTCATCGCCCCCGACAAGTTCGCCGGCACCCTCAGCGCACCGCAGGCGGCGGAGGCGATCGCCACCGGCTGGGCGCGTCGTGCGCCAGCCGACGAGCTGGTGCGCGTTCCCATGGCCGACGGTGGACCCGGCTTCGTCGACGTGCTGCACTCCACTCTCGGCGGCCAGCTGCTTGCCGTCACCGTTACCGGACCGTACGGCGACCCCACACCGGGCACGGCGCTCCTGCACGAGGGTGACCGAGGCCGCATCGCGTACGTCGAGGCAGCCCAGGGCTGCGGTCTGCACCTCGTGCCGGCGGCCGAGCGCCAGCCGGAGCGGGCGAGCAGCACGGGGGTCGGCCAGCTCGTCGCCGCGGCGATGGACACCGGCGCCGGCACGGTGGTCGTCGGGGTCGGTGGTTCCGCCACCACCGATGCGGGCGCGGGACTGCTGGCTGCGCTCGGGGCTACCGCCGACGTGCCGCTGAACGCAGGGCCAGCCGGTCTCGACGGCGTGACGCGGGTCGACCTGGAGCCGGCTCGGGCCCGCACGGCCGGGGTCGAGCTAGTCCTTGCCTCCGACGTGGACAGTCCGCTGCTGGGACTGTTCGGCGCGGCCAAGACCTTCGGTGCACAGAAGGGGCTGACTCCCGAGGCGGTGGCGCGCGTCGACGCCATCCTCGACCGGTTCGTCGTCGCGGCGCTCGGGTCCACCCCGGCACGGCGCCGCCTGGCCGACCAACCGGGTGCGGGCGCGGCCGGCGGCCTCGGGTTCGCCATGCTGGCGCTGGGCGCGCACCGCCTGCCCGGGGTGCGGCTCGTCGCCGACACGGTCGGTCTGAGCCAGGCCGCGCGCTCCTGCGACGTGGTGCTCACCGGGGAAGGGTCGTTCGACTTCTCGTCCCGGGCCGGCAAGGTGGTGCACGGCGTCACGCAGGTCGCGCAGGAGGCGCTGCGCCCCACCGTGGTGCTGGCCGGCCGGGTGCTGGTCGGCGCGCGGGAGATGCGGGCACTCGGGGTGGAGTCGGCGTACGACCTGGTCGAGCTGGTGGGGGAGCGGGCAGCCTTCGGCGACCCGGCCGGCAGCCTCGCGACGCTCGCGGAGCGGACCGCCCGCACCTGGTCGCGCTGAGCTCCGACCCGGTGTCGCGGTCCGGGCGGAATAGCCTCCCCGTACAGTGGTTGTGTTGTGTGGTCAGCCCACCACTGAGTTCCGGGGAGAGACATCGATGACCGTTCCGAGCGAGACCCAGTCCAGCACCGAGGCCGTAACCATCACGTCTGGCGCCGCCACCAAGGTGCGGACGCTGCTCGAGCAGGAGGGTCGCGACGACCTGCAGCTTCGTATCGCGGTGCAGCCCGGCGGCTGCTCGGGACTGCGCTATCAGCTGTTCTTCGACGACCGTCACCTCGACGGCGACGACGTACGCGACTTCGACGGTGTCGAGGTCGTCGTCGACCGCATGAGCGGTCCGTACCTGCACGGTGCCACCATCGACTTCGTCGACACGATCGAGAAGCAAGGCTTCACCATCGACAACCCCAACGCGACCGGATCGTGCGCCTGCGGCGACTCGTTCCACTGAGTCCCCGCTGAGCCGCAGCCGCCACCGCACCACGATGCCGCCCGCCCCCCGAGGCCGGGCGGCATCGTCTTGACCGGACCCACCCGCCGCTGCCAGTCTCCCGGCCAGTCTCACGGAGAACCGACGTGTCCATCGCCGTGACCGGCTCGATCGCCACCGACCACCTCATGACGTTCCCCGGCAAGTTCGCGGACTCGCTGGTGGTCGACCAGCTGGACAAGATCGCGCTGTCGTTCCTGGTCGACGACCTCCACATCCGACGCGGCGGCTGCGGCGCCAACATCGCCTTCGGCCTCGCCAGCCTCGGGCTGCGACCGGTGCTGGTGGGCGCGGTCGGTCAGGACTTCGCCGACTACCGCTCATGGCTCGAGCGGCACGGCGTCGACTGCGACGCCATCCACGTCTCGACCACGCGGCACACCGCTCGTTTCGTGTGCACCACCGACGCCACCATGGCGCAGATCGCATCGTTCTACCCAGGGGCGATGAGCGAGGCTCGGATGCTCGAGCTCACGCCGGTGGCGGCCCGCGTCGGGGGCCTCGACCTGGTGGTGATCAGCCCTGACGACCCCGAAGCCATGCGCCGCCACACCCAGGAGTGCCGGCAGCGTGGCTACCCCTTCGCCGCCGACCCCTCCCAGCAGCTCGCCTGGGCCGACGGTGCGTTCATCCGGGAGCTGGTCGAGGGCGCCACGCACCTGTTCAGCAACGACTACGAGGCCGCGCTCACCGAGCAGAAGACCGGGTGGACCTCCGCGCAGATCCTGGACCGGGTGGGCACTCGGATCGTCACCCACGGCGCCGACGGCGTGCGGATTCACCGTGCGGGCGAGGACGTCATCGCCGTCCCCGCCGTACCCGGGGTGTCGGCGGTCGATCCGACCGGAGTCGGCGACAGCTTCCGGGCCGGCTACCTGGCCGGGGCGGCCGCGGGACTGTCGCAGCGGCGGTGTGCAGAGCTCGGTTGCGCCATCGCCGCCAGCGTCATCGAGACCACCGGCACCCAGGAGTACGCGCTGACCACGCCGGCCTTGATGAGCCGGCTCCGCGACGCGTACGGGCCCGAGGCCGCCGCCGAGCTGGATGCCGCGCTGACCCTGGACTGACCCAGGACGCATTCCCACGAACCCGCACCGACTGGTACCGCGTGCGACGACCCTGATCGGTCGTCGCTGACTCGTGTCGACCCCGCGCCCGCACAGGCCTGTGTCGGCTCGGCTCGACCTCGCCGTGCCCCAGGCCGGTCACGCGCCCCGCTGTGCCTCTCCGGACACCGCTACGCGGAACCACCGCTGCCGCTCGTCGCGACCCGACTCCAGCAGCGTCGCGCCACGCAACCGGCACCAGGCCGGCACGTCGACCTCGGTCGCCGGGTCGTCGGCCAGCAGCAGCACCTCACAGTTGCCCAGTCCCGCTGCCGTCCGCGCCAGCTCGACCACCGGTTGCGGGCAGCGCATGCCCCGACAGTCCAGCGTGACCGAGGCGGTCACCGTGGCGCCCCCACCCGCTCGCGTAGCGACTCCACGACACCCGGCAGCACCGACAGCAACCTGTCAACATCGCCCGGCCCCGTGTCTGCGGTCAGCCCGACGCGGATGTTGCCGTGGGTGAGCACACCCATCGCAGCGAGTACGTGGCTGGGCTCCAGCGTGCTCGCGGTGCACGCGGAGCCGCTGGCCACCGCCAGCCCCTGCCTGTCCAGCTCGTGCACCAGGGCCTCACCGTCGACGTAGAGGAACGAGCAGCTCACCACGTGCGGCAGCCGCTCGTCGTCTGGCCCCACCACCACGGTTGCGGGGACGAGTCGCGGCAGCTCACGGCGCAGGCGGTCACTCAGGTGGCGTTGCCGGCGGGCCCGGTCCGCGTCACCGGCCATGTCCTGCAGTGCGGCCGCGGCCGCCAGCACCGCCGGCACGTTCTCATAGCCCGGCACTCGCGGGTCGAGCCGGTCGTCACGCGGCGCCGGGTCGCGCCACCGGCTGCCGTGACGTACGACAAGCACGCCCACGCCTGCCGGGCCGCCCCACTTGTGGGCACTGGCACTGGCCACGGCCCAGCCGCTCGGCACGGGCAGCCGGCCGGCGCCGGCCGCCAGGTCGGCGAACCAGGGCAGCTCGCGCTCGGCGCAGGCTCGGGCCACCGTCTCGACCGGTTGCACCGCGCTCGACTCGAGGCTGGCCCACTGGCAGGCCAGCGCCGCCGCCCCGTCCTGGTCGAGCGCCCTCGTCAGGTCCTCGACGTCCACCCGACCATCGGCTGCGACCGGCACGGACGTGCACCGCCCACCGGCCGCGGCGTGCTGCGACGCGACCCGCAAGACTGCCGAGTGCTCGACCGCGGTGTGCACGAGGACGTCCCCGGCGCGGCGCCTTCCGCGGAGCAGGCCGGTCAGGCCGCTGGCCACGGCCGCGGTTCCGGAGGCGGGGAAGGACACCTCGTCGGCACGGCACCTCAGCTCGGCGGCCACCACCTCGCGGGCGTTGTCGTACAGCAGGCGAGCGCGCCGCGCCTCGGAGTGCAACCGGGCCGGGTCTGCCCAGCCTTCGTCGAGCGCCGCGAGCAGCACCGCGCGCGCCGCAGGTCGCAGTGGCTCGGTCGAGGTCGCGTCGAGGTACGTCCGGTCGGCGATGAGCCGGTCACCGGTCCGAACGCTGCTGTCGGCCACGTTCGCAGCGTAGGTCGTCGACAGGTCCGGCCCGGGAGCCGACCCGTCGCGCCACGGTGCACCTGGCCGGTGCGGTGGGCACCTGCTGGGTTACGCTCGACCGGTGAGCATCGCGCACCCCGTCCGGGCTCGGTGGGTCCGCGGCGGCACGCCCGTCCGGCTGGCCGTGGTGGTGGCCGCAGCGCTGCTCGCGACGAGCGGCTGCTCATGGGACGAGACCAAGCGGTTGGCCCTCCCGGAGGCCGCGAGTGACCGGGCCTCCATCATCTACGACGTGTGGGTCGGCTTCTGGGCCGGCGCCGCCGTGGTCGGGGTCCTGGTCTGGGGTCTGATCTTGTGGGCGTCGTTGCGCTACCGGCGCCGAGACGACGACGAGGTGCCCCCACAGACCCGCTACCACCTGCCGCTCGAGCTGCTCTACACCGCGGCGCCGTTCATCGTGATCCTGGTGCTGTTCTTCCACACCGTCACCTCGCAGAGCGAGGTCCTCGACGAGGAGGCTGCCGCCGACCACACCGTGCGCGTCGTCGGGGCGAAGTGGACGTGGGCGTTCAACTACCTCGACGAGGGCGTGTACGAGGTCGGCACCCCGGCCAATCCGGCAGAGCTGTGGCTCCCGGTCAACGAGGTGGTCGAGTTCCGGCTCGACTCCGCCGACGTCATCCACTCCTTCTGGGTGCCGGAGTTCTACTTCAAGCGCGACGTGTTCCCCGGGGTGGAGAACCACTTCCAGCTGACGCCGACCCGCGAAGGCATCTTCAAGGGCCGCTGCGCCGAGCTCTGCGGCATGTACCACTCGCGCATGGTCTTCTCGGTGCACATCGTCCCCGTCGACGAGTACGAGGCCCACATCGCGGAGCTGCGGGCGGCCGGTCAGGTGGGTGACCCGACGGGTGCCAGCGAGAGTGACGACCTCGCCGGGTTCACCGACGAGACGGGCAATCCCGACTCGGCACCGCTGCCGAGCACCGAGGAAGGGGACCAGCCGTGACCGCGATCCCGACCACCGCCGCGCGCTCCACCGAGGGAGCTCGTGCCGCCCGACCACGCACCCTCGGTCAGACGGTGGTCAAGTACGCCACCACCACCGACCACAAGCTGATCGCTCAGCTTTACTTCTTCACCTCGTTCGCGTGGTTCCTCTTCGGCGGGGTGCTCGCGATGCTCATCCGCAGCGAGCTGGCCTACCCGGGCACCCAGATCGTCTCCGACCAGGTCTACAACCAGCTGTTCACCATGCACGGCACGATCATGCTGCTGCTCTTCGCGACGCCGCTGTTCTTCGCGTTCGCCAACGCGATCATGCCGTTGCAAATCGGGGCGCCCGACGTCGCCTTCCCGCGGCTCAACATGTTCAGCTACTGGCTCTACCTGTTCGGCGGGCTCATCGCCGGTGCTGGCTTCATCGTGCCCGGCGGCGCGGCCGACTTCGGTTGGACCGCCTACGTGACGCTGTCCAACGAGGTCAACTCGCCCGGTGTCGGCGGTGACCTGTGGATCATGGGGCTCTACATCGCCGGCCTGGGCACGATCCTCGGCGCCGTCAACTTCGTCACGACCATCTTCTGCATGCGCGCCCCGGGCATGACCATGTTCCGGATGCCCATCTTCACCTGGAACGCCCTCATCACCAGCATGATGGTGCTCATCGCGTTCCCCGTGCTCGGTGGTGCGCTGCTGATGCTCGAGGCCGACCGGCGGCTGGGCGCACACGTCTATGACGCGGCCAACGGTGGTCCGCTGCTGTGGCAGCACCTGTTCTGGTTCTTTGGGCATCCCGAGGTCTACATCATCGCGCTGCCGTTCTTCGGTATCATCACCGAGATCCTGCCGGTGTTCAGCCGCAAGCCGATCTTCGGCTACGTCGGCCTCGTCGGTGCCACGATCACCATTGCGCTGTACAGCGTCGCGGTCTGGGCCCACCACATGTACGTGACCGGCCAGGTCGACCTCGCGTTCTTCTCGTTCATGACGTTCGTGATCGCGGTGCCGACCGGAGTGAAGTTCTTCAACTGGATAGGCACGATGTGGGGCGGGTCGGTCAGCTTCGACACGCCCATGCTGTGGTCTGTCGGTTTCTTGGTGACCTTCCTCTTCGGCGGCATCACCGGTGTCATCCTCGCCTCGCCCACCTTGGACTTCCAACTCTCCGACTCCTACTTCGTGGTGGCCCACTTCCACTACGTCGTGTTCGGGACCGTCGTGTTCGCGATGTTCGCCGGCTTCTACTTCTGGTGGCCCAAGTTCACCGGCCGCATGCTCGACGAGCGGCTCGGCAAGATCCACTTCTGGCTGCTGTTCGTCGGCTTCCACACCACGTTCCTGGTGCAGCACTGGTTGGGAGCCGAGGGCATGCCCCGGCGCTACGCCGACTACGAGCCGTCCGACGGCTTCACCGTGCTCAACCAGATCTCGACCATCGGTGCCTTCTTGCTGGCCGCGTCGACGCTGCCGTTCCTCTACAACGTGTGGAAGAGCCGTCGAGCACCGCTGGTCGGTGTCGACGACCCCTGGGGCTGGGGCCGGTCGCTGGAGTGGGCGACTTCGTGTCCACCACCTCGGCACAACTTCGTCCAGCTACCGCGGATCCGGTCCGAGAGCCCTGCCTTCGACCTGCACCATCCCGAGGTCGCCGCGCTCGAGATGGCCGAGGTCGGCGCCTACGACGAGAAGGACACCGTCGACCGGCCCAGCGTGCGGGGTCGGGTCGACGTGCTCGACGATCGCCTGGAAGACGACCCGCGGGCAGAGGCCGAGCGCATCCGCGAGAACGACCATCGCGAGGACACCGGGGGGGACCGGGTGCACCGGGCCAACGGCACCGACGCAGGTGAGCGCTGATGCGCATCGAAGCCGTCATCATCGCCATCCTCGCGGTCTTCTTCGTCGTCGTCGCACCCATCTACTGGATCCTGTCCGGCGACTGGACCGGCACCAGCGCGCTGGTCATGACGGCGTTGCTCGGCACGCTGCTGGCGTTCTTCCTCGGCGTGCTCGCGCGACAGATCCCGGACCGCCCAGAAGACGACAAGACCGCCGAGATCTCCGACGGAGCCGGTGAGCTGGGGTTCTTCCCCCCGTTCAGCTGGTGGCCGCTGGCGGTGGCGGTCGCCATCGCCGTCATCGCCTTCGGGGTGGCGATCGAGTGGTGGCTGGTGGCGTTCGGCCTCGCCATCGGTGCGTTGACCCTCATCGGGTACGTCTTCGAGTACTACCGCGGCTTGCACTCGCACTGATCGCCCGGGGTGAGCCCCGCCACGACAGACCAGGAGCCGGCCGAGGAGTTGATACCCTTGCCTGGGCGTCGCCACGACGTACGTCACGCCTGCCCTCGTCCAAGGAGCCCGTCCATGCGTCGCCCGCACGCCTCGCGCCGTGCCCACGCCGGGCGCTACGCCGCTGCCCTGGCCCTGGTCGGGCTGCTCGGCGCTGGCTGCACGGCGTCCGGTGGGCCAGCCGGCAGCGGCCCGCAGCAGGCGGACGGCGCAGACCAGACCGGCCAACAGGTCGGCTCGATCGCCCCGATGCGCCTGTCCACCAACGTCTCGGCCAAGCGCGGGGTCGCGGTGGACACGGTGGTCAAGGCGCACGCGCGGGACGGGCAGCTGGACTCGGTTCGGCTGAGCACCGGCGGTGCCTCGCTCGACGGCACGCTGCGCGACGACGGCGTCTGGGTCGCCACCTCGGCGCTGGAGCCCGGCACCCGCTACCGGCTCGTCATGACCGGAGTGGACCAGGCTGCTGAGGAGCAGACCGAGCGCCGGCGGTTCCGAACCGCCGAGCTCACCCTCGACCAGCAGACGTACCCCAGCTTCCTGCCCGAGCGGGGGTCGGCGGTCGGCGTGGGCATGCCCGTCATCGTTCGGTTCGACCTCCCGGTGCAGCGCCGAGCCGCGGTCGAGCGGCACCTGTCCGTGCAGGCGAAGCCCGCGACCAAGGGGTCGTGGCACTGGTACAGCGACACCGAGGTCCACTACCGGCCGAAGACCTACTGGACGCCCGGCACGAAGGTCAGGGTCGGGGCCGATATCAACAGTGTCGACGTCGGCAACGGCATCTACGGCCAAGAGAGCCGAGTCAACTCCTTCACCGTGGGCGACTCGGTGGTCAGCCACGTCAACCTGCGCCGCCACGAGCTGGGTGTCGACATCAACGGCAAGCGAGTCCGTACGATCCCGATCTCCGGTGGCATGCCGGGCCACGAGTCTCGTTCGGGCACCAAGGTCATCATCGAGAAGTTCGACCGCAAACGCATGGACGCCGCGACCACCGGGGTGTCACCCGATGACCCGGACTACTACAACATCGCCAACGTGCAGTACGCCATGCGGGTCACCTACAGCGGGGAGTTCCTGCACGCCGCCCCGTGGTCAGTGGGCTCGCAGGGCTCGGCCAACGTCAGCCACGGGTGCATCGGCATGAGCACCAGCGACGCGCGGTGGCTGTACGAGCGCAGCTCGATCGGCGACGTGGTGGTCACCACCGGGTCCGACCGGACGATCGAGCCGGGCAACGGCTGGACCGACTGGGACGTGTCCTTCGCCGACTACAAGCAGGGCTCGGCACTCAGCTGAGCCGCCTCCCGCCCGGGCCGTCCTCGGCAACGAACTGGGGTGGCGCGAAGCCGGTCCCTCCCGGCGCAGCCGCCACGCAGCCCCGACGTCGGGGCGGCCGTTGAGCACGGGTTGGTCGGTCGCGGCCCTGGTCGTCGCCATCGGGTGCTACACCGGGGCCACCTTGCTGCTCGCCGCCGCGGCCACGCACGGCCGCACGGCCGGTGAGCGCAGCACCGTGGTGCAGACGGTGCAGCGACCGGCGTGGTGGGCCGCGACCGGGTTGCAGGGCGTGGCCTTCGTGGTGCTGCTGGGGGCCCGGCACCTGCTGCCGCTGCTCATCGTGCAACCGGCGGTCACCTCCGCCCTCGCGACCGCGACGGTCGGGGGAGCCCTGCTCGGTCGCTGGACGCTGACCCGGCGCGACGTCGTCGCCGTGGCGCTGGTCGTGCTCGGCGTCGCGCTCACCGCGCTGGTGGCGAGACCCGGACGCAGCGAACCGCTCGAGGCGATCGGCACCGGGCTGGTGCTGCTGGCTCAGGTCGCCAGCGTCGGGCTGCTGCTCGCCGGCCGGCGGTTGCCTCCGGTCGCCACCGGCATGGGTGCCGGCCTCGCGTTCGGTGCCGCCGCGCTGGCGGGCCGGGCCTGGGCGATCGACCCGTTCGCGGCCACGCAGCGGGCGGACGTCTTCGTCGCGGCCGTGCTGACCGTCTCCGGCACCGTGCTCGGACAGCTGCTTTTGTCGTACGCGCTCACCAGCGGTCGGGTCGGCGGCCCGGTCGCCGGCATGTACGCGGTCCAGACGTCGCTGCCGGCCGTGGCCGGTGTCCTGCTGCTCGGCGACCGGATGGTCACGGGTGGTGCCCCGGTGGCCGCACTGGGCATCGGGGTGGCAGTGGTCGCGGCGCTGCTGCTGGCCGACCACGGCGCGCCGGAGCCATCGGCTACCACGAAGCCCCCGGCGTCACCGGGCTAACGCGTGCGCCGTCGGAACAGGCGACCTGCTGACACCAGGTGAACATGATGCAGGGTTGCTCAACCCGGCTGCGAAGCCAGGACAAGCAGCTCTGCGCCATGACAAGTGGAGCAGGTGCCAGACGCTCGGGGGTCAGAGCGCGCCGGCCTCGCCGAGTCGATCGGAGCGCCACGGGACCCGGCGGCCGACCGATCAGTGGTCTCTGGGCACGCCGGTCTCGCTGACCCCGCGGAACTCCTCGTCGCCGGCCTCCAGCTCGTGGTGGTGCTGACCGTCGAGCTCGTCCGGGGTGGGCTTGTCGAGCGTGTCCCCGCTCCAGAACTGAGAGGCCTTGGCGTGCAGCACCGCGGTGCGGGCGCCCTTGGCGCGGACACCGTTCTCGTCCACGGTGCTCGGCGTCTCCGCTACCGACACGCGGTCGCGGGCGGTGAGCGTGTACGCCTCGTCCAGTGGGAGCGGGGCGTGCCGTTCGGCGTAGGAGCCGTCGGGGGAGCGGGTGATGACACCGGTCTCGTACCCGTGGGTCAGGCGCTCCTTGTCCTGACGTTGCAGCCCGATGCAGATCCGCTTGGTCACGAGGAAGGCGATCACCGGCAGCAGGAAGACGCCGATGCGGGTGAACCAGCTGATCGTGTAGATGTCGAGGTGGAACTGGAGGGCGATGATGTCGTTGCCTCCCGCGATCCACAGCAGTCCGTACGCCGTCATGCCGGCGACGCCGAACGCGGTGCGGGTGGGCACGTCACGGGGACGCTGCAGCAGGTGGTGGTCGCGGTGGTCCTTGGTGACCCACTGCTCGACGAACGGGTAGGCGCCCAGGATCCCGAACAGCAACCCCATGAGGAGCATGCCCGGGATGAAGACGTTCATGGACCACACGAGACCGAACAGCTCGAACTCCCACGGCGGCATCACGCGTACCGCACCTTCGACCCAGCCCATGTACCAGTCGGGCTGGGACCCTGCGGTCACCTGCGCCGGGTCGTAGGGCCCCCAGGCCCAGACCGGGTTGAGCTGGACCAGTGCCCCCAGCAGCGCGGTCACGCCGAAGACGACGAAGAAGAACCCACCGGCCTTGGCCGCGTAGATCGGCAGCATCGGGTAGCCGACCACATTGTTCTCGGTACGGCCGGCTCCTGGCCACTGGGTGTGCTTGTGGTAGACGAGCAGCAGCATGTGGGCCGCGATGAGCCCCAGGAGCAGGCCCGGCACCAGCAACACGTGCACGGTGAACAGCCGCGGGATGATGATGTCTCCTGGGTACTGTCCGCCGAACACCAGGAACTCCACGTATGCCCCGACGACCGGGATCGAGCGGATGAGCCCGTCGACGAAACGGAGCCCGGTGCCGGAGAGCAGGTCGTCAGGCAGCGAGTAGCCGGCGAAGCCCTCGATCAAGCCGAGGGAGAACAACCCGACACCGATCAGCCAGTTGAGCTCGCGGGGCTTGCGGTAGGCGCCGGTGAAGAACACCCGCAGCATGTGCACGATCATCGCGGCGACGAACAGCATCGCGGCCCAGTGGTGCATCTGCCGCATCAGCAGCCCGCCGCGTACGTCGAATGACAGGTGCAGGGTCGAGGCGTACGCCTCGGAGACGGTGACCCCGCGCAGGGGCGCGTAGGAGCCGTCGTAGGCGAGCTCGCCCATGCTGGGGACGTACCAGAAGGTGAGGAAGACGCCGGTGAGGAGCAGGACCACGAAGCTCCACAGCGCGATCTCGCCCAGCATGAACGACCAGTGGTCGGGGAAGACCTTGCGGATGTTCTTCTTCACCAGCGGGGCGAGCCCGAGCCGGTCGTCGAGCCACTCCACCGGTCCCGCGACCGCCTGCTCGAAGCCGTTGCGCTCGGCCGCGGGGGCATCCGGCCCGGCGCCGTCCGCACCGGCGCCGTTCCCACCGGCGCCGTCCGCACCGGCGGCGTGGGCACCGGTCGCGGTCGCAGCCGTCGTACCGGGACCAGCGGACGCGTCGCTCGCACTCATCACAACTCCATTGTCGGGTAACTAGGCCCGACCGGCACCAGGAAGTCACTGAGCGCCACCAGATAGCCCTCGTCGTCCACCCCGAGGGGGAGCTGGGGGAGGGGACGGGCGGCCGGCCCGAACAGGACCGTGCCGCCTGCGGCGAGGTCGAAGGTGGATTGGTGGCAGGGGCAGAGCACGTGGTGAGTCTGCTGCTCGTACAGGCTGATCGGGCAGCCGACGTGGGTGCAGATCTTGCTGTAGCACAAGATGCCGTCGATGCCCCAGTTCTGCGTCTGCTCGTCGCTGATCTCCGCCGGAGGCATCCGCACGAGGATGACCGCGGCCTTCGCCTTCACCTGCAGCGCCGCGGTGCCCTCGATGATGCGCTCGCCCTCCTCATTGGTGGCAAAGAGGGCTGCCGGCTCGCAGTTGACAAGCGTGCCGACTTGCAGGTCACTCGGGCGAAGCGGCCTGCCCGAGACGTCCTCGACCACGCGCATGCCCTCGGTCCAGACCGTGTAGCTGAGCACCTCGGTGTCGGTCACCGGCCCGAGGTCGCGCAGCAGTACGACGGCGGGCAGTCCGAGCGCGGCCATCGAGCCGATCAGGGTGTTGCGGATCAGCGGTCGGCGGCCGATACCGGACTCGCGGCCACCGGTCTCGAGGATCGCTACGGCCTCCTTACGATCTTGCGGGGTCGAGGCGGCGGGGTGGCGCATCTCGACGATCTCGTGGTCGTCCATGAGCTTCTTCGCCCACTGGATCGCCCCCACGCCGATGCACAGCAGGGCACCGCCCAACGTCACGCCCAGCGCGACGTTGGAGGCCGAGGTGCCGAGGAACAGGGCGTCCTCGGGGATCGCGAAGTAGGCCACCGTGAAAGCCACCGTGAGGAGCATGGCCAGCGTGAACAGCCCGGCCACCTGCCGCTCCGCGCGCCGCTCCAGCACGGGGTCGACGTCGGTCATGCGGTACTCGTGCTCGGCCAGACCGGGGTCGTCGATCGGCTCCTGACGAGGTGCCAGGCCCGATCCGCGGCCGGTCGTGGTGGTCGGCTGCACGTCGGGGTTGGTGACCGGACCTTCCGCGCGGGAGACGTCCCCGGCCTGCGCCTCGTCGGGCTGGTCGGGGTCGAGACCCGGCCGCTCGGTCATGACTTGCTCCTCCTGGTGCGGGCACCGTGCGCGGCGATCCAGACGGCCGCGACCACCATGGCACCCATGGCCACCAGCCACACCACCGTGCCCTCGGCAACCGGCCCGAGCCCGCCGAGCCCCCACCCGCCGTAGTTGGGCACGTCGTCGACCGCGTTGATGTAGGCGATGATCTCCTGCTTGTCCTGGGGCGTGAGGGTGTCGTCGGGGAAGACCGGCATCTGCTGGGGACCGGTGATGAGCGCCTCGTAGATGTGCACGCTGCTGACGCCGGTCAGCGGCGGGGCGTAGCGGCCATCAGGCAGTGCGCCGCCGGCACCGACCGAGTTGTGGCACGCGGTGCAGTTGGCCCGGAAGATCTCACCGCCTCTGGCCAGCCCCTCGACGTCGACGCCTTCGGGGGAGTACATCTCCTCGGTCGGGATCGCCGGGCCGGGAGCCAGGGACGCGACGTAGGCGGCGAGGGCCGCGGTCTCTACCGCGTCGTACACCGGTGGCTTGCGGGGGGCCTGTGGCGCCGCCGCCGCCATCGGCATGCGGCCGGTCCCCACCTGGAAGTCGACCGCGGCCGCACCCACCCCGACCAGGCTAGGCCCGTAGTTGATCGACCCCTCGCTGGCGAGGATGCCCTCGGCGTTCTTGCCGTGGCAGGAGGCGCAGCCGATCAAGAAGAGCTGGCGTCCCTCCTCGACCAGGTCGGCCTGCGACGTCTGTGCGGTCGCGGCGCGGGGGACGAATGCGCTGTAGAGGCCGCCCACGGCCAGCAGCCCGACGAGCAGCACCGCGATGGCGGCCAGCGGGTGTCGACGACGCGTCGAGAGCCTCATGAGCGGCGGCACCTCGTCTCTTTCGGATCGGTGTGCAGTGCGGCCGTGCTCATCGGATCAGGTAGATGGTGGCGAACAGCCCGACCCAGACCACGTCGACGAAGTGCCAGTAGTAGGACACGACGATCGCCGACACGGCCTGCTCATGGGTGAAGCGGCGGGTGACGAAGGTGCGGCCCAGCACCAGCAGGAACGCGATCAGGCCACCGGTCACGTGCAGACCGTGGAAACCGGTGGTCAGGTAGAACACCGAGCCGTACGGCGAGGACGCCAAGGTGACGTTCTCGTGCACCAGCTCGGCGTACTCGAGCACCTGGCCGCCGATGAACACCGCACCCATCACGTAGGTGAGCGCGAACCACTCGCGCATGCCCCAGCCGGACCAGCTCAACAGCCCCCCGGTGCGGCCCACCCGCCCACGCTCCGCGGCGAACACGCCCAGCTGGCAGGCAACGCTGGAGAGCACCAGGATCGTGGTGTTGGCGGTCGCGAACGGGATGTTGAGCTTGGCGGTCTCGAGTGCCCACAGGTCGTCAGGACCGGTGCCGGTGACGGCACGGATCGTGAAGTAGGCCGCGAAGAGCGCCGCGAAGAACATCAGCTCGCTGGAGAGCCACACGATCGTGCCGACCGCCACCATGTTCGGGCGGTCGGGCTGGCCGTTGAGACGCGAGGCCGGGATCGCGGACGCGGTCGTCACGTCTGCATTATGCAAGCCAGCGGCCGGGTCGGCACCTCCGCCCCCGCCGTGGCGCCCGCTAGCATTCCGCGGGTGAGCGAGGAGACCCCGACCAAACCAGTCCGCGTGCTCGTCTACAGCGACGATTCGACCAGTCGCGCGTCGGTCGTCTTGGCGCTCGGCAAGCGACCACACCCCGATCTGCCGGAGTTCGAGTACGTCGAGTGCGCCACCGGGCCGGTGGTGTTGCAGCACCTCGACAAGGGCGGTTTGGACCTGGTGGTCCTGGACGGTGAGGCGGTGCCGACCGGCGGCATGGGCATCGCTCGCCAGCTCAAGGACGAGATCTTCCAGTGCCCGCCACTCCTGCTGCTCACCGGCCGTCCGCAGGACGCCTGGCTGGCGACCTGGTCGAGGGTCGACGCCGTCGTCTCGCACCCGGTCGACCCGATCGTCCTGGCCAGCGCGGTCGTGTCGCTGGTCACCCAGCGACTGGCCACCGCAGCCCGCTCTTGAC
Source organism: Propionibacteriales bacterium (assembly GCA_038233355.1). Lineage (GTDB taxonomy): Bacteria > Actinomycetota > Actinomycetes > Propionibacteriales > Nocardioidaceae > DASQMN01. The sequence goes on from JBBSMD010000008.1 coordinate 28,132, forward strand.
CTGCGTCCGGTGAGCCACGACGTGCCGGCCCTCGACTGGTCCTGGCCGGAGCTGCTCACCGCGCTGGTGCAGCGCCGCGACCTGGACCGTTCGCAGACCGCCTGGGCCATGCACCAGATCCTCTCCGGAGCGGCCACCTCGGCGCAGATCGCGGCGTTCGCCGTCGCACTGCGGGCCAAGGGGGAGACCGCCGACGAGATTGCCGGCCTCGTCGAGAGCATGTACGAGCATGCCGCGCCGCTGTCGGTGCCGGGTCGGGCCCTCGACATCGTCGGCACCGGCGGGGACCGCTCGTCGACGGTGAACATCTCGACCATGTCGGCGCTCGTCGCGGCCGCGGCCGGCTGCCTGGTGGTCAAGCACGGCAACCGCGCCGCCTCCAGCTCCAGCGGCGCCGCCGACGTGCTTGAGCAGCTCGGCGTGCGGCTCGACCTGGCGGCCGACCAAGTCGCCACGGTGGCTCGGGCGGTGGGGCTCACCTTCTGCTTCGCGCCGGTCTTCCACTCCGCGCTGCGCCATGCCGCCGCGCCGCGCCGCGAGCTCGGGATCGCCACCACCTTCAACTTCTTGGGGCCGCTGACCAACCCGGCGCGACCGGCCAGTCAGGCCGTCGGGGTGGCCGACAAGACCATGGCTCCGGTCGTGGCCGCCGTGCTCGCCGACCGCGGAGTCGACGCGCTGGTCTTTCGTGGTGACGACGGCCTCGACGAGCTGACCACGACGACGACGTCGTCGGTGTGGGTGGTGGCCGGCGGTGCGGTCGTGCCGCACTCGTTCGACCCGGCCACCGTCGGGTTGCCGACGGCCAGGCCCGGGGACCTACGCGGTGGGGACCCGGCTCACAACGCCGCTGTCTTTCGTGCCGTCCTCGACGGCTCGCCCGGGCCGGTGCGCGACGCCGTGCTGCTCAACGCCGGGGCCGGCATCGCCGCGCACGCCGCCGGCGACGGGGCACTCGCCGACCGGGTGGGCGAGGGTATGCAGCGCGCCGCGGCGGCGATCGACTCCGGCGCCGCGGCCCAGCTGCTGCAGCGGTGGGTGCAGGTCACCGCCGAGCTGGCGGGCTGAGGCCGACCGCCCGGGCGTTGCGACCCCACGCGCCGCCGAGCTGGCGAAGCGGGGTCGCCTGAGTCGCCGGTGCGACCCTCACTCACCGCCGAGGCCGATGCTGAACGCCGCTTCGAGGTCGTGCGAGGAGTAGGCGCGAAAGGCGATGTGGGTCTCGGTCGAGAGCACGCCAGGGACCTTGTTGAGCCGGTCGGCCACGACGACGGCGACGTCGTCGTGGTGCGGCACACGGACCAGCGCGATCAGGTCGAGGTGCCCTGTGACCGAGTAGACCTCGCTCACGCCGTCGAGGGCGGCGATCTCCTCGGCAACCTGCGGGATGCGGGCGACCTCGGCCTTCACGAACACGATCGCGGTGATCACGGCGTCTTCCTCCTCCACGAGCCGGGCGGCCGGTTGCGACGTGCGGGGAGCCTAGTGCGCCGTGGTGTGCGGGCGGGCCGGCTGGTGCACCGGGGTGGGCAGGCGGTGCTCGTCGAAGGGCACGAAGGACTCGCGGCCGCGAGCCTCGGCGACGTGGCGCGCGGCCCCGGCAACCGGGCAGCTCCACTCACCCTCGAGTCGTACGAGGCGGACCCCGGGGCGCTCGAGCCAGCGCGCCAGCCGCTCGGTCTCGGCGGGGCTCGCCGCGGGGACCGGTCCGGGCCCGGGCACCACCGTCTCGGCGCCGGCGAGCAGTGTCGCCACCCAGGCCCGCGCCTCGGTGTCTGCGGGCATGACCCCGGCGGCGGCCAACCGGCCGTGGCGGACGACGTGGACCTGCCAGCGACCGCCCTCGTGCTCGGCGCCCACCAGCTCGGGACAACGGCTCAGGGCCTCGAGGCGCTGCGTGCGGGCTGAGGCCCGTACGAAGGCGGCTAGCCGGTCGCGGTGCACCGCCGCGTCCTCGTACCGCTCGGCGGCGACCAGCCGTTGCATACGCGCGCTCACCGCGGCAACAACCTCGGCGGGGTCGTACCGGATGGCCAGCCGCAGGCGGGTCACCTCTGCGGCGTACGTGGTGTCGTCGGTGCTGCCGTCGCACGGGGACAGGCAGCGCGCCATCTCGGCCAGCACGCATGCGACCTTGCCGGCTCGGTGGCCCAGCCGACCGCTGCACTGGCGGACCCGGAACGCCTCGTGCAACGCGGCCACCGCTTGCTCGGCGGTGCGACGGGAGCCGAACGGCCCGAGGTAGTCGGCGCCGTCGGCACGCACCTGGCGGACGAGGGAGAGGCGGGGCCACGGCTCGACGGTCAGCTTGACCCACACCGCTCGCTCCGGATGTCGCGAACGGCGGTTGTAGCGCGGCTTGTGCTGTGCGATGAGGCGCAGCTCGCGGATCTCGGCCTCGAGGGCGGTGGCGCACGAGATCGCTTCTACCCAGGTGGTCAGGCCGACCATCCCTCCCATGCGCGAACGGGTTTCGCTGGCGGTGAAGTAGGTGCGCACCCGAGCGCGAAGGTCACGCGAGGTGCCGATGTAGAGGGGACGCGGCGAGCCGTCGCGAAAGAGGTAGACCCCCGGCCCGGACGGCAGCCCCTCGGCCAGGTGACGCTTGCGTCGCTGAGCCGCACTTACCGAAGAGCTGAACGTCGCCAGCTCTTCGAGGGTGTGGACACCCAGGTTGCCGAGACGCTCGATCAGGCCGTGGAGTACGTCGACCGTGGCCCGCGCGTCAGCGAGGGCGCGGTGGTTCGGTGTCGTAGCCGCACCGAACAGACGCGCCAGCGAGGCCAGCTTGCAGTCGGGCGTCTCGTCACGGGTGACGACTCGCCGGGCGAGGCGGGCCGTGTCGATCACGTCGAACACGGGCCAGTCGAGCCCGCAGCGCTGGGTGAAGTGGCGCAGGAAGCCGGTGTCGAACGGTGCGTTGTGCGCCACCAGGACAGCACCTCGGGCGAACTCCAGGAACGATGGCAGCACCGCCTCTATCCGCGGTGCGGTCGCCACCATCGTGTCGGTGATGCCGGTGAGGACGGCGATGAACGGTGGGATGGTCCCGCACGGGTTGACGAGGGAGGCGAACTCACCGAGCACCTCACCGCCGCACACCTTGACAGCGCCGATCTCGGTGATCATCGCCCCGCCGGCAGCCGAGCCCCCGGTGGTCTCGAGGTCGACCACGCAGAACGTCGTCTCGCGAAGGAGTCGGCCGAGCTCGTCGAGACACCCCTGCACCGCGACCGGCCCGACCGCGCTGCTGTCACGAAATCCCTTGGTGCGCTCGCTCGGCCAGCCACCAGAGATCGCGTCCGTCATGCCGAGCAACGTAGGTGCGGGTACCGACGAAACCGTGCGGACGCGCCCGGAGGCGTCCGGTGCAAACAACCGATGTCACCCGGTGCGAACAACCGATGTCAGAGGTGCTCCCTACGTTCACTGGCGTGCCGATCCGGAACCACACTCACCACGCGGCCCGCTGCATCATCTGTCACCCGACCCGTCTGCAGGCCGTCCCCACCGACCTGCCACGAGACCCGCCAGGGCGTCCCGCCACGAGACCCGCCACGAGACCCGTTACGACCCGCCGCGGTGTCTCGTAGATGTCGTTCCGTCCATCAGCGTCCGCCGGGGCCGCGCACAGCGGTCTCGAGCACCCAGCCGGAGGAGCCATGACCCGCACCAACCGCCCTGTCCCGCCCACGCAAGCTCCGCCAGCCCGCCCCGAACAGCGCTCCGAACAGTGCTCGGCGGAGTGTTCGGGAGATTGCTCAGGAGAGTGCTCGAATGCAGCGACTGCGGCCCGAGAGTCGGGGTCGCTGGTGATCGACTGCGACAGCTGTCTGGCCCGCGGCGACGCCTGCGGCGACTGCGTCGTGAGCTGTCTGCTCGGACCACCCCCACCGCAGGGGCGTCGGCTCGACGGCGAGCAGGTGCAAGCCATCGACGTGCTGTCGGCGACCGGTCTCGTCCCGCCTCTCCGGTTGGTCACCTCGGTGCCCGTCCCGGCGGAGTGGGCCGCTCCCGAGTACGAGGCGTGATGCACCTGCCCAGCGCCCCCGGCCGATCGCGCGGCCGGCTGTTGTCGACTCCCGGACGTGACCCGCACCCCCCGTCGAGGGCCGCCGATCGAGTGTCCCCCGACACCCGTGCCAGGCGGTCGAGCGCGCGGCTGTGTCTCGCGGCACGTCGAGCGCCGTTGAGAAGAGGGCGCCGCCTCCCGTAGAGTCCCGGCCGGGTGTCCGAGGCCGCCGACCAGCCGGGTCGACGCGGGCACCCCGCTGAGTGCCGGTCGTACCGGCAGCCGGGGAACCACGTATCTGGGGTCAACCACCGCACGTCGGTGGCGGGCAGCTCGGCCCGAACCCGTCAGCTCACCTGGTAGGCGTCGAAGCAGTCTGGAGCATTCCCTCGTGCATCACGGCCCTGACCATCGTCTCGTCGCGCGCGGATCCATCGCCGCCGGCGCCGCCCTGACCGCCGCACTCACCGTGCTGCCCGCCCCCAGCTCGGCCGATCCCGGCTCCCGCATCGAGCGGGTGGAGGAACGTGTCGGCCGGCTCTACCACCAGGCGGAGATCGCCGCCGAGCGCTACAACACCGGTCGCGAGGAGCTCGGAACGGCCCGTACCGAGCTGCGCACGCTGCGCTCGGAGCTGCAAGCGCAGCAACACCAGGTGACCCGGCTGCGGGACCGGCTCGGCGCCATGGTCGCCGTCCAGGCGCAGAGCTCACCGCTGGACACCACCAGCCAGCTGCTCACCGCCGACGACACCAACGCCTTCCTCTCCGGTGTGGCGACCGTGCAGGCGTTCAACGATCAGCAGGCCGTCATGGTCGCCAGGTACCGCCGCGAGGCGGCGCGGTTGGCCGAGCAGCGCGGGCGGATGGATGCCCAGGTGGCCGCCATCGCCAAGGACGTCAGTGACCTGCGCGAGACCAAGCATGCGGTCGACGCCAGGGCCGGTCAGGCCAAGTCGCTGCTCGGGCGGCTGAAGGAGAAGCGCCGCGAGCGGATCGAGGCTCGACTTGCCGCGCACCGTGCCGCGCGTGCCGAGGCGCGGGCCGCTCGTGAAGCCCGGGCCGCGGCCGAGCGAGCGGCCGTGGAAGCGGCCGAGCGGGCGGCACAGGCCGAGTCCACGAGCCGCTCGGGCGGCGACCGGTCTGCGTCACCGGCTCCTGCCACGGATGCCCCGAGCGAGAGTGCCCCGGCGCAGAGCGCTCCACCGTCGGCATCGGGCGGTGGAGCCGTGGGGTTCGCCATGGCTCAGGTCGGTGAGGCGTACGTCTACGGTGCCGCCGGGCCGTCGTCATGGGACTGCTCGGGGCTGACGATGATGGCCTGGGCAGCGGCCGGGGTCTCACTGCCGCACTCGGCGTCCATGCAGTCGACCATGGGGACACCGGTGTCGGTGTCGGCGCTGCAGCCCGGCGACCTGGTCTTCTACTACTCGCCGGTCAGTCACGTGGGCATCTACATCGGCAACGGGCAGCTGGTGCATGCCCCCAACCCGAGCACCACCGTCGAGGTCGTCCCGGTGGACTCCATGCCGATCTCCGGCGCCCGGCGGGTCGGCTGACCTGCGCGCGGCGCTCCACGCTCGACGCCTGAGCACTCCCTGCGCCGCCCCACCGGTTCGCGGCGGTGTGCGTGCCTAGGATCGAAGCCGTGAGTCCTGCCGCGCCGCTGGTGGCGCGTGCCGCCTTTCCGGGTCGGTGGGTGTGGCTGGTGGCGTGGACGTCGGTCACGGTGGCGGCTGTGGCACTGACCACGCCGTGGGACTGGCTCCCCGGCGGATCGCTAGCAACCGCTGACCCGACCGCCGACCTGGCCCGAGCGGCGCTCGCCGCGATCGACGACTATCGAGACGCGGCCGTGCCGGTCGGGCTGGCCAGCACCGGCCTCGGACTGCTGGTCAGTGTGCTGCTCGGGCTGACCTCGCTCGGGAGCCGGCTCGTGCGCTCGCTGCCGGGGCGACGACACCGCTGGCTGCACCGGGTGGTGGCGGTCGCCACCGTGGTGGGTGTGGGGGTGCTGGCCGTGCTACCCCTCCGAGTCGTGGCCGAGCTGCTGGCGCGGCGCGCCGGCCTGTCCACCCGCAGCTGGTCGTCGTGGGCGGCCGACGTGGCCACCTCGTACGCGGTCACCACGGCCGTGACCGCCGGCTCCCTGCTCGGCCTCGCCTGGCTCGCCACGCGAACGCGCCACTGGGTGGCGCCCGCCTCCCTCGGCGCCGGCTCGCTGGTGCTGCTCGGCTCGCTCGCGTACCCGGTCGTGGTGGAGCCGCTGTACGCCTCCTTCACGCCGATGCCCTCCGGGCCGCTGCGCACGTCGCTGCTCCAGCTCGCGGCACGCGACGGCATCGACATCGACAGCGTCCTCATCGCCGACGCCTCCAAGCGGACGAGTGCGGTCAATGCCTATGTCTCGGGTCTCGGTCCGACCCGACGCCTGGTCGTCTACGACACGTTGCTGGTGGCTCCCCGGCGGGAGGTACGCCTGGTCGTGGCACACGAGCTCGGACACACCAGCTCCGACGACGTGCTGCGGGGCACCCTGATCGGCGCGGCGGCAGCCGTGACCGGCGCCTCGGCCCTGTTCCTGCTCGCGGGCTCGTCGAACCTGCGACGACGAGCCGGCCTGGCCGGCTCGGCCAGCGGGTCCGACGAAGGGGATGAGCCGCACCGCCTCGCGACGGACCCGGCTCGGCACACCGTGACCGCCGTGGCCGGAGTGCCGCTGCTGCTCGCCCTCACCGCGCTCGGGTCGTTCGCCGCTCTGCCGCTCACCAACGCGGTGAGCCGCGCGACTGAGGCACGCGCCGACGTGCACGCGCTCGAGCTCACCGAGGACAGGCCGGGCTTTGTGGCCATGCAACAACGTCTCGCCGTCACCAACCTGTCGGATCCCGCGCCGCCAGCGCTGCTCCAGTGGTGGTTCGGCACCCATCCCAGTACCGCTCAGCGCCTGGCGCTCGCCGCCGGCTGGTCCGACCTGCAGAGCCGAACACCGTGACGGCAGCCGGAGCCGGTCTCAGACGTGAGGCTGATGGCCACTGAGCAGCCCCGCGCGAAGGGCGTTCATGATCGCCTGCGCCCGGTTGGCCGCGCCGAGCTTGTCGTAGATCTTGGAGATGTGCGTCTTGGCCGTCGACTCCGAGATGTAGAGCCGACGGGCGATCGCGGCAACGCCGAGGCCGTCGGCCAGCAGCCCGAGCACCTCCGTCTCGCGTGGCGAGAGCTGCGGCCCCGAGGGCTCCAGCCGGCGGTGCATCGCCTCGGCCAGGTCGCCGGCGGTGAAGGAGTGCGGCGATACGGCGGCGTGCCGGGCCGCGGCCACCACGTCCTCGGCGGGTGCGTCCTTCGGTACGAACGCCGAGGCACCGGCCTCCAGCGCGGCGAAGAGCTGGTCGTCACCGGCGTACATGGTGAGGACGACCAGCCCCACCTCCTCGTGCGAGCGACGCATCCTCTTGACCGCATCCAGCCCTGAGCCGTCGGGGAGCCGGACGTCGAGCACGACGACGTCCGGGCTCAAGGTGGCGGCCAGGCGCTCCCCGTCCGCGAGGGTGCCCGCCTGGCCCACGACGGTGAAGTCGTCATCGCGCTCGAACGCGCGGCTGAGCCCCTGGCGGATCAGGTCGTGGTCGTCGATCACCAGTACCGAGGTCGTCATCGGCTGCCCCTCGCTGACGGGACTGCTGCGGCGCGCCCGGCCCGCCGAGGAGAGTGTGGGACCTCAGGGGCGACCTCGTCGGCCACCCCCGCAGCATGCAGGACCGGGGAAGGGTCGATTCCTCCCGAGACAGTCGGGACTCTCCGCTCGGCCGGGCGGTGCGGGTGCCGGTCGGGGCGCAAGGTAAGGTCCACGATCGTGCCGCCCTCGGGCCGGGAGGCGATGGTGAGGTCGGCGCCGATGCGCTCGGCCCGTTCTCGCATGATCTTGATCCCGTAGCTGTCGGGGCGGGTTGCGCCAATGCCGTGGCCGTCGTCGGTGACCGTCAAGGTGCAGTTCGGCGGGTCGACCGCGATCGTCACCCACAAGTTGCGCGCCCCGCTGTGCCGGCGGGCATTCGTCACCGCCTCCTGAGCGATACGAAGCATCTCGGTCTCCACCTCACCGTGCAGCCGTTGTGGCGTCTCTTCTAGCGGGAGGTGGACCGTCATGCCCGAGCGCGCCGAGACCTGGCGCACGTAGTCGGAGAGTGCCGCGCTGATGCCGGTGGCGCTGACCTCGCTGCGCAGGTCGAAGATCGACAGCCGCAGCTCATTGACGACCCGGGTGAGCTCCCCGCGCAGTGCCCGCAGCCCGTCGCGCTGGGCGCCCGCCGCGGTCGCCACCAAGTCGTCGACGGTGTAGCCGAGCGACGCGACGTCCTGGGCGATGCCGTCGTGGATCTCACGGGCCATTCGATGGCGTTCGTCGGCGGTTGCAAGGGTCCGGATCTCGTCGAAGACCAACGCGCTGTCGAGTCGCAGCGCATGGCGGCCAAGGGACTTCTGCAGCCCTGCCATGCCGAAGGCGGCGGGTGTCGAGCTGCACTCGGCGACGACGACGCCGAGCCTGCGAGAGCCGATCGTGAGCGGCAGCGCGACGATCAGGCGCCGCTCGCCGGCCTGCTCGACCCAGCGCTGGCTGGCCGACTCGTTGGCCCACACCTCCCGGATCGGGGAGTCTTCAGCGGTCAGCGCGGTCAACCGGTCCGAGCCCTGGAACGTGAGGGGCATCAGCCCGCCGCCCTCGGTGCCCACCAGCACCGCCGAGCAGGTGACCGGCAGGTTGGCCGACGCCTCGGCAAGCAGCTGTTGGCCGATGCCCACCGGGTCGAGGCCTGCCGACAGCCGGCGCGCGACGGTGCGTAGCTGCTCGAGCAGCCGGCGGGCCGAGTCATAGGCATCGTCGGTACGCGGACGTTGCTCGTCAATCTGGTGCACCCATGCGCCGAGCCCGGCGGCGCCGGTCGCGGCCAGCAGGCACGCGGTCAGCCAGGCGGGTTCGACCTCTTGTGCGCGCCAGAGCACCGCCGCAACCGCGGCCAGGTCGAGGACCAGCGCCGCCAGGGCACCGGCCAAGCCCAGTGCCACCCCGACTGCGAAGGCTGGGACGAGCAGGTACAGCATCATCTCCGGCAGCACTACGACGCCGACGGCGACCACCAGGGCAGCAACCGTCAGCTCGAGACCATGCAGGACGGCCGACCGAAGCCTGCGTTGCGCGGCGGGCACGGACACGAACCCGGCAAGGGCGGTGAGGGCGCCGACGCACGTCACTCCGGTCCAGGAGGGGCGCAGTACCAGCACCAGCCACAGGGCCAGCACGCCGAAGGCACGCACCGCCGCCAGCACGTTGCCGCGCTGGGAAGCGAGGGCAGGGTCAGATGGCATCGGGTTGCCTACAGTAGCGGATTGCTTACTGTAAGTTGCGACAGCGGTGGAAATGTCGGACCCAGTTCCGCAGGTGGCCCCCGGCGCGCGTGATGGTGGCCGCAGCCGGCGTTGTCGCTCACCTGTAGAGGTGCTCGATGTCGTCATGGTGGTCACGAAGGACCGCTTGCCGCTTGAGCTTGGCCGTGGCAGTGAGGTGGCCGGTCTCCTCCGACCATTGTGTCGCGAGCACCCGGATGCGCCGGATCGCCTCTGCCGGAGAGACCGAGCGGTTTACCCAGTCGAGGACGTGCTGCACCTGCTGGAGCAGTGCCGGCTCGGCCACCAGCCCGAACTCGGTGGTGGCGAGCCCGCGCTCGCTCGCCCATGCCCGCGCGGCCACCAGGTCGAGCGTGACGAGCGCAGCAAGGTAGGGCCGGCCATCGCCTACCACCAGGGCCTGAGCAAGCAGCGGGCTCGTGCACAACCGCTCCTCCAGCACGGTCGGAGCCACGTGCTTGCCCCCTGCCGTCACCAGGACCTCGCGCTGGCGGCCGGTCACGCGCACGAAGCCCTCCTCGTCGATCTCACCCAGGTCACCGGTGTGCAACCAGCCGTCCGGCGCCGGCACGGGCGCGGCGTCCGCACCGGACCAGTAGCCGGCGCAGACCTGCAGGCCCCGGAACAGCAGCTCACCGTCCGCGGCCACGCGCACCGTCGTACCGGGCAGGGGACGACCGACCGTGCCGATCCGGCTGGCGTCGGGAGTGTTCATGCACAGCGCACCGGCCGACTCGGCCAGGCCGTACCCCTCGAGGAGGGGGACGCCGATGCCGGCGAAGCGGTGCACCAGCCGGTCGCTGAGCGGAGCCCCGCCCGACACGAGCCAGGAGATCCGTCCACCGAGCTGAGCGCGCACGTGACGGTAGAACTGGCGCTCGTACGCTGCGCGGCGCAGCCGCAGCCAAGGCCCGGCCCGGCCCTCCGCTCGCGCGCGACCGTAGGCCACCGCGAGCTCGGCGGCGCGGTCGAAGCGCTTGTCCCGACCACCGACCTGGCCCCGCTGGCTCGCATCCTCGGCAAGGGTCTCGAACACACGCGGATCACCCACCAGGAAGGTGGGTGCGAAGGTGGCCACCTCCGTGGTCAGATCAGCGGCCCGGTGGGTGTGACCGAGGAGCACGCCGGTGCGAATGGCGCCGACTTGGACCAGCCGCGCGAATACGTCGGGCAGTGGCAGCACCAGCAAGGTGCTGGCCCCCGGTGCTGCGAAGAGGTCGGGGAGGCAGTCGGTCAGCGCGTCGAGCGCAGCCGTCACGTTGGCATGGGTGAGCAGACAGCCACGGGGTGGGCCGGTGGTACCCGAGGTGTAGAGCAGCGTCGCGGCGTCAGCCGGTGCCACCGTCTCGCTCCGGGCGGCCAGGGCCGCGGCATCGACGCCGGCGCCGGCGGCGGCGAGCTCGGCCAGACCACCGGAGTCGAGAACCCACACCGAGTGCAGGGCAGGGCCGTGCGCGCTCGCTTGCTCGAGCCGGTGGCGTGCCGCGGAGGTCTCCACCACGGCGGCGACCGCGGCACTGTCGGCGAGCACATGACGCAGCCGGGTCGGCGGAGCGCTGGCGTGGACCGGCACCACCACCGCCCCGACCAGCCAGCAGGCGTAGTCGACGATGGTCCACTCATAGCGGGTGCGCGACCACAGCAGGACGCGGTCGCCGGCTCGGATGCCGCTCGCGAGCAGACCGCGGGCCACCGCGCACACCTGCTGGTAGACCTCGGCGGCACTGATCGGCTGCCAGCGCTCGGAGCGGGGATGCGAGCCGGTCCCGCCGCGCCGGGCGAGGCATGCGGCCTCGGGCGCGTCGCGGGCACGTGCCGCGAGGTCCGCTGCGAGGGTGCCCGCGGGTCGGACCGTCCGCGGCCGTGGGGTGGTGAAGCTGCGCACCGGCGCCTCCCACGGCTCATGTCTCGTCCTCGGCTGACGTCCGCCTGCGACGCTCGGGCAGGCTACCGAGGTGGCGGGGCAGCGCCTGCGGGTGCGAGCACCACCGCAACCGCTGAGATAGTGTCCGCACGGTCGAGGATGCGGAGTCGACCGGGCCGCCACGACGAGAGCCACGCCCACATGGCCGACCAGACCACCAGCGACCTTCTCGTCGCCGCCGAGCCGGCCGCGGTCATGGCGGTCATCGCGGACTTCGACTCCTATCCCTGCTGGGCCGCCGGGGTGCGGGAGACCGAGGTCCTCTCGACCGGTGCCGACGGGAGGGCCGAGCGGGTGCGCTTCGTCCTCGACGCAAGCCCCCTGCACGACGAGTACGTCTTGGCCTACGACTGGGAGGGCGATCGAGCGGTTCGCTGGTCGCTCGACCGGGCCGGGCTGCTGAAGGCCATGGACGGGGCGTACGAGCTCTCCCCGCACGGAGGCGGGGGCACCATGGTGACCTACCGGCTCGCCGTCGAGGTGACGGTGCCCCTCATCGGCCTGCTGCGACGCAAGGCCGAGAAGGTCATCATCGACGCGGCGCTGCAGGGGCTGCGGCAACGGGTCGAGGGTCGCGCGGGCTGACGTGTTCTACCGCGTGGTGACGGTGATGGGGGTCAACCGGTCGAGGTTCGCCGAGGGTGACCGCTAGCCTCTGCGACCATGGGGTGCGCGCCGATCCGGGCCGTTGTTTGCGACGAGGGAGTCGACCGGTCGATGAGCCCGTTCGCGCAGACCGTTGTCCGGATCCCACCGCACGCCGCCGCCGCCGGCCCGACACTCACGGCCATGGTGCACGGGCTGGTCAACGCCTGTACGGCGCCACCGCGGTGTCCGGCGCTCGCCTGGGAGGACTCGTGGCGCTGACCGTCGGGGTCGACATCGGAGGCACCAAGATCGCCGCCGGGGTGGTCGACGAGGATGGCGCGATCCTGTCCGAGACCGTCGAGCCGACACCGGCAAGCGACGCCAAGGCGATAGCCGACGCCGTCGGGGCCGCGGTGCGGCGACTGAGCGAGCAGCACCGCGTCGAGGCCGTGGGGATCGGTGCTGCCGGCTTCGTCGACGCGGGCCGGCGGAACGTCCTCTTCGCGCCGAACATCTGCTGGGTCGACGAACCCCTCGCCGCGCACGTCCAGCGCCACGTCGACCTGCCGGTCGTGGTCGAGAACGACGCCAACGCGGCCACGTGGGGGGAGTTCCGTTACGGCGCGGGCCACGACGTCGACGACCTCGTCCTCGTCACCGTCGGTACCGGAGTGGGCGGCGGGATCGTGCTCGAAGGCGTCTTGCAGCGTGGCGCCTTCGGGGTCGCCGGCGAGGTGGGGCACATCCGGATGGTCCCCGCCGGCGTGCAGTGCGGGTGTGGCCAGTACGGCTGCTGGGAGCAGTACGCCAGCGGCAACGCGCTCGTCCGCGAGGCCCGGGTGCGGCTCGCCGCCGACGACCCCGACGTCGGCCACCTGCGTGACCTCGTCGACGGCGACGCCGACGCCTTGAC
>JBBSMD010000009.1:0-37185 GCA_038233355.1 Propionibacteriales bacterium
ACTCGTGGGAGTACCGCACCATCTCCGGGGAGACGATCGACCAGGGCTCGGACACCTGCCACGGCCGTCCCTGACCCGGCCGCGACCGACCAGCACGAACACCGCTCGGTGCAGCGACGTGTCAGTCCAGGTAGTCGCGCAGCACCTGGGAGCGCGACGGGTGCCGCAACTTGCTCATGGTCTTGGACTCGATCTGACGGATCCGCTCGCGGGTCACCCCGTACACCTTGCCGATCTCGTCGAGGGTCTTGGGTTGACCGTCGGTGAGGCCGAAGCGCATCGACACCACGCCGGCCTCTCGCTCGGACAAGGTGTCGAGCACGGCGTGCAACTGCTCTTGCAGCAGCGTGAACGAGACCGCGTCGGCTGGCACGATGGCCTCGGAGTCCTCGATCAGGTCGCCGAACTCGGAGTCGCCGTCCTCGCCGAGCGGGGTGTGCAGCGAGATGGGTTCACGGCCGTACTTCTGCACCTCGACGACCTTCTCCGGGGTCATGTCGAGCTCCTTGGCGAGCTCCTCAGGTGAGGGTTCGCGGCCGAGGTCTTGCAACATCTGGCGCTGGACCCGGGCGAGCTTGTTGATGACCTCGACCATGTGTACGGGGATGCGAATGGTCCGGGCCTGGTCAGCCATTGCGCGGGTGATGGCCTGACGGATCCACCAGGTGGCGTACGTGGAGAACTTGTAGCCCTTGGTGTAGTCGAACTTCTCCACCGCGCGGATCAGCCCGAGGTTGCCTTCCTGGATCAAGTCCAAGAACAGCATCCCGCGGCCGGTGTAGCGCTTTGCCAGCGAGACGACCAGCCGCAGGTTGGCCTCGAGCAGGTGGTTCTTGGCGCGGCGGCCGTCCTCGCTGATCCACTCGAGCTCGTCGAGCAGCTTGGCCGTCACCTTCACACCGCCGCTCAGCTTCTCCTCGGAGAACAGGCCTGCCTCGATCCGCTTGGCCAGCTCGACCTCCTGCGCGGCGTTGAGGAGGGAGACCTTGCCGATCTGTTTGAGATAGTCCTTCACCGGGTCGGCGGTGGCCCCCGCCACCATGACCTGCTGCTCGGGCTCGTCGCCCTCGTCTGCGGCGGAGAGCGTGAAGCCCTCCTTCTCGTCGGTCTTCAGGGTCGGATCGGTCGCCAGGTCCTTCTCGAAGACCGTGTCGTTGATGTCGGCGAGGACCTTGGCGGTGCCCGGCACATCACCCGGGGGGACGGGCACCGGGGCGACGGTTACGTTGCCGGTGTCGGCAGCCGGCGCTGCGGCGGCCCCGTTGACCGTGGCGTCGGCGGCCGCCGACGCCTTGGCCGCCCGGCTCTTGCGGGGGGCCTTGGCAGCACCCGACCGCCCGGTCGACGTGGTGGTGGTGGACTTCGTGGCGGCGGGAGCGGAGCGCTCGACCTCCTGGCCACCTACGTCGCCAGATGGACCACCGCTCGGCGGGTCACCATCGGGACCGGCCCCGCCGCCGGTCGCCGCGTCGTCGATCCGACGGTCGCCGCTGGCTTTCGTGCGCTTCGTCTTCGCGGCGGCGGGTGCGCGTGTCGTGCTGGCCGACACCGCGCTACGTGACGCCGCAGCGGCGGCAACACGCTTGCGGGTGGGCGCCGATAACGCTACCCCCGCCTCGCTGAGCAGGCGCATCAACTCCTCGTGGTGCACGCTGGCGATGCCCACCCGGTCGACGACGTCTCGCACGTGTTCTGCGGTCACGGTGCCGGTGTGCCGGCCCTCGGTGAGCAATGCTTGGACAGCCGGTGCGGCGGTGACGTAGTCGGGCAGGCGGGGCACAGTCGACGTCACCTAGGACCTCTCGCAGAAGACATTTTGGGCGCAACAACCCGGCCTCCGGTCAACCGCAGTCGCACTCAGTTTGCCACGCCGTTCCCAACAGATCACGTCCGGGCGGCCCCGCGCTCAGGCTCCGCCGCCGCGCCGTTCCAAGGCCCGGGAGCGTTCGCCCCGCGCCAATGCCTCCAGGCAAGCCGAAGGTCGTGGGACCGCAGGCCGCCCAGTGCTGGCTCAGCTCTCGGACTTCACCGCGAGCACCGGTGCAGAGGAGTCGAGCAGCACGCGTTGCGCGTTGCTGCCGAGAATGAGCTTGCCCACCGGCGAGCGTCGACGGAGCCCGATGACGATGAGCTCGGCGTGCTCCTCCTCGGCGACGTTGACCAGGTCGTCGGCTGGATCCATGCCACGAACGAGCTGACGCATCTCGTGCTCGACGCCGGCTGCGCGCAGTCGGTCTCGTACCTCGCTCAGCTGCTGCTCGGTCCGCACCGAGTCCTCCCGGTCGAACTCACGTCCGCCGCGGTGCGAGTTGACCACGACGAGCCGAGCGCCCCGTCGACGAGCCTCCTCGATCGCCGCGTCGAGTGCGGCATTGCCCTCGGCCTTCGGGACGTATCCCACGACGATCGTGCCCATCGTTCGACCTCCATACGTTGCGTGTGTCTGACATTGAGCGGATGCGGTGGCCCTCCGGACCGGAGGCTAACGGACCACCGCTGCCCCGGTGGCTGTGGACGCAGCGGTCCGGCGCCTCTCCGGACACGCCACCCTGGTGACGTGCTGCCTTCCGAGCCGGGCCCCGCGGCCAGAGCCGAGCCTGAGCCCGCCGCGGCACCGTGGATCCGATCCGGCGTCGTCCCGGCGCCGACGGCACTCGCTCGCTTCGGCCGGTCCAGCGTGCTGGCACTGCGCACGACGAGCCGACGGCGGGTCTTCGCCCCGGTCCTGCGTCTGCACCCGGTGCGCAGCTCACCGGGTGCGAGCACCGAACCGATGCAGGTGGGAAGCCCCGTCGCGTCCAGGGAGATCCCGCCGTCGTCGGCAACATGGGACTGGCACCTGCGACGCGAGCTCGTGGCGCGGCTGTTCGACCAGGCCGCCTCGACGCAGACACCGGGTGCCGACGGGCAGCCGGAGACCTCCGCCGGGTCGAGCGCCGGCGATCGTCACTGCGCCGCGGACCAGAGGACTACCGCCGTCCTGCTGGTGTCGACCCGCCCGGGCGCCGCGGAGGCCGAGGACGCCGATCACGCGTGGTGGGCCGCGGCGACCAGCGCAGCCACCGAGCTCGATCTGCGGCTGCTGTGCCTGGTCGTCGTTACCCGGTGGGGGTGGTTGACTCTGCCAGAGGGCCCGCAGCGGCACTGGACCCGCCTGCGCGACCGCAACCCACGATCATCACCGGGAACGGCGACCAATGGCTCCGGGTGAGCGGCGGCTCCGTCGCGCACGTGGCGGTCAAGCCACCGGCCAGGTGTGCACCGGCTCGTTCTCGTGCATGTGCGCGCGGTAGTCGCGCACCACCGCCCGCAGCGCGTCGAAGCGGCCGGTGCCGCTGTGCTGGAACGCCGCCTCGAACGCCTCGGTCAGCCAGGTCGAACCGGTACGGGCGGTCAAACAGCGCTGCTCGATGATGCCCAGCAGCCGGTCACGGTCGCCCGGGTCCACTCCCCACGCGTCGAGACCCTCGTAGGCCAGCGGCAACAGGCGTCGCAGGACGAGCTCGGCGGCCGGCACCGAGCCGAGCCGCGGCCAGTACAGGTGCGCCTCGATACCGTGCCGGGCGGCGACGTGGAAGTTTTCCTCGGCGGCGCTGAACGACATCTGTGACCACAGCGGCCGGTCGCTGGTGGCCAGGGCCCGGGTGAGCCCGAAGTAGAAGGCGGCGTTGGCCATGGTGTCGACCACTGTCGGGCCGGCCGGCAACACACGGTTCTCCACGCGCACGTGCGGAGTGCCTCCGACCCGGTCATAGATGGGTCTGTTCCAGCGATAGATCGTGCCGTTGTGGAGGCGCAGCTCGGACAGCGCCGGAGTGCTGCCCTCGTCGAGGATCTGCACTGGATCCTCGTCTGCCACGATGGGCAGCAGTGCAGGAAAGTAGCGCACGTTCTCCTCGAACAGGTCGAAGATCGAATTGATCCAGCGCTCCCCGAACCACACCCGCGGCCGTACCCCTTGGGCCTTCAGCTCCTCGGCACGGGTGTCGGTTGCCTGCTCGAACAGCGCGATGCGGGTCTCGGCCCACAGGTGCTTGCCGAGCAGGAACGGTGAGTTGGCCCCGACGGCGAGCTGGACGGCCGAGACGGCCTGGGACGCGTTCCAGTAGGCCGGGAACTCCTCCGGGGAGACCTGGATGTGCAGCTGAGTACTCGTGCAGGCGGCCTCGGGCACGATCGTGTCGGTGGTCGTGTGCAGCCGCTCAGGCCCGTCGATGGCCAACACGATGTCCTCGCCGCGGGCTGCCAAGATCTGCTCCGACAACAGGGCGTAACGCGGGTTGGACGACAACGAATCGTTGGTCATGTGCCCGGGCGCCAGCGTCGGCAAGATCCCCACCATCAGCAGGTGGGCGCCCACGGAGGCCGCATGCTCCTCCGCGGTGTTGAGGCTGCCCCGGATGCCCTCCTCGAAGGCGCACAACCCCGCCTCGGACAGCGAGCGCGGCTGGATGTTGATCTCGATGTTGAACTGCCCCAGCTCGGTCTGGAAGTCGGGATCAGCGATCTGCTCGAGCACCTCGGCGTTGCGTAGCGCCGGGTCACCGTGCTCGTCGACGAGGTTCAGCTCGATCTCCAACCCGGTGCACTGCGACTCGGCGTCGAAACGAGCCTCTCTCAGCATGCGCTCGAACACGTCGAGGCAGCGGCGCACCTTCGTGCGGTAACGCGACCGATCCTCGCGGGTGAACACGCGGCGGTCGACTTCTTCGCCCATGTCTGCTCCTTCGTCGACGCCAGCGTGCGGCCACAGTGCCGGCGCCGGCAGCAGAAGCCTCGCGGATAGGCCGCGGTGACGCCACCCCCGGTCCCATTCGCGCCGCCGTCGCGTCCGGACGTCGGTGGGAGAGCGGTCCGTAAGGCTCCGCCCGTGCGCCGCCGCGCCTTCGAGTGACCGGGGCAGTGCGCGCCGTTCGAGCCCGTACGCTGTGACAGCCTCAGGCGGCCGGGTCGTCGAGTGCGCGCGGGGGGTCGAGGGCGGCGGCCAGCAGGTCGTCCGGCACTGGTGTCCATGCCCGAGGTGGCACGGCCCGCTCGAGCGCCTCTGCGAGCAGCTCGGTCAACGAGTACGCGGGGCACAGCGCCCGACAGCGCTCGACCGCACACCACGCGGCAGCGCCGTCGCCGGCCAGCCAGCACGCGAAGCCGGCGAGTGCCAGCGGCGCCGACGCGAGCCGGTCCGGGGCGTGCCTGGCGACATGCGTCCACACCTGGGCGTGTGCCTCGGCGGTGCCGGGCGACATCAGCGACCAGGCGACGTCACGGACCGGCACCAGGTCGACCCAGACCGCGAGCTCGCCGGTCGCCTGGTCGTCGGGCAGGTCGAGGGTGCGGAGCAGCCGACGAACCCGCGCCGCGCCGTGCCCGAGCACGCTCGGGGTGCGGTGCAGTGGGCGAGGGCTGCCGCTACGCCGCCACCGCCGCAGGACTGCCGCCTCGACGTCGGCGACCACCGCCTCGACACGTTGCCTGGCGGTGTCGTGGCCGGGGTCGAACGTGGCGGCCAGCGCAGCCCGCGAGGACAGCACCGGGACACCCGCGAGCACGGCCTGCGCCAGCGCCGGGGAGCACGAGACGTCGTACGGAGTGCCCGCGGGGTCACAGCAGGCCGGGTCCTTGCAGTGCAACGACCACCACGTGCGCGGGTCGGCGACGAGGATCTCCACCACGTCGACGCCGCGCTCGGTGAGCGCCTGCGCCAAGAGCTCTGCCAGGGGTGCGTGCGCCAGCCCGTCGCTGCCCACGGTCGCGATCACGACCCGATCCGTGCCGTGCCGAGCCACCACCGGGAGCAGTCCCGCAACCGCCGCGGCCGCAGCCCGGGGAGCGGGAAGGTCTATGCGCAGCGTGAAGCCCAGCCGGTCCCGGGGACCCTCCAGGCACCCCACCAGCAACGACTCCTCGGGATGGAAGCCCAGACGGACGGCCAGCAGCGCCAGGAGCTCCCCCGGCCCCTTGGCCCGGATGACCGGCTCGGCGGGCTCGGGCCCCTCGGGGGGCTCGCCCGGTCGGTCGGGCACACCCGACCGGCGCTGGTCTGGCTCGGCGTCTGCAAAAGGGTGCTCGTCGTGGGTCACACTGATTCAGGCTGCCGGGACCGGCGCGGCAGGGGGGCCGCCGCGGCTGCTCGGTGGACACCGGCGAGCCGATGACCTGTTGTGTACGGCAACCGGACGGTCACGTCACCCGGTGCGACCATGGCAACATGCGCGGGCAGCCGACCGTCCTGCACCTGGACCTGGACGCCTTCTTCGCCGCGGTCGAGCAGCGAGACAAGCCGTCGCTGCGAGGGCGGCCTGTCATCGTCGGCGGCACCGGCCCGCGCGGTGTCGTCGCCACCGCGTCGTACGAGGCTCGCCACTTCGGCGTGCACAGTGCGATGTCGACCAGACAGGCTCGATCGCGCTGCCCGCACGCGGCCTACCTGGCCGGTCGCTTCCACGCCTATCGCGAGGCCAGCAACCTGGTCATGACCACCTTGCGGGCGCTGTCGCCCGCTGTCGAACCGATCAGCCTGGACGAGGCGTACGTCGACCTCGACCAGGCGTACGTCGACCTCGGGACCGCCGCGGTATCACCGGCGGCAGCCAGCGGAGTCGTCGAGCGCGTGACCGGTCTGGCGCAACAGCTGCGTGTCGAGGTGCACGAGGCGACCGGAGGCCTCACCGCCTCGGTGGGCGTGGCCACCAGCAAGCTCGTCGCGAAGATAGCCAGCGACCTCGACAAGCCCGACGGACTCGTCGTGGTGCCGGCAGGTGCCGAGCAGGACCTGCTGGACCCGCTGCCGGTGCGCGCCGTGCCCGGCGTCGGCCCGGCCACGACCGAACGGCTCCGGCGCCACGGGGTGCACACGATCGGACAGCTCGCTCGCGTCGATGTGGACGAACTCGTCCGTCTCCTCGGTCAGGCCGCGGGTCTGTCCCTGCACCGGTTGTCACGTGCGGTCGACGATCGACCCGTCGTGCCCACCCGAGAACCCAAGTCGGTGAGCGTGGAAGACACCTTCGAGCACGACCTGACCGACCCCTTCGTCCTCGCTGGGATCGCCGACCACATGGCGCGGACGGTGACGGACCGGCTGGCGCGGACGCACCAGTCGGCCCGCACCGTGACTGTCAAGGTGCGCCGGCACGACTTCTCCACCGCCACCAGGTCCACCACCTTGCGCGCACCCACCGACGACGCCGCCGTGGTGGCCGGACTCGCCCGTCGCCTGCTCTCCGACGTCGACGTCTCGGACGGTGTGCGCCTGCTCGGCGTCGGCATGAGCGGACTCGCCGACTGGATCCAGGACGACCTCTTCGGTCCCGACCGTGCTGGCCAGGCCGACGATGACGGTCCGAGCACACCGGCACACGAGGTCGGTCCAGCCACCGCACCGAACGACGACCAGCACCGATGGGCACCCGGACAGGACGTCGAGCATGGCGAGCTCGGCCCCGGATGGGTCTGGGGAGCCGGCCGGGGCCGGGTCACGGTGCGTTTCGAGACCCGGCACACCCCGCCAGGTCCGGTGCGGACGTTCCCGGTCGACGACGCGGCGCTGCGACCGCGACGGTAGCGTCCGCGACGTGACCAGCACCGACTCCGCCGACACCCAGCAACCCGCCCGCACCACGAACGACGGGGACCGTCTCGCCCCGCCGGTCGCCGCGGTGCGCCCACGCGAGCGCACCCACCACGGCGACACCTTCGTCGACGACTATGAGTGGCTGCGCGACAAGGACGACCCGGCAGTGCGTGCCCACCTGGAGGCCGAGAACGCCTACGCCGAGCAGGAGACCGCCCATCTCGCCGACCTGCGCGGGGCGATCTTCACCGAGATCAAGCAGCGCACCAAGCAGACCGACCTGTCAGTACCGGCCCGGCGTGGCCGCTGGTGGTACTACACCCGCACCATCGAGGGCGAGCAGTACGCGGTGCACTGCCGCTGCCCGGTCACGGCCACGGACGCGGGCGACGACCCGCTCGGCGCCTGGGACCCGCCGCGGCTCGACGACCTCCACGAGGTCCTCGGCGAGGAGGTGCTGCTCGACGGCAACGCCGAGGCGAGCGGCCACGACTTCTTCTCCGTGGGCACCTTCGCGGTCAGTCCCGACGGACACCTCCTGGCCTACGGCACCGACGTGGTCGGTGACGAACGCTTCACCCTCCGCGTCAAGGACCTGCGCACCGGACAGGTGCTGTCGGACGAGATTCCCGCGACCTTCTACGGCGCTACCTGGACGCTCGGCGCCACCGCCGTCTACTACGTCACCGTCGACGACGCCTGGCGGCCGTACCGGGTGTGGCGGCACCGGTTGGGCGCCGCCGCCGAGACCGACGAGCTGGTCCACGAAGAGACCGACGAGCGCTACTGGGTGGGGGTGGGCCTCACCCGCAGCGAGCGCTACGTGCTCGTCTCCAGCGCCAGCAAGGTCACCAGCGAGGTCCGCTACCTCGACGCGGCCGACCCGCAGGCCGCACCCGTGCTGGTGGCCGAGCGGCGCCGCGGGGTGGAGTACGCGGTGGAGCACGCCCGGGTGGGCGGTGAGGACGTCTTCCTCGTGCTGCACAACGACGGCGCCGAAAACTTCGAGCTCGCACAGGCACCGGTCGAGCGACCCGGTCCCGAGCACTGGACCCCCGTGGTGGCGCACCGGGCAGACACCCGGCTCGAGGACGTCGACGCCTTCCGCGACTTCGTGGTGCTCTCGTACCGGCGCGAGGCGCTCACCCGGGTGGCGGTCCTCCCACTGACTCAGCAGGGGCTCGGTGCCGCGCACGAGGTGGACTTCGAGGAGACCTTGTTCTCCGTCGGAACCGGTGCGAACCCGGAGTGGGAGCAGCCCTTGGTGCGCCTGGCCTACACCTCGTTCGTCACACCCGCGACGGTCTACGACTACGTCGTCGGCATCTCCGAGCTGCGCCTGCGCAAGCGGCAGCCGGTCCTCGGCGACTACGACCCCGACGACTACGAGCAGCATCGCGAGTGGGCCAGGGCCGACGACGGGACCATGGTGCCGATTTCACTGGTGTGCCGGGCCGGGTCGCCACGAGACGGCACCGCACCCTGCCTGCTCTACGGCTACGGGTCGTACGAGATCAGCGTGGACCCCGCCTTCGGGGTGCCCCGGCTCTCACTGCTGGACCGGGGCATGTCCTTCGCCATCGCCCACGTGCGTGGCGGCGGCGAGCTGGGCCGGGCGTGGTACGAACAGGGCAAGACCTTGACCAAGCGCAACACGTTCACCGACTTCGTCGCCTGTGCGCGCCACCTGGCGCAGGCCGGCTGGACGTCGCCGGACCGGCTCGTCGCGACGGGGGGCAGCGCCGGCGGGCTGCTCATGGGCGCGGTGGCCAACCTCGCCCCCGACGCCTTCGCCGGCATCGTCGCCGTCGTCCCGTTCGTCGACGCGCTCACCACCATTCTCGATCCGTCGCTCCCGCTGACAGTCATCGAGTGGGACGAGTGGGGTGACCCGCTGCACGACCCCGACGTCTACGCCTACCTGCGCTCCTACGCCCCGTACGAGAACGTGTCCGCGACCACCTATCCCCCGATCCTGGCGATCACCAGCCTCAACGACACCCGGGTGCTCTTCGTCGAGCCCGCCAAGTGGGTCGCGCGGCTGCGCGCGACAGCGCACGCCGCGGCGCTGCTGAAGACCGAGATGAGCGCAGGTCACGGCGGGGTCAGCGGCCGCTACGAGGCCTGGAAAGAGCGTGCGTACGAGTACGCGTGGGTCCTCGACACGGCCGGGGCCAGGCACGAGCCGGCCGTCCGAGGCCGCACGGCACCGGGCTCGGAGCCGACCGCTCGCTAAGAAGCCGCTGAGAGCGGCAACTTCTGTGCCGCCGAAGGCGTCTGGAGGGTGACGGCGCGGCAGCGGTGGCGGAACAACCCGCCACCCGAGCGCGTTGGCACTGAACGCAAAGGTTTCTGCGGACCTGCGCGCCGGACGAAGGAGTTGGTCGCAGTGGCCGAGACACGGACACGAGCACGGGCGGCGACCCGCCGCGAGCGCGACCTCGAGGGACGCGACAGCGTCGGCATGTACCTCGAGGAGATCGCGCGTACCCCCCTGCTCGACGCGGCCCGAGAGGTCGAGCTGAGCAAAGCCATCGAGGCCGGTCTGCTGGCCCAGCACCTGCTCGACACCGGTCGTACGGGCCGGCGGCTCGGCGGGGCCCCGGGCCACGCGAGCGTGGCGGAGCTGCAGTGGCTGGCCGACGAGGGTCAGCGCGCGGTGCAGGAGTTCATCAGCGCCAACCTGCGCCTGGTGGTGTCTATCGCTCGCAAGTACGGCCGGGCCCAGATGCCGCTGCTCGACCTGGTGCAGGAGGGCAACACCGGTCTGATCCGAGCCGTGGAGAAGTTCGACTACGCGAAGGGCTACAAGTTCTCCACCTATGCCACCTGGTGGGTACGGCAGGCCATCACCCGCGGCATCGCGCAGCAGGCGCGGGTCGTACGCCTGCCCGTGCACGTCGTCGAGGAGCTCAACCAAGTGGGGGCGGCCCGACGGACGCTGGAGCGCATGCTCGGCCGTGAGCCGGCGCCGGAGGAGATCGCCGACGAGCTCGGCATGGAGCCAGAGCGGGTGGTGGACCTGCTCGGGTGGGGACGCGACCACGTCAGCCTCGACACCCCCGTCGACGACGACGGGGACACCTCGCTGGGCGACCTCGTGGCCCGGGAGACCCAACCCGGGCCCGACATCACGTTCCTCGACAGCGAGTCGTCCGGGCGGCTGGCCGAGCTCGTCGACCAGCTGGGTGAGCGCGAGGCCGACATCATCCGGTCCCGCTACGGCCTGGCCGATGGTCGGCAGCACAAGCTGGCCGACATCGGCAAGCGGCACGGGATCTCGGCCGAGCGGGTGCGGCAGCTCGAGCGGGAAGCTATCGCCCGCCTCCGCCGGATCGCCGACCCCGACCTCGCCGCCTGAGCCGGCGGGTGCGGCGGCCGCGGGCTCACCGCTGGGTCAGCAGCTCCCACAGCTCCTCGACGCGTCGGTCGAGCTCCTCCGGTGTACCCGCGTTGTCAATGACCACGTCGGCGGCGGCGAGGCGGCGTTCGCGACTGGCCTGGGCGGCGACACGTGAGCGGGCCTCCGGCTCGGCCATCCCACGCCGGCGGGTGAGCCGCTCGACCGCCACCTCGACCGGCACGTCCACCACGACCACGACATCGAACGACGACTCCTGGCCGGTCTCGACCAGGAGCGGGATGTCGTGCACCACGATGGCGTCCGGGTCGGCGGCTGCTTCCAGGTCGCGAGCGCGAGCGCGCACGCGCGGGTGCACGATCGCCTCGAGCTGGTGCCGCGCTGCCTCGTCGCCGAACACCCGGTGCCCGACGGCCGTACGGTCGAGCGACCCGTCGGCGGTGAGCATCTCGGCGCCGAAGGCGGCCACCACCTCCTCGAGACCGGCACTGCCGGGGGCCACCGCCTCCCGGGCCAGCAGGTCGGAGTCGATCACGAGCGCGCCGCGTTGCGCCAGCCGACTGCTCACCGCGCTCTTGCCGGCACCGATTCCCCCGGTCAGGCCCACGCGCAGCATCCGGCCACCATGCCACCTGCGCCCCGCCAGTCGTTCGCCGGTGTCACCGCGCTCAGCTCACGACACGAGCGCCGGACCGCCCTCCCCCGGTGACTCCGGGGTCCGGCCGCAGAACCGACGGCGCCCCGACCCAGGGTCGGGGCGCCGTCGTACGGGCAGGTATCAACTGCCGCCGGTGAGCTTCTCGCGCAGCGCCTGCAGCGCCTCGTCGGAGGCCAGTGACCCGCTCGACGGAGCCGGTGCGGGTGCGGTCGCCACAGCGGGCGTGTCATCGTCGGCGTCCTCGTCGGCGCTGCCTTCGGTGCTGCTCGCGCTGCTCGGAGCGGCTTCGGAAGAGTAACTGCTGGACTCGCCCGCCTCGAGGTCTGCGTTGGCGGCGTCCTCGATCTGCTTGCGGTGCGCCTCCCAGCGCGCGTGCGCCTCCGCGTACTGCGCCTCCCACACCGCGCGCTGCTCGTCGAAGCCCTCGAGCCACTCCCCAGTCTCGGGGTCGAAGCCCTCGGGGTAGACGTAGTTGCCCTGCTCGTCGTAGGAAGCGGTCATGCCGTACAGGCTCGGGTCGAAGTCCTCGTCGGACTGCAACGCGGTCTCGTTGGCCTGCTTCAGCGACAACGAGATGCGCCGGCGTTCGAGGTCGATGTCGATGATCTTGACCATGACGTCGTCGTCGACCTGCACGATCTGCTCGGGGATCTCGACGTGGCGCTCGGCCAGCTCGGAGATGTGCACCAGCCCCTCGATGCCCTCCTCGACCCGCACGAACGAGCCGAAGGGCACGAGCTTGGTCACCTTGCCCGGCACGATCTGGCCGATCTGGTGGGTGCGGGCGAAGTGCTGCCAGGGGTCTTCCTGGGTCGCCTTGAGCGACAGCGACACCCGCTCGCGGTCCATGTCCACGTCGAGCACCTCGACGGTGACCTCGTCGCCGACCTGCACGACCTCGCTGGGGTGGTCGATGTGCTTCCACGAGAGCTCCGACACGTGCACCAGGCCGTCGACGCCACCGAGGTCGACGAACGAGCCGAAGTTCACGATGGAGGACACGACACCCTTGCGCACCTGGCCCTTCTGCAGCTGGGTGAGGAAGTTCTGCCGGACCTCCGACTGGGTCTGCTCGAGCCAGGCGCGGCGGGAGAGCACGACGTTGTTGCGGTTCTTGTCGAGCTCGATGATCTTGGCCTCGATCTCACGTCCCACGTACGGCTGCAGATCCCGCACCCGGCGCATCTCGACCAGCGAGGCGGGCAGGAAGCCGCGCAGCCCGATGTCGAGGATGAGGCCCCCCTTGACGACCTCGATGACGGTGCCGGTGACGACGCCGTCCTCGTCCTTGATCGTCTCGATCGTGCCCCAGGCTCGCTCGTACTGAGCGCGCTTCTTGGACAGGATCAGGCGCCCCTCCTTGTCCTCCTTCTGCATGACGAGGGCCTCGACGGCGTCGCCGACGGCGACGACCTCGGCCGGGTCGACGTCGTGCTTGATCGACAGCTCGCGGGAGGGGATGACGCCCTCGGTCTTGTAGCCGATGTCGAGCAGCACCTCGTCGCGATCGACCTTGACGATCGTGCCCTCGACGATGTCACCGTCGTTGAAGTACTTGATGGTCTCGTCGATCGCGGCGAGGAACGCTTCCTCGGAGCCGATGTCGTTGATCGCGACCTGCGGACTGCCGGCGCGATCAGCACCGGGTGATGTCTCGCTGGCGCTCTGGGGACTGGTGCTGGGGACCGCCGGGGCGGGAGGTGCCTCGATGCTGCTCGTCATATGGGAAAGGGCTCCGATGGGTGGCTGGGCTCGTGCGGGCGCGAGCTTCGTCGTGTGCGGAGTGCCGGGACTGGCCAGCAAACGGCCTGACCGGGCGACACGCTGCGAGCACGCACCTGCTCGGTCCGAGGTCGTGCAGACGCAGAACGCGCATTGTCCAGCGTACGGGGGTGCGGCGAGCGTGGTCAACGCGGGCCCGCCATCGCGCCGACCGCCCCGTACCGCCGTCCGACGTGACACCAGGTGCCTTTGCCGCCCACGTAACCCCCACCCCGCCACGTCAGACGCCCCGCCGCGGGTGCAGCGGCCCGCAGGAGCGGCCGACACAGCGTGAGCCCGCCGGAGCGTCAGGCCGCCGGGGCGAGAAGGGCGCTGAGCGCCGCCGCGTACATCGCCGGGTCGGCCGCACCCATCGTCTCCCGGGCCGAGTGCATCGCCAGCTGCGGAGCACCGACGTCGACCGTCGTGAGGCCGGTACGGGCCGAAGCGATCGGTCCGATGGTGGAGCCGCACGGTAGGTCCGCACGGTGCACGTACCGCTGCAGCGGGACGCCGGCCTGCTCGCAGGCGAGGGCGACAATCCCGCTGCTGGTTGCCGACGTGGCGTACCTCAAGCTCTGGTTGACCTTGAGCACCGGTCCACCGTTGGCGGTGATGGGGTGGCTCGGCTCGTGCCGCTCGGCGTGGTGCGGGTGGGTAGCGTGGGCCATGTCACCCGACGCCAGCACCGAGCGGGCCAGCGCCCGCAGATATTCCTCGCGCCCCCCACCGGCCGCCAGCACCGTGCGCTCGAGGACCGTGCCCAGCAGGTCGGAGAAGGCCCCGCGCTCCGACATCGAGCCGACCTCCTCGTGGTCGAACAGGACGAGTACCGGCACGACACCGGCTGCAGAGCCGGCGGCCCGCAGCAGCGCTTGCAAACCGGCGAAGCAGGTGCCCTGGTTGTCCAGCCGACCCGCCGCGAGCATGTCCTGCTCACGGCCGACCAGGCGGGCGGAGGTCACGTCGTGGGTCATCAGCTCCCAGCCCAGGATGTCGCCAGGGTCGACATCGAGGTCGGTCGCCACCGCCTCGGTGAGCGATCCCGCGGTGTCGCCCACCCCCCACACCCCGTCCAGGTGGCGTTGCGGGTCCGGCGCACTGACTTTTCGGTCCGCACGCAGATGGATGGCCAGATCGGGGACGCGGAGCACGGGCTCGGACAGGTGCAGGAGCCGGTCGGTGACCCCGGCACCGTCGCGTACGGCGACCCGACCGGACAGCCCGAGATCGCGGTCGAGCCAGGTGTGCAGCATCGCGCCGCCGTACGGCTCTAGCCCGACCAGCCGCCAGCCCGCACGGCTCAGGTCGGGTCGCTGCTTGACCCGCAAGTTCGGGCTGTCGGTGTGCCCGGCGACGATGCGAAACGGCGTGGTCGGGCCGGATGCGTGCTCGGACGTCCAGGCGACCAGCGAGCCACCGCGCACGACATGGTAGCGGCCCGGTTCGGAGGGCCAGGCGGCCCGCTCGTCGAGCCGGGTGAAGCCGTCGGCCTCCAGTGTGGCCGCGACCGTGCTGCACACGTGGAACGGCGACGGCGCGGCGTCGACGAAGTCACCCAGGGCTCGGGCGGTCGCTCGGTGCTCGGCAGTGACCGCGACAGGCGACGGATCGGAGGGCATGGCCGCGATCCTCTCACCGCCCGCGGGGGTTGCCGGCCGGAGGTCTCGGCGCCGGGTCGGCTCAGTGCGCGGCGTCCTGCCAGGAGCACCCCACCCCCACCGAGACGTCCAACGGCACGTCGAGGGGGGCGGCGCCCGCCATCTGCTCGCGCACCAGCGCCTCGAGGGGCTCCCGTTCGCCCCGCCCCACCTCCAGCACCAGCTCGTCGTGCACCTGGAGCAGCATCCGCGAGGACAGGCGCGCCTCGGTGAGCGCGGCGTCGACCCGCAGCATGGCCACCTTGACGATGTCGGCCGCCGAGCCCTGGATCGGCGCGTTGAGGGCCATCCGCTCGGCCATCTCGCGGCGCTGACGGTTGTCGCTGGTGAGATCGGGGAGGTAGCGGCGGCGGCCCAGCAGCGTCTCGGTGTAGCCGGTGCGTCGGGCGTCGTCGACCACGCCGCGCAGGTAGTCCCGGACCCCGCCGAAGCGCTGGAAGTACTCGTCCATCAGCGTCTGGGCCTCGGCGGTGTCGATGCCCAGCTGACCGGAGAGGCCATACGCGGACAAGCCGTAGGCCAGGCCGTAGTTCATCGCCTTGATCTTGGCGCGCTGCACGGGTGTCACCTCGTCGGCCACGACGCCGAAGACACGTGCGGCGGTGACCGAGTGGAAGTCCTCGCCCGACCGGAACGCCTCGATCAGCAGCGTGTCGGAGGAAAGGTGCGCCATGATCCGCATCTCGATCTGGCTGTAGTCGGCCGTCATCAGCGACCCATGGGTGTCGCCGACGGTGAAGGCGGTACGGATGCGCCGGCCGGACTCGGTACGGATCGGGATGTTCTGCAGGTTGGGCTCGGTGGAGCTGAGCCGCCCGGTGGCCGCGATGGTCTGGTTGAACGTGGTGTGGATGCGGCCGTCAGTGGACACGGTCTTGCGCAGACCCTCCACGGTGGTCCGCAGCCGGGTGGCGTCGCGGTGCTCGAGCAGGTGCGCCAGGAACGGATGTGCCGTAGTGGCGTACAAGGACTGCACTGCGTCGGCGTCGGTGGTCCAGCCGGTCTTGGTGCGCTTGGTCTTGGGCATGCCGAGCTCGTCGAAGAGCACCCCCTGCAGCTGTTTGGGTGAGCCAAGATTGATCTCTCGACCCAGCACCTCGTACGCCGCGGACGCTGCCTGGCGGACCACGTCGGCGAACTCGCCCTCCAGCTCGGCCAGCACGTCGTCGTCGACGGCGATGCCGACCCGCTCCATGTCGGCGAGTACGCCCACCAACGGCAGCTCCACCTGGGCGAGCAGGTCGGTGCCGCCTCGTTCGGCGAGCTCGTCGGCGAGCGCGTCGGCGAGGTCGACGACAGCCCGCGCCCGCACCATGGCCGCCTCGGCGTCGGCGCCCTCCCCGGTGTCGAGCGTGAGCTGACCGCTGTCGGTGGCCGAGTCGTCACGCAGCTCGCGACGCAGGTAGCGCAGCGTCAGGTCGGCCAGGTCGTAGGAGCGCTGGTCGGGCCGGGCCAGGTAGGCCGACAGCGCCGTGTCGTGCACGAGCCCGGCGAGCGGCCAGCCCCGGGCGGCCAGGGCGAGCATCGGGCCCTTGGCGTCGTGGACGGCGACCGGGTGGTCGATGCTGCCCAGCCACGAGGCGAGGGCCACGTCGTCCTCCGGTGTCACCCGGCTGGCGTCCACCCAGGCGGCCGGGCCGTCGCGACGGGCTAGGGCGAGCGAGTGCACGTCGCCGGTGCCGCCACCCCACCGGCCCTGCACCGCCAGCCCGAGCCGCTCCCCCGCCGGGGCGTGCTCGGCGAGCCACCCGGTGACTGCACCGGGTTCGAGCGCCTGACCGGACAGGTCGAAGCCTCCCTCGGCCTGCGGCTCGTCGACGGTCAGCGTGGCGAACAGGCGGTCTCGCAGCACCCGGAACTCGAGGCCGTCGAAGACCCGGTGCACCGCGTCTCGATCCCAGGGAGTCAGCAGGAGGTCGGTCGGGGCCGCGTACAGCTCCAGGTCACGCACCAGCTCGTTGACCCGGCGGTTGCGGATGACGTCGGG
This sequence comes from Propionibacteriales bacterium, assembly GCA_038233355.1. Classification (GTDB taxonomy): domain Bacteria; phylum Actinomycetota; class Actinomycetes; order Propionibacteriales; family Nocardioidaceae; genus DASQMN01. The sequence continues at coordinate 16,999 of JBBSMD010000009.1, forward strand.
GAGGTGGTCGCGCAGCGACTGCCCCGCCTTGCCGGGCACGATGTCGACCTGGGCGACGATGCCGGCCAGGTCCCCGAAACGCTCGATCCACTTGGCGGCGGTTTTCGGGCCCACGCCGGGCACGCCGGGCAAGTTGTCACTGCTCTCCCCCACCATGGCGGCCAGGTCGGGGTAGTGCTGCGGACCGACGCCGTAGCGCTCGTGCACCGCCTGCGGGGTCATGCGGGCCAGATCGGAGACGCCCTTGCGCGGATAGAGCACGGTGGTCGTCTGGCTCACCAGCTGGAACGCGTCCCGGTCACCACTGCAGATGAGTACCTCGAAGCCGTCCCGCTCCGCCTGGGTGCTGAGGGTGGCGATCACGTCGTCGGCTTCGTACCCGGGCTTCTCGACCGTGGTGACCGACAAGGCGGCCAGCACCTCCTTGACGAGCTCGACCTGCCCTTTGAACTCGATCGGTGACGCGGAGCGGTTGGCCTTGTAGTCGGCGTACTCCGCGGTGCGGAAGGTCTCTCGCGAGACGTCGAAAGCGACGCCGACGTGGGTCGGCTGCTCGTCACGCAGCACGTTGATGAGCATGGAGGTGAAGCCGTAGACGGCGTTGGTGGGCTGCCCGGTGGTGGTGGAGAAGTTCTCCACCGGCAGGGCGAAGAACGCCCGGTAGGCCAGGGAGTGCCCGTCGAGCAGCAGCAGCCGGGGACGTTGGTCGGGTACGTCGCCCCTGCCGGCACTCGGGTCGGCGGCCGAGGCGGCAGGGCCTGCGGCCGGGTCCTGGACCGGAGCGAGCGCGCCATGGGCGGTGTCTGCGGGCACTGGCCGACTCTAGTGGTGAGCACCGACCATGTGACCGGCGACGGGTATGACCACCAGCCGCCTCGGGGAGCCTCTCAACTGCTGCCGGCTGCGCCTTCGGTCGCTGGCGCGGCTTGTCGGCGGCGCAGCGTGCGGCGCACCGCGATCAACCGTCCGGTGTCACGCGAGCCGGCGGCCATGCCGGCAAAGCGGCTTCGCAGGGCTCCGGTGGCGGCCACCCGCAGTACCGCGGCCTGGGAGAAGCCGAGCCGCGTCACGTACCGGTTGGCCTCGCGGTCGCGAGCGGGCATCGCGGTCACCACGAACGGGGCGTCCTTCTCCTCCGCCCACGCGGTAGCGACGGATACGAGAGCGGTGGCCACTCCCTTGCCGCGGTGCTGCGCCGTCACGCTCAGCGCGGTCACCTGCACCGCCTGTTGCACCCGTACCGGTGATACGGCGACCCGGCGCAGGTGGACGACACCGGCGACCGCGTCGTCCACTAGGCCGACGACGAGTCTCTCGTCGGGGTCTGCTGCCGTGCGGGCGACCGCGGCCTGCGCTTCGGTCACCGCAGGGCCGCCGCTGACCGCCGCATCGGCGGATGCCGCCTCCGGCCGCCCCGCACCGTCAAGGTCCGCCAGCAGATCGAGCAGGACGGAGGCGTCGGCCGGCACGGCCTCGCGCACGGTTACAGGCCAACGATGCACCGGAACTCCCGCGGGTCGGGCCACCCGGGCTGGCGAGCCCGGCGTGACGGCGGTGGTGCTCAGACCCCCCGCATCCGGCGAGATGCCACACTACGACCCCCAGACCAGGTGGCCGCAACCGCTTGGGGCATCCGTCTCACGGCCCCACCCCCCGAGCCTCGAGGAGCAGCGCTGTGTTCCGAGGTGCGGGCACCCTCGTCAACGTGGCCGCCGTCCTGGCCGGGTCCGGGCTCGGGGTGCTGCTGGGTCACCGGCTGAGCACGCGCACACGCGACACCGTGACTGACGCGTTGGGTCTCGTCACGCTGCTCATCGCCGCGCTCTCCGCGGCCGACGTCACCGACCCCGCGCTCGCGGCCGCCGTCGGCGACTCGGCGCCTGTGCTGATCGTCCTGTTCGCCCTGCTGCTCGGCGGGATCGCCGGTTCCGTACTGCGGATCGAGCAGCGGCTCGAAGGCCTGGGTGACACGATGCGCCAGCTGCTGGCCGGCGGCGGAGACGGTGTAACCGGTAACCGCGTGACCGGTGACCGCGTGACCGGTGACCGCGTGACCGGCGACCGCGTGGCCGGCGACCGCGTGGCCCGTGACGGCTCCGGCCGGCTCCGCTTCGTCGAGGGCTTCGTCACCAGCTCGCTGGTGTTCTGCGTTGGCCCCCTGACCGTCCTCGGCTCCCTATCCGACGGTCTCGGCAACGGCGCGCAGCAGCTTGTGCTCAAGTCGGTGCTCGACGGCTTCGCCTCCATCGCCTTCGCCGCGTCCTTCGGCATCGGGGTGATGGCCTCGGCGCTGGTGGTGCTCGTCGTACAGGGGTCGCTGACCGTACTCGGCGCGGTCCTCGGTTCCTTCGTGCCGGAAGCTCACCTACTGGCGCTGACCGCGACGGGTGGACTGCTGCTGGCCGGGGTTGGGCTTCGGCTCCTGCAGGTCAAGCCCGTGCCGGTCGGTGACCTGCTGCCGGCCCTGCTGGTCGCCCCCTTCCTGGTGGAGCTCCTCGTGCTGGTCCGGTGAGGCCAACCGGCATCCGCACTGACCCGCACCCTGATGCGCGCACTGCCACAGCGGCATTGGCGCGCCGGCAACGACGCGACCCATCCGAGACCTCGCGTTGCTATGCTCCGCGCAGCCCGGGCCGGTGGTCCAGGTCACATCTGCTGAGACATGTTCAGACAGGAGCCGCCGTGCGTACGCGCCTCGCCGCAGTCCTCGGACTTCTCGCGATCGTCTGGCTGACCCTCGTGGCCGGCGCCGGAACCGCCCAGGCCGCCGAGGGCGACGGTCCCAGCATCAACGTCCAGCTCAACGACACGAGCCAGGGTGACTCGCCGGTTCCCGGCGTCACGATCAGCGTCCTCGACGACTCGGGGCAGGAAATCGGTGAAGCCGTCACCGACGAGCAGGGGCAGGCCTCGGTCGAGGTACCCGGCGGCGGCACCTACACCACCCGGATCGACACCGACACGCTGCCCGAGGGCACCACCCTGCGCAACCCCGAAGACGTCGAGAACCAGGTACAGAACTTCGGTTTCGACCAGACGGTCCAGTTCCCCATCGGTCCGGACACCCGCGAGCGGACCTCGAAGTGGGACCAAGCCGTTCAGCTCGCCTTCTCCGGCCTCAAGTTCGGGCTGATCATCGCGTTGGCCGCGCTGGGGTTGTCGATGATCTTCGGCACCACGGGGCTCACCAACTTCGCCCACGGGGAGCTCGTCACCCTCGGCGCCCTGATCGCCTACGCGTTCAACCGCGGCATCCCGCTCCCCGACATCCCGCTCATCGGGTTCGACGGGCACTTCTCGCTGATCGCGGCAGGGATCCTCACGGTCGCGGTCATGGCCGGTTTCGGGTGGCTGCAGGACGCCGGGTTCTGGCGGCCGCTGCGCAACCGCGGCACCGGCAACATCGCGCTGATGATCGTCTCGATCGGTCTGGCGCTCGCGCTGCGCTACATCTTCCTCTACTTCTTCGGCGGAGACACCAGCTCCTACACCCAGTACGTCAGCCAGACCCCGTTCGGCATCGGTCCGGTCCTGGTGGCGCCCAAGGACGTCGCCATCATCGTCATCTCGGTCGTGGTGCTGATCCTGGTCTCGCTCGCACTCGTACGGACCCGCATCGGCAAGGCCATGCGGGCCGTCGCCGACAACCCGCCGCTGGCGGCGTCGTCGGGCATCAACGTCGCCACCGTCATCGCTGTCGTCTTCGCCGGCGGCACCGCGCTGGCCGGCCTGGCCGGGGTGCTGCTCGGCATCGACCAGCAGGTCGACTACCAGGTCGGGTTCCGGATCCTGTTGCTGGTCTTCACCGCGGTCACCCTCGGCGGACTCGGCACGGTGTGGGGCGCGATGCTCGGCAGCCTCGTGGTCGGGCTGCTGGTCGAGATGTCCACGCTGGTGATCCCGGCCGAGCTCAAGTACGTCGGTGCCTTCCTCGCCCTCATCCTCATCCTGCTCGTGCGCCCGCAAGGCCTGCTCGGGCGCAAGGAGCGTGTCGGCTGACCGCCGCACCTCACACGCTGCCAACACGCCCCGTCAGGAAGGAAGCAGATGGACTGGGGAACGATCCTCTCGAACGCCGCACAGTCCGCGGTCGGTCCCGACGCGGTCTACTACGCGCTGGCCGCCATCGGCCTCAACATCCACTTCGGCTACACCGGCCTGCTGAACTTCGGCCAAGCCGGTTTCATGGCGGTCGGAGGCTACGGTCTCGCCGCGGGCGTTGCCACGTTCAACCTGCCGTTCGGGGTGGCGCTCCTGCTGGGCCTGGGCGCGGCGGTCGTGCTGGCGTTCATCCTCGGTGCGCCGACGCTGCGACTGCGCGCGGACTACCTGGCCATCGCCACCATCGCATCGGCGGAGATCCTGCGCCTGGTCATCGGGTCGGTCTCCCTGCGCGAGTACTTCGGGGGCCGCGACGGCCTGCAGCAGTTCGCCGGCACGTTCGCCAGCTGGAGCCCGTACAGCAGCGACGTCGACTTCGGGATCTTCACGGTACGGCCGTACTCGCTGTGGGTGATGACCGTCGGATGGGTCCTCGTCGCGATCTGCTGCGTGATCGTGTGGGCGCTCATGCGCAGCCCTTGGGGCCGGGTGCTCAAGTCGATCCGGGAGGACGAGGAAGCCGTCCGGTCGCTGGGCAAAAACGTCTACGCCTACAAGATGCAGTCGCTGGTCCTCGGCGGCGTCTTCGGTGCACTGGCAGGTTTCATGGTCGCCCTGCAGCAGGCCGCCATCAACCCCGACAACTTCTCCACCGACGTCACCTTCTTCACCTACACGATCTTGCTGCTCGGTGGCGCCGCGCGGGTGCTGGGACCGGTGGTCGGATCGATCATCTTCTGGTTCCTGGTCACCTTCGCCGGCAACTTCTTCCAGCAGGCGACCGTCGGTGACTCACCGTTCATCCCGAGCTGGATCATGTCCGGCATCCAGGCCGGGCTCGTGCAGTTCATCCTGGTCGGCGTGGCACTCATCTTGTTGATGGTGTACCGGCCCCAGGGCATCTTCGGGGACCGAAGGGAGCTGGCTATCGATGGCCGCTGAGACCGCAACCTCCGACGACACCGCCAGCCCGTCGGGCCGGCTCGGTCTGTCCGGCCTCCAGTCCGAGCCGGGCGTGGCCAAGCCGGACCCGATAGTGGTCGCCGACAGCATCAGCCGGGAGTTCGGTGGCCTGAAGGCCGTGGACGTCGATCATCTCGAGGTGCAGCGGGGCGCGATCACCGCGTTGATCGGGCCGAACGGTGCCGGCAAGACGACGTTCTTCAACCTGCTCACCGGGTTCGACCAACCCACGACCGGCGACTGGTCGTTCAACGACAAGAGCCTCAAGCGGGTGGCTCCGCACCGGGTGGCCCGCCGGGGCATGGTGCGGACCTTCCAGCTCACCAAGGTGCTGAGCCGGTTGACCGTGATCGAGAACATGCGCCTCGGCGCCACCGGTCAACGCGGTGAAGGGATGCTCTCGGCGATGTTCGCCCCGCTGTGGCGGTCGCAGGAGAAGGCCAACACCGAGCGGGCCGACGACCTGCTGCAGCGGTTCAAGCTCGACACCAAGCGCGAGGACTTCGCCGGCTCGCTGTCCGGGGGGCAGCGCAAGCTGCTGGAGATGGCCCGCGCCCTCATGGTCGACCCCGAGCTGATCATGCTCGACGAGCCGATGGCAGGGGTCAACCCGGCGCTCAAGCAGTCCTTGCTCGGGCACGTGAAGTCCCTGCGCGACGAGGGCCGCACCGTGCTCTTCGTCGAGCACGACATGGACATGGTCCGTGACATCTCCGACTGGGTCGTGGTGATGGCGGCCGGCGAGGTCGTCGCCGAGGGGCCGCCGGACTCGGTGATGGCCAACCCGGCGGTGATCGACGCGTACCTCGGTGCGCACCACGACAGCGACCTCAGCGTTGAGGAGGAGCAGGCCCGCCTCGACGCTAAAGAGGAAGAGCAGAAGCAGGAGCGCTCGGAGGGATCCGCCACATGAGCCAGTCGACTCCGCACGGGGCGCACCCCGCAGCCGCCGGCCCGGGCGCCCACGACGACGTCACCGCACCGGTCGAGCGGGACACCGCCGCAGACAACGGTTCGCCCACCGGCGCAGCAGCCGACACCCGTGACCGGCAGGTGCACCAAGACGCTGCCGAGGGTGCGGTGCTGCGCGCCGACGAGCTGGTCGCCGGCTACCTCCCCGGGATCAACATCCTCAACGGCGCCGACCTGTACTGCCAGCCCGGTGAGCTGGTCGGGATCATCGGCCCCAACGGCGCCGGCAAGTCGACGCTGCTCAAGGCCCTGTTCGGGCTGGTGCAGATCCATGAGGGGCACGTACGGCTGAAGGGTGACGACATCACCAACCAGCGAGCTGACGTGCTGGTGGCCAAGGGCGTCGGCTTCGTGCCGCAGAGCGACAACGTGTTCCCCACCCTCACCATCGAGGAGAACCTCGAGATGGGCACCTACCAGGCGCCCAAGCGCTTCAGCGAGCGGTTCGACTTCGTTGCGCAGCTGTTCCCCGCGCTGAGGGACCGGCGCAAGCAGCGAGCCGGTTCCCTGTCCGGTGGCGAGCGCCAGATGGTGGCGATGGGGCGCGCTCTGATGATGGAGCCCTCCGTGCTGCTGCTCGACGAGCCGTCCGCGGGGCTCTCGCCGGTGCTGCAGGACGAGGTCTTCGTACAGACCCGCCGGATCAACAAAGCCGGCGTCTCGGTGGTGATGGTCGAGCAGAACGCGAAGCGGTGCCTGCAGATCTGCGACCGGGGTTACGTGATGGACCAGGGTCGCAACGCTTACACCGGCACCGGCCGCGACCTCATCAACGACCCGAAGGTCATCGAGCTGTACCTCGGCACGCTGGGCAAGGTGGAGTAACCCCACCGGCGGCAAGCGGCGAGGCAGGGCCCCGGCGGGTACACCGCCGGGGCCCTACGCAACGTGCGGTCGCGGTCAGATCTGCCCGGCGACGTAGTCGAGGTTGGAGTAGTCGTTCTTGGGGCCGTACTCGAAGATGCCGACGGTCGCCGAGGACGGGCTGCCGGTGTCGTTGAACTCGACGGCACCAGAGACGCCGTTGTAGTCGATGTCCTCACCGTCTTGGAGCAGCTGCTTGCACTCCTCGAAGGCGGTGCACTCGGTGCCGCCCTCGGAGACTTCCTGCATCTTCGTGGCGATCGCCTCACCGGCGTCGCTCCCGGCCGCCACCGTCGCCAGCGCCGCCAGCACCGTGGCGTCGTAGGACTCCGGCCCGTAGGTGAACTCCTCCAGGTCGGGGCTGACCGACAGCAGCCGCTGGCGGAAGTCGCCGGTCAGCTCCGCCCCCGGGAAGGTCGCCTTCACCCCGTCGAGAGTGCCCTTGGGGAAGTCCTTGGAGTAGTCGGCGGTGTTGCCGTCGACGAAGTAGACGTTGGTGTTCTTGGGACCGATGTTGTTGTCGATCATCTCCGGGACGATCTTGACGGTCTCGTTGAACGCGATCAGCACGACGGCGTCCGGTTTGCCGGCCGCGATCTGCTGCACCTCGGCGCCGAAGCTGGACGCGTTGGCGTCGTAGAACACCTTGTCGGTGACGTTGCCGCCGCTGGACTCGAAGACCTTCTCCACCTGGTTGGCCAACGCCTCGCCGTAGGAGTCCTGGCGAGCCAGGATCGCGACGTTGTCGTTGCCGTCCTGCGCGAGCAGGTTGGCCATCACCGCGCCCTGCAGCACGTCCGACGGCGCGGTGCGGAAGTACAGCCCGCCGTCGTCGTAGGTGTCGAAGGCGGTCGAGGTGTTGGCCGGCGAAATCTGCACCGCGCCGGCGTTGGTGATCTGGTCGATCACGCTCAGCGAGACGCTCGAGGACGCGGCGCCGACGATGACGTCCGCGCCCGCGTTGAGCAGGTCACGGGTGTTGCTGGGCGCGACGTTGGGCGTGCCGTCACCTGAGTCACCCTTGACCTGCTTCACGTCGTTGTCGAGGACACCGCCGGCCTGGTTGATCTCCTGGACCGCGAGGTCGACCCCGGCGAACTCCGGCGGGCCGAGGAAGGCGAGGTCGCCGGTCTGCGGGAGCAGGGTGCCGATGACGAGCTGACCGTCACCTTGCGGGAGGTCCGACGCGGACTCCGAAGGAGTCTCCGATGCCGTGTCGGGCTCGGCCGGCTGGTCGGTCGTCGTCGCCTCCTCTCCGCCGCACGCGGCGAGCAGGAGGGCGCTGACCGCCAGCACCCCAGCGGTGCGCGAGATGGAACTGCGTGGACGCATGGATCCTCCGAAGCAAAGTGTTGATACGACAATGCTGTGAGCCGTTCGATGCCCACAGACGCAGGGAGCCTATCCGGGGAAGGTCACGAAGACGTGACACTCGGCCCGCAACGAGCCGGGCGTTGTGGATTCGTGACCTGCTCGAGACACTCAGGCGTCGAGGCCGGGCCCGTGCCGGACCACCCCCTCGGCCACCTCGCGCATCGGCTGGCGTAGGTCCATCGCGGTTTTCTGCATCCAGCGGAACGCGTCCGGCTCGGACAGGCCCAGCCGGGCCTGGAGCACGCTCTTGGCCCGCTCGACCGCTTTGCGCGTCGCGAGTCGCTCGGTCAGGTCGTCGACCTCCGCCTCCAGGGTCAACAGCTCGGCGAACCGGCTGGCGGCCATCTCGACGGCGGGGACGAGGTCTGCCTTGGTGAACGGCTTGACCAGGTACGCCATCGCACCGGCGTCACGCGCCCGCTCGACGAGATCGCGCTGGCTGAAGGCGGTGAGCATGACCACGGGCGCGAGGCGTTGCGCAGCCACCTGCTCGGCCGCGGAGATGCCGTCCAGCTGGGGCATCTTGACGTCGAATACGGCGAGGTCGGGTCGCAGCCGCTCGACCAGGTGGACCGCCTGTTCACCGTCGGCGGCCTGGCCCACCACCTCGTACCCCTCCTCGGCGAGCATCTCGGCGAGGTCGAGCCGGATCAGCGCCTCGTCCTCGGCGATGACCACACGGCGAGACGAGCCGCCACCGGGCGCAATCGGGCTCACGCGCGCACACTAGTCGGCGCCGCCAGCCGGCGGGCTCGCGCTAACCTGCCTGCGATCGTCGCGGTCGGCGACGAGCGCCCTGGTAGCCCAATCGGCAGAGGCAGCGGTCTCAAACACCGTCCAGTGTGGGTTCGAGTCCCACCCAGGGCACGAGCCGCCGCAGCACCGACGCCTGCGGCCGACCTCGCCGACGCGGGCGAACGGGTTATGAGCTGGCGCGACGCAGGCGAACCGGGCGGTCAGTGCTTGCGAGACGCGGAGTACGCCGGTGCGACCTCATGGATCGCGTCGCCCATGACGTGCAGGCGCAGCGCGTTGGTGGAGCCGGCAATGCCCGGCGGGGACCCGGCCACGATCACGACCTGCTGCCCCTCGTCGAGTCTGCCCAGCTCCAGCAGGGTGCGGTCGACCTGCATCACCATCTCGTCGGTGTGCTCGACCGACGGCACCAAGAAGGTCTCGACGCCCCACGACAGCGCGAGCTGTGAGCGCACCGCCGGCACGGGGGTGAACGCCAGCACGGGCACCACCGAGCGGTACCGCGTCATCCGCCTCGCCGTGTCACCGGAGACGGTGAACGACACCAGGAAGCTGGCGTCGACCGCCTCGGCCACCTCGGCCGCGGCCTTGCACACCACGCCGCTGCGGGTCCGGGGCCGCCAGTGGATGGCCGTGGTCTGCGCCAGCCCGGCGTCCTCGGTCCATTCGATGATCCGCGCCATCGTGGCCACCGTCTCGACCGGGTAACGACCGACGCTCGTCTCGCCGGACAGCATCACCGCGTCGGCGCCGTCGAGGACCGCGTTGGCGACATCGGAGGCCTCGGCCCGGGTGGGCCGGGGGGCCGAGATCATCGACTCGAGCATTTGGGTGGCGACGATGACCGGCTTCGCGTTACGGCGGGCGCGGTCGATGATGCGCTTCTGCACCATGGGGACCTGCTCCAGCGGTAGCTCCACGCCCAGGTCCCCACGCGCCACCATGAAGCCGTCGAAGGCGTCGATGATCTCCTCGAGGTGCTCCACGGCCTGGGGCTTCTCGATCTTTGCGATGACCGGGACGCGGACGCCTTCCTCGGCCATGACCGCGCGTACTCCCTCGACATCGGCGGCGCTTCGTACGAACGACAGGGCGACCCAGTCGACCCCGGCCCGCAGTGCCCACCGCAGGTCCTCGGTGTCCTTCGGCGACATCGCGGGCACGCTGACCGTGACGCCGGGCAGGTTGATGCCCTTGTTGTTGCTCACCGGACCGGCAACCTCGACCACGGTGTGCACGTCCGGCCCGTCGACCTGCGTGACCCGCAGCCGCACCCGACCATCGTCGATCAGCACCTGGTCGCCGGCGGCGACGTCGCCGGGCAGCCCGCCGTAGGTGGTCGAGCAGCATCGGCCGTCGCCCACGACGTCTCGGGTCGTGATGGTGAAAGCCTCGTCCCGGGCCAGCTCGTAGGGGCCGTCGGCAAACGTGCCGAGCCTGATCTTGGGTCCTTGCAGGTCGGCGAGGATGCCGATCGCCCGCCCGCTGGCGTTGGAGGCCTCCCGTACGTGGCGGTACACCCGCTCGTGGTCGCTGTACGACCCGTGGCTGAGGTTGAGGCGAGCGACGTCCATCCCCGCCTCGACCAGAGCGCGTACCGCCTCTCGCGAGGAGGATGCCGGACCCATGGTGCACACGATCTTGGCTCTACGCACGACCTCCACCCTAGGGTGCTGGCGGCGGGTCAGCGCGCCACCTGGTGCGGTGTCTCGTCCACGCCAACGTCCACTGCAAGGTCCACGCCAGCGCCCACGTCCACGCGAGGGAGGTGCGGACCGGGCTCCGCGTACCGGACGCCTCCGCCGAGACACCTACCGCGCCAGGGAAGGCGCCAGGGAACAGATCGGCCTCGACGTTGCCTACGACCGTAGCGCCGACGACGACGAGCTCGTCGGAGTCGCGCTCGAGCAGAACCGGTGGTTGCTCACCAAGGACCGCGGCCTGCTGCATCGCCGAGCGGTACGGCACCAGGGGGCGTACGTGCGCGGCCGGCGCAGCGGGGAACAGCTGGCCGACGTGCTCGACCGGTTTGCCCCCCGGCTGCGGCCGTGGAGCCGCTGCCCGGCCTGCAACGGTGAGCTGAGCGCCGTCGCCAAGGACGATGTCGTGGGTCTGTTGGAGCCGGGTACGGCGCGCTCGTACCACACTTTCAGCCAGTGCGTTGACTGCCGGCAGGTGTTCTGGCGGGGTGCGCACTCCGGACGGCTGGCCGCGGTGGTCGACTCCGCGTGCGCCGTTGAGCGTCGTGCACGGAGTTGAGACTGCACCCCGACACGACGCGCGCAGTCGTGCTGCGCCGGTGGGGACGGGATGGTCAGCGGGCAGCGTCGGAAACACGTGTCGGTCAGTCGTCGAGCAGGTCGTCGATCCGGCGCACCTTGGCGGTCAACTGCCCGGTGTGCCCGGGACGGATGTCGGCCTTCAGCACCAAGGACACCCGCGGGGCGTCGGCTGCGACCACGTCGACAGCCCGCTTGATCACCGCCATCACCTCGTCCCACTCCCCCTCGATGTTGGTGAACATCGCGTTGGTGTCGTGCGGGAGCCCGGACTGCCGCACGACACGGAGCGCGGCAGCCACCGCGTCGGCCACGCCGCCGGTGTCGTCGGCTGCGGCCGGACTGATGGAGAACGCGACGAGCACGGTCTGTCTCCGGGCGTACGGGTCAGCCGATGATTCCGCCGAGACCGCCGCCGCTGCCGCCGGTGAGCTGGCTGACGAGCATCTGCGGGTCGAGCCCGAGCGAGGACAGCAGACCGGCGTCTCGCTCGGTGTCGACCTGACCGGGCAGCTGGCTGTCGGCCTGCTCGGCCTTGCCCTGGTCGCCGCTGGACTGCAGCAACTCGATGACCTGGCTCTTGTCGAACTGCATCTGGGTCCCTCCCGTGGTACCGGTCCGCCTCGTGCGGCAGCACGCCGCATGGCGCCCGGCCCTCCACGTGTACCCGCACTGCCGGGTGCTGACACGGGCCACGCCGGACCGGTCGCCCGAACCGGCAGCGGCTTTCGGCGGGCCGGCCTGCCGCCGAGCTGTCACGTGTACCCGCCGAGTCGTCACCGCGGCCGAGTTGTCACCGTGTGAGGGCGTCAGGGCACCTTGTGGCGGTGACAAGTCGTGCGGTCACCGCGCAGGGCGGCCAGGACGGCCCGGACGGCCAGCGCTCAGACGGCCAGCGCCCAGAACGGCTCAGTCGGCCAGCACTCAGACGGCCAGCGGGCGCTCGGTGGGCGTGATCGGCGCCGGCAGGGTCGTCCCCCCGGACAGGTACGCGTCGACACCGGCCGCGCAGGCACGCCCCTCCGCGATGGCCCAGACGATCAGCGACTGGCCCCGCCCCGCGTCACCGGCGACAAAGACTCCCGGCACGCTGCTGGCGTAGGCGGCGTCGCGGGCGACGTTGCCCCGCGCGTCCAGCTCTGGGCCCAGCTGCTCGCACAACGTCTCGGCCGCCGGACCGGTGAATCCCATCGCCAGCAGCACCAGCTGGGCCGGGATGTCCCGCGCACTGCCCTCGACCGGCTCGAAGCGACCGTCGCGCAGCTCCACCTCGGCCAGGCGCAGCGAACGGACCCGTCCGTGCTCGTCACCGAGGAAGGCCTGCGTCGACACCGCGTAGACCCGTTCGCCGGCCTCCTCGTGCGCTGAGGAGACCCGGTAGAGCATCGGGTACGTCGGCCACGGCTGGTGGCCCGGCCGCTCGTCGGCCGGGCGCGGCATGATCTCGAGTTGGGTGACCGACCGGGCGCTCTGGCGCACGGCCGTGCCGAGGCAGTCCGCCCCGGTGTCGCCACCCCCCAGGATCACCACGTCCTTGCCGGCCGCGCTGACCTCCCCGTCGACGTGCTCGCCCAGCGCCGCCCGGTTGGCCGGCGGGAGGTACTCCATCGCCTGGCAGATGCCGTCCAGCTCACGACCGGGTACCGCCAGCTCACGCCAGCGCGTCGCCCCGATGGCGACCACCACCGCGTCGTAGCGCTCGGTGAGCGACCGCCACGTCGGGTCGCGCCCGACCTCCCTCCCGGATCGGAAGACCGTGCCCTCCTGGCGCATCTGGTCGATTCGCCGGTCCAGCTGGAGCTTCTCCATCTTGAACTGCGGGATGCCGTAGCGCAGCAGCCCGCCGGGGGCGTCGGCACGCTCGTACACCGCGACCGTGTGACCGGCCCGCGTGAGCTGCTGGGCCGCCGCCAGGCCGGCCGGCCCCGAACCCACGACCGCGACGGTCTTGCCGGTGAGCCACTCCGGGGGCTGCGGCGAGACGTTGCCGTCCTCCCACGCCTTGTCGACGATCGCGACCTCGACGTTCTTGATCGTCACCGCGTCCCGGTTGATCGCCACGACGCACGCGCTCTCGCACGGCGCCGGGCACAGTCGGCCGGTGAACTCCGGGAAGTTGTTGGTCGCGTGCAGCCGCTCGATCGCCGAGGCCCAGTCCCCGCGCCAGACCAGGTCGTTCCACTCCGGGATCAGGTTGCCGAGCGGGCAGCCGGAGTGGCAGAACGGGATGCCACAGTCCATGCAGCGACCGGCCTGCTCGCCGATGATCGGCAGCAGCGCTCGCCCGATGCCGCCGGGATACACCTCGTCCCAGTCGCGCACCCGCTCGGCCACCGGTCGTCGCTCGGGACCACGTCTCGGCGTCGTCATGAAGCCCTTGGGATCAGCCACGGCTCGCCGCCGCCATCATCGCCCGTGTCGTCGACTGCTCGTCGAGGCCGTCGGCTCGCGCCTGGGCCATCGCCTGGAGCACCTTGCGGTAGTCGGTCGGGATGACCGCGGTGAGACGCGCGAGCGTGCCGTCCCAGTCGGCCAGCAGCCGCACCGCCACCGGGGATCCGGTCTCCTCGCCGTAGCGCACCAGCAGGTCGTGCACCTGTGCCTCGGCCGCGTCGTCGAGCCCGGTCAGCTCGACCAGCTCGGGGTTGACCCGCCGCTCGTCGAGGTCGAGGAGGTAGGCCACCCCGCCGCTCATGCCGGCGGCGAAGTTGCGACCGGTCGGACCGAGCACGAGCGCAGTGCCACCGGTCATGTACTCGCACCCGTGGTCGCCGACTCCTTCGACCACCGCCGTCGCGCCGGAGTTGCGCACGCAGAAACGCTCGCCGACCTGGCCACGCAGGAAGACCTCACCGGCGGTGGCGCCGTAGGCCACCACGTTGCCGGCGACGATCTGCTCGTGCGCGGCGAACGGCGCGGCCCGGTCCGGGCGTATGACGACCCGCCCGCCGGAGAGTCCCTTGGCGACGTAGTCGTTGGCGTCACCCTCGAGCCGCAGCGTGATCCCGCGGGGCAGGAAGGCGCCGAAGGACTGGCCGGCCGATCCCACGAGGGTGAGCTCGATCGTGCCGTCGGGGAGGCCGTCGCCGCGGAAGCGCTTGGTCACCTCGTGGCCGAGCATTGTGCCGACAGTGCGGTGGACGTTGCGCACCGGCAGCTGGGCGCGTACGGGGGCTCCGCGCTCGAGCGCGTCGGCGGCCAGCGCGATCAGCTCGTTGTCGAGCGCCCTGGCCAGGCCGTGGTCCTGCTCGCGGGTGCGGCGGCGCGATGCGTCGGGGGCCAGTGCGGGCTGGTGCAGGATCGGGCTGAGGTCGAGGTTGGCCGCCTTCTGCCAGTGCTCGACCGCGCGCGTAGTGTCGAGCACCTCGGCGTGCCCGACCGCCTCGTCGAGACTGCGGAACCCCAGCCGGGCCAGCAGCTCGCGTACCTCCTGCGCGATGAACTCGAAGAACGTGACCACGAACTCGGGAGCACCGGAGAACTGTGCCCGCAGCTGCGGGTTCTGCGTCGCGACGCCGACCGGGCACGTGTCGAGGTGGCAGACGCGCATCATGATGCAACCGGAGACCACCAGCGGGGCGGTGGCGAAGCCGTACTCCTCCGCGCCCAGCAGCGCCGCGACGACGACGTCGCGACCGGTCTTCATCTGACCGTCGGTCTGCACCACGATCCGGTCGCGCAGGCCGTTGAGCAGCAACGTCTGCTGCGTCTCGGCCAGGCCGAGCTCCCACGGACCGCCGGCATGCTTGAGCGAGGTCAGCGGCGCGGCGCCGGTGCCACCGTCGTGGCCGGAGATCAGCACCACGTCGGCGTGCGCCTTGCTCACCCCCGCCGCCACCGTGCCGACACCGACCTCGGAGACCAGCTTGACGTGCACCCGGGCCGCCGGGTTGGCGTTCTTCAGGTCGTGGATGAGCTGCTTGAGGTCCTCGATGGAGTAGATGTCGTGGTGCGGCGGGGGCGAGATGAGGCCGACGCCGGGCGTGGAGTGCCGGGTCTTGGCCACCCACGGGTACACCTTGTGGCCCGGGAGCTGGCCGCCCTCCCCCGGCTTGGCGCCCTGCGCCATCTTGATCTGAATGTCGTCGGCCTGGGTGAGGTACTCCGCGGTGACGCCGAAGCGTCCCGAGGCGACCTGCTTGATCGCGCTGCGCCGGGCCGGGTCGTAGAGCCGGTCGGGGTCTTCACCTCCTTCCCCGGTGTTGGACTTGCCGCCCAGCCGGTTCATCGCGATCGCCAGGGTCTCGTGCGCCTCGGCGCTGATCGAGCCGTACGACATCGCGCCGGTCGAGAAGCGTCGCACGATGGCCGAGACGGGCTCGACCTCGTCCAGCGGTACGGGGGCGCGCACCCCCTCCCGGAGCGCGAACATGCCGCGCAGGGTCATGCCGGCGTTGCCGTCGACGCGCTGCGTGTACTGCTTGAAGGTCTCGTACTGCCCGGTGCGGGTGGCGTGCTGGAGGCGGAACACCGTCTCGGGGTCGAACAGGTGCGGTGCCCCGTCGCGACGCCACTGGTACTCGCCCCCGATGTCGAGCTGGCGGTGGCCGGCGGGGATCCCGGTGGTGGGGTAGGCCCGGGCGTGCCGGGCCGCGACCTCGTCGGCGAGCACGTCGATCCCGACACCGCCCAGCTTGGAGGAGGTTCCGGTGAAGTACCTGTCGACGAGCTCGGGCGAGAGCCCGATCGCCTCGAAGACCTGGGCGCCGGTGTAGGAGGCGACGGTGGAGATGCCCATCTTGCTCATCACCTTCAGCACGCCCTTGCCGAGGGCGCGCACCAGGCGCCGTACGGCCGCCTCGGGCTCGACACCGGTGAGCAGCACGCCGCGTCGGGCGAGGTCCTCGGCCGACTCCATCGCCAGGTAGGGGTTGACCGCGGCGGCGCCGTAGCCGACGAGGAGCGCCACGTGGTGCACCTCGCGTACGTCACCGGCCTCGACGACGAGGCCGACCTGGGTGCGCGTCTTCTCCCGCACGAGGTGGTGGTGCACGGCCGCGGTCAACAGCAGCGACGGGATGGGGGCCAGCTCGGCGGTGGCGTGCCGGTCCGACAACACGATCACCCGGTCACCGGCGGCGATGGCAGCCGACACGTCGCCACAGATCGCGTCGATGCGGGCGGCGAGCGCCGCACCGCCGCCCGCGACGTCGTAGCGGCCCTTGACCGTGTGCGCGGAGAACCCGGGCAGGTCGCCGTCCCGGTTGACGTGCACCAGCTTGGCCAGCTCGTCGTTGTCGATGACCGGGAACGGCAGCTGAACGTGCCGGCACGAGGCGGGGCCGGCTGCCAGCAGGTTGCCCTCGGGGCCGATTGTGCCGGCCAGCGAGGTGACGAGCTCTTCGCGGATGGCGTCCAGCGGCGGGTTGGTGACCTGGGCGAACAGCTGGGAGAAGTAGTCGAACAGCAGCCGCGGCCGCGTCGACAGCACCGCGATCGGAGTGTCGGTGCCCATCGAGCCGATCGGCTCGGCACCGGCCTTGGCCATCGGCGCCACCAGCAGCCGCAGCTCCTCCTCGGTGTAGCCGAACACCTGTTGGCGGCGGGTGACCGAGGCGTGGGTGTGCACGACGTGCTCACGCGCGGGCAGCTCCGGCAGCCGGATCAGCCCGGCGTGCAGCCACTCACCGTACGGCTGGTCGGCGGCCAACGCGCTCTTGATCTCGTCGTCCTCGACGACGCGGTGCTCGGCGGTGTCCACGAGGAACATCCGGCCTGGCTGGAGCCGGCCCTTGCGTACGACGCGGGCCGGGTCGAGGTCGAGCACGCCGACCTCCGACGCCAGCACGACGAGGCCGTCGTCGGTGATCCAGTAGCGGCCGGGGCGCAGCCCGTTGCGGTCGAGCACGGCACCGACCTGGGTGCCGTCGGTGAAGACCACGCACGCCGGACCGTCCCACGGCTCCATCACGCTGGCGTGGAACTCGTAGAACGCTCGGCGGGCCGGGTCCATGTCGGGGGCGTTCTCCCACGCCTCGGGCACCATCATCAGCACCGCGTGCGGCAGGGTCCGGCCCCCGAGGTGCAGCAGCTCGAGCACTTCGTCGAAGGACGCCGAGTCGGACCCGGCGGGGTCGACGATCGGGTACAGCCGGCCGAGGTCACCGGGCAGCAGGTCGCTGGCGAGCAGTGCCTCCCTCGCGCGCATCCAGTTGCGGTTGCCGCGGGCGGTGTTGATCTCGCCGTTGTGCGCGATGTAGCGGAACGGGTGGGCCAGCGGCCAGCTGGGGAACGTGTTGGTGGAGAAGCGGCTGTGCACCACCGCCACGGCCGAGGCGAGCCGCTCGTCGACGAGGTCGGGAAAGAACGTGTCGAGCTGCTCGGTGGTGAGCATGCCCTTGTAGCCCAGGGTACGAGCGGACAGGGTCGGGAAGTACACCTCGGTCTCGTGCTCGGCCCGCTTGCGCAGGCAGAACGCGGCCCGGTCGAGGGCAAGTGGGTCACCATCAGCCGCACCATCAGCCGCACCACCCGCACCGGCAGGAGCGACGAAGAGCTGGGCGAACGTCGGCATGCAGGCCCGCGCCGTGCGCCCGAGCGAGTCCGGCCGCACCGGTACGTCGCGCCACCCGAGGACGGTGAGGTGCTCCTCGGCGGCGATGCGCTCCACCTGCGCCCGGACCTTGTCGGCGTCCTCCGGCTCGACGGGGAGGAACGCGAGACCCACTGCGTACTGCCCGGCGGCGGGGAGGGCGAACTCGACGACCTCGCGCAAGAACGCGTCCGGGACCTGCAGGAGGATCCCGGCGCCGTCCCCGGACTCCGGCTCGGCACCGGCGGCGCCGCGGTGGTCGAGGTTGCGCAGGGCGGTACGTGCCTGAGCCACGATGCGGTGGCTCGGCTCACCGGTCAGGGTCGCGACGAACGCCACGCCACAGGCGTCGTGCTCGAAGCGCGGGTCGTAGAGCCCCTGGGCGGGCGGCTGGTGGGCCGGCTGGGCGGAGGCGGGCGGCATGGGTCCACTCCCGTCGTCGAAGCGCCGACGAGTCCCGAGCGGGACGACGGCGCGAGTGCTTGTCTCGACTCCCCCGGGGGGGTCGATGGGGTGGGACGACGCTGGCCCGAACGTGCCGGATCAGGCTACACGAGCGCCGGCACTCGACTCGTCCTCGACCGGCCGCTGGACGACCTCCTCGCGACCCGGCCGGATCCGGCCCACCACGACGATGTAGGCGACGGCGAACGTGAACACCACGATCGAGGTCCACACGTTGAGCCGCAGCCCGAGGATCTGGTTGGCGTCGTCGATGCGCAGCAGCTCGATCCACACCCGGCCCGCGGTGTAGGCCGCGACGTAGAGGGCGAAGGCACGGCCGTGCCCGAGCCGGAAGCGTCGGTCGGCCCACAGCACCAGGACCGCCACGCCCACGTCCCACAGCGACTCGTACAGGAACGTCGGGTGGAAGGTGGCGAACTGCTCGAACCCCGCGGGCCGGCGGTCGGGGTCGATGGCCAGTGCCCACGGCAGGTCGGTCGGCCGGCCGAACAGCTCCTGGTTGAACCAGTTGCCCCACCGGCCGATCGCCTGCGCTAAAGCGATGCCCGGGGCTACCGCGTCACCGAAGGCCGGCAGCCGCACCCCGGCGCGGCGGGCACCGATCCACGCGCCGAGCGCGCCGCCGCTGACGGCACCCCAAATGCCGATCCCGCCCTGCCAGATGTAGAAGGCGGCCCACGGGTCGCGGCCGGCGGCGAAGTAGAGCTCGGGGTCGGTGACCACGTGGTAGATCCGCGCACCGATCAGGCCGGCGGGGACCGCCCATACCGCGATGTCGCCGACCGTGCCGGGCCGTCCGCCTCGGGCGGTGAAGCGGCGCTCGCCGAGCCAGATCGCCAGCACCACCCCGGCGACGATGCCCAAGGCGTACGCCCGGAGCGGCACCGGTCCGAGGTACCACACGCCCTGGTCGGGGCTCGGGATCGTCGCCGGCACGGCCAACGCCGCAGACACCACGCTCATGTGCCGACGACTGTCTTGCCCGCGACGCTGCGCACCCCGGCGGCGAGGTCCGCGGCGAGCTCACCGACCGCGGCCACCCCGGCCGCCGGGTCACCCGCGTCGTCGGCGTCGAGCAGCCGGCGCACCAGTGCCGAGCCGACGATGACAAGGTCGGCGTAGCCGGCCACCTGCGCGGCCTGCGAACCGTCGCTCACCCCCAGCCCCACCCCGACCGGCAGGTCGCTCACTGCACGGACGCGGGCGACGAGCCGCGGCGCCAGGTCGCTGGTCCGAGCCCGAGAGCCGGTCACCCCCATCACTGACGTGGCGTACACGAAACCGCTCGAGGCGGCCGCCGTCGACGCGATGCGCGTCGAGCTCGAGCTCGGCGCCACCAGGTAGACGCGGTCGAGGCCGTGTGCGTCCGCGGCGTCGTGCCACTCTCGGCCCTCCTCGGGCAGCAGGTCCGGGGTGATGAGACCGGCGCCGCCGACGGCGGCGAGGCGCGCGGCGAAGCGCCGCACGCCGTGGCGCTCGACCGGGTTCCAGTACGTCATCACCAGTGTGGGGGTGCCGGTCGCCGCGACCGCCTCGACGACCTGGAACACCTGGTCGGTGCGAGCACCGCCGGCGAGGGCCCGCTGGGCGGCCTGCTGGATCGTGGGACCGTCCATGACCGGGTCGCTGTAGGGCAGCCCGACCTCGACGACGTCGACACCGGCCTCGACCATCGCGTGCGTCGCGGCGATGCTCGTCGCCACGTCGGGGTAGGCCGCGGGCAGGTAGCCGACGAGAGCGACCCGGCCGGCGCGACGCAGCTGGGCGAGCCGGTCGGCGAGCACGCTCACGAGCTCGTCCGGGCGGCGTCGAGGTCGACGAGGTCGAACCACTCCGCCGCGGTGACCATGTCCTTGTCGCCGCGTCCGGACAGGCTGACCA
>JBBSMD010000010.1:0-32822 GCA_038233355.1 Propionibacteriales bacterium
CGAGAGCAGCAGGGCACCGTTGGAGCCGGTGAAGCCGGTCAGGTAGCGCACGTTGACCAGGTCGGTCACCAGCGCCAGGTCGCAGCCGCGCTCGGCGAGGACGTCGCTCAGCCGGGGCCGCCGCGCCGCGTGGTCGGGGCCGCTCACGTGATCTCGGCGTAGGCCGCGGCCAGCAGCCCGGGGTCGGGGCCGGCGAGCACCGCCGGGCGGGCGAGGTCGTCGAGCACGACGAAGCGCAGCTGGTCTCCCCGGGTCTTCTTGTCCACCCGCATCGCGGCCAGCAGCTCCTCCCACCGCCCACCGGCGTAGCCGGTGGGCAGGCCGAGCGCCGTGAGGATATGGCGGTGCCGGTCGACTACGGCCTCGTCCAGCCGCCCGGCGAGCCGGGCCAGCTCGGCCACGAACACCATGCCGATGCTGACCGCAGCGCCGTGCCGGAACCGGTAGCGCTCGACCCGCTCCACGGCGTGGCCGAGGGTGTGACCGTAGTTGAGCACCTCGCGGCCCACCCCACCGGCTGTGCCGGTCTCGCGCAGGTCGGCGGCAACGACGCCGGCCTTGACCCGTACGGCCCGCTCGACCAGCTCGCGCAGGACGGGGCCGCGGACGTCGGCGGCCCGCTGCGGGTCGGTCTCGATCAGGTCGAGGATCGCCGGGTCGGCGACGAAACCGCACTTGACCACCTCCGCCAGGCCGGCGACCACGTCGTGGCGGGGCAACGTCTCCAAGGCGGCCAGGTCGCAGAGCACCCCGGCCGGCTCGTGGAAGGCGCCGACGAGGTTCTTGCCCTCGGCGGTGTTGATGCCGGTCTTGCCCCCGACCGCCGCGTCGACCATGCCGAGCACGGAGGTCGGCACGTGCACCACCCGCACGCCGCGCAGCCAGCTCGCGGCGACGAAGCCGGCCAGGTCGGTGGTCGCCCCGCCGCCCACCCCGACCACGGCGTCGCTGCGGGTGAACCCGGTGCGACCGAGCACCGACCAGCAGAACGCCGCCACCTCGACCGTCTTGGCCTCCTCGGCGTTGGGCACCTGCACCGCGTGCACCTCGTAGCCCTGCTCGAGCAGGTCGGTGCGGATGGCCTCACCGGTCGCGGTGAGGGCCTCGGGATGCACGACCGCGACCCGCCGAACACCGTCACCCAGCAGGTCGCTCAGCTCGGCGAGCAGACCGCGACCGAGGACCACGTCGTACGGCGCGCAGGTCGCCACCCGCACCCGGGTGACCTCGCTCACCGGTGCGCGTCCTCGGCCAGGCACGCCCAGACCTCGTCGGTGACCTCGTCCGGTGTCCGGCCGTCGGTGCGGACCGTCCACGTCGCGACTTGCTCGTACGCCGGGCGGCGCTGCGCCAGCAGGGTGTGCAGCTGGCCGCGGACGTTGCCCAGCAGCAGCGGACGGGCCACCCCGAGCCCGACCCGGGAGGCGGCGTGGGTAAGCCCGACGTCGAGCCAGGCGACCGGGTGACCGGCCAGCCGGTCGCGGGTGCTCGCGCGCAGCACCGCGCCGCCGCCGAGGGCGAGCACGCCGTCGTGCTCGTCCAGCGCGG
The DNA here is from genome assembly GCA_038233355.1 of Propionibacteriales bacterium. Lineage (GTDB taxonomy): Bacteria > Actinomycetota > Actinomycetes > Propionibacteriales > Nocardioidaceae > DASQMN01. The sequence goes on from JBBSMD010000010.1 coordinate 1,549, forward strand.
TGGCGACGGCCCGCTCCTCGAGGTCGCGGAACACCGCTTCGCCCCGGTCGACGAACAGCTCGGCGACGGTGTGACCGGTGCGGGTCTCCACGTCGGCGTCGGTGTCGCGCAGCTCCACCCCGAGTCGCCGGGCCAGCCGGGCGCCCACCGTCGACTTGCCGGAGCCGGGCGCGCCCACGAGTACCACGACCGGGCTCATCGAGCGTGCAGGCAGTCGAGGTAGGCGTCGTGGTTGCGCCGGGTCTCGGCCACCGAGTCGCCACCGAACTTCTCCAGCAGGGCGTCGGCCAGCACCAGCGCCACCTCGGCCTCGGCGACGACACCGGCCGCGGGCACCGCGCACACGTCGGAGCGCTGGTGGTGGGCCACGGCGGGCTCACCGGTGGCCACGTCGACGGTACGCAACGCCCGCGGGACGGTGGAGATCGGCTTCATCGCGGCGCGCACGCGCAGCACCTCGCCGGTGGACATGCCGCCCTCGGTACCCCCGGACCGGCCGGAGGTGCGTCGTGGCCCATCCTCGCTCGGCACGATCTCGTCGTGCGCCCGCGAGCCGCGGGTGCGGGCGAGCTCGAAGCCGTCACCCACCTCGACCCCCTTGATCGCCTGGATGCTCATCAGCGCTCCCGCCAGGCGGGCGTCCAGCCGCCGATCACCGTGCACGTGACTGCCGAGACCAGGCGGCAGGCCGTGCACGACCACCTCGACAACACCACCGAGGGTGTCGCCCTCCTTGTGCGCCGCGTCGATCTCGCCCACCATCGCCGCGCTGGCGGCCGGGTCGAACGCCCGTACCGGGTCGGCGTCGATCCGCTCCCGGTCACCGGGCGCGGGCAGCGACTCGGCGGGGGCCCGCGCCGCGCCGATCGCGACGACGTGGCTGAGCACGCTGGCGCCGCAGACCTCACCGAGGAACGACCCCGCAACCGCCCCCAGGGCGACCCGGGCCGCGGTCTCGCGAGCGCTGGCCCGCTCCAGCACCGGGCGCGCCTCGCTGAAGCCGTACTTCTGCATGCCGACCAGGTCCGCGTGCCCTGGCCGTGGCCGGGTGAGCGGCGCACCGCGGGCCAGGCCGGCGAGCACCTGCGCCTCGACCGGGTCCGGTGACATCACCTGCTCCCACTTGGGCCACTCGGTGTTGGCGATGCGCACCGCGACCGGCGACCCGATCGTGGCACCGTGGCGTACCCCGCCGAGGATCTCCAGCGTGTCCTGCTCGAACGACATCCGCGCGCCACGGCCCTTGCCCAGTCGTCGCCTGGCCAGCGCCGCGGCCAGCTGGTCGCCGGTGACGGGTACGCCGGCCGGTAGGCCTTCGAGGACCGCGACGAGTGCGGGGCCGTGGGACTCCCCGGCGGTCAGCCAGCGCAGCACACCGGGTAGTGTCCCACGCTGGGCTGACCGGGTTTCGCGCTGGGCCGTCCGAGGCGGGGGCAGCGGTTGACGTCACCGCCCGCGCCCACGTCCGACGTGACACCAGGTGGCTTTGAGCGCCCGCAAACCCACACCACGCCACGTCGGACCCACCCGGCGCCGGTGCAGGCCGAGCAACCCGCCGCGTACGGGCGGGAGCCGCGCCTACGAGCGCCGCACACCCCCGTGCCCGCCCGAGGCAGCCGGACGAACGACCCGATAGGCACCACCCGCTACGTCTCGCGCAGACCTCGAGCCAGGTCGCCTGGCGTCGACCGCGTCACAACCAGCCGGCCGTCCACGGTGAGGTCAGGACACCGAGCCACGTGCCGGCGAGCATGAACGGCCCGAACGGGTAGCCGCGTCGGTCGACCACGCCGGCCAGCACGAGCAGCGCACCGCCAACCGCGCCGAGCAGGAAGCCGGCATAGATCCCCACCACCAGCGCCGGCCAGCCGAGCCATCCCAAGGCCATGCCGAGCACCCCGGACAGTCGTACGTCGCCGTAGCCGAGTCCTCGCGGGTGGACCAGCCACATGGTGGCGTACAGACCGAACACGCCCAGCCAGCCGAGCGCCGAGCGAATCAGTGCGGCGCCGTCCCCGGCCAGCAGCCCCCCGGCCAGCAGGAGCACTCCGACCACCCCGTACGCGGGCACCACCAGTCGTCTGGGCAGCAAGCGGGTGCGCCAGTCGATCCAGGCCAGCCACGTGCCCAGCACCGCCAGGGCGGTCCAGGCCGGTACGGACGCGTCCGGCCCGAGGACCAGCGCGACGCTGCCGGCGATCACGCCGGCTCCCACCGCGGACCTGGCCGCGAGACCCCGCGTGCCAGCCAGACCGGGCCAGTCGACCGGCGCCTCGCCCGCCGACGGGGCCGGGTAGCCGGGCGACGCCACGGCATCTGTCTCGTCGGGTCCCGGCGGGGATGGGGTGACAGGTTCGGTCGGCCCGGTCGGCTCGTGCCGCCCGGTCGGCCCTGCAGACCCGTCCGGCTCGTCCGTCTCGTACCGCTCGGCCGGCTGGTCCGCGTCCTCCGGCTCGCAGGTCGTCGTGCCTCGGGGCGCGAGTGCGGCGACGACCCGCGGCGCGAACGCGGCAACCGCGGCGGCCACTGCGGCCGCAGTCGACGCCACGACGCCTGGCGCCCACACCGACGCCGCGTCCACGGTGGCCGAGCGTAGACGCGACAACCCCGCACGAGTGCTGAACGGCGGAGAACTGTGGACATCACTGCGTCGCACACCGTCGACGACACGGCCCAGCCGGTGTGGAGCCGTGGCGGCTCAGCCGGTGTGGCGCCGGGCGAGTTCGGCGCGCGCCGCGTCGCGCAGCAGGTCAACGTCCACGTCGAGACCGCACATCGCCCGCACCTGGAGCCGCGCCTGGTGCGCCAACAGGTCAACCCCGTCCAGCACCAGTGCCCCGGCACGCCGAGCGGCCTCGCTCAGCGGTGTCGGCCACGGGTCGTAGACGGCGTCGAACACGGCCCGGACCTGGTCGAGCCGTGTTCGGTCCGGGCTCGCGGCCGCGGGGACGGTGGACACCAGCAGCGCGGGCTCCACCGGCCACGCACCCGCCGTTGTGAGCGGGCCGGTCGAGACCTGGACGCCCCACCGCGACACCACCTCGCTGGCCGGAGCGGCCCTGGCCGGGTCGCGGACCGCGAAGTGGAGGCGGCGCAGTCCGAGTTCGAGGAGCGCGGCGGCACTCGAGACGGCTGTCGCGCCGGCCCCCAGCACGACGGCCGACTCGACGTCGTGCACACCGCGCTCGAGCAGGGCGTTGTAGAACCCGGGTACGTCGGTGTTGTCGCCGTGCCGCCCGCCCCGATCGAGCACGAGCGTGTTGACCGCACCGACTCGACGGGCGACCTCCGACACGTCGTGGCACAACGAGACGGCCGCCCGCTTGAGCGGCATGGTGAGCGACAGGCCTCGCCAGCTGTCGTCCAGCGTGTCGAGCACGCCGGCCAGCTCGTCGGCGTCCACCTCGCACGACTCGTACGTCCAGGGGAGTCCGAGCTCGGCGTAGGCGGCCCGGTGCATCACCGGCGACAGCGAGTGCGCGACCGGAGCGCCCAGCACCGCACAGCGCCGCACGCGCGGTTGTGCCGACCCCATTCGCGGCTCAGCAGGCGTCGCTGGAGCGGCAGTACTCGGCCAGCTCTGCCACGTTGCTGTTGTGCTCGGTCAGGTCGTCGGCAAACTTCGTCTCGCCGGTGGACAGGTCGACGGTGACGAAGTACAGCCAGTCCCCCTGCGTCGGGTCGGTCGCGGCGGCGAGCGCCTGCTCGCCGGGCGAGTTGATCGGCCCCGGCGGCAGCCCGACCACCAGGTAGGTGTTGTACGGCGAGTCGACGCTGCGCTGCTCCTCGGTCGTGTACACTTGACCGACCGTGTCCGTGGCGTAGTGCACCGTGGAGTCGAACTGCAACGGCATGCCGGCGTCGTTGCGGTTGTAGATGACCCTGGCCACCTTGCCGAAGTCCTTGTCACGCTGTGCCTCGGCCTGCACCAGGCTGGCCACCGTCACCAGCTCGCGCCGGTTCAGACCGAGATCGGCCGCGGCCTGCTCGAGCCCGACCTTCTTGGCGGCCTGCTCGAAGCGTCGCACCATCATCCTGAGCACCTGTCTGGCGCTGGTGTCCGGCGGCAGCACGTAGGTGGCGGGGAACAAGAAGCCCTCCAGCTCGCCCCTCGCATAGCGGGGCAGACCCAGCGTGCCGGTACGCTCGGCGGCCCGGTCGAGCGCCCGCCGGCTCAGCTTGCTCTGCTTGGCCACCGCCTTCAGCGTCTCGTCCACGGTAAGTCCCTCCGGCACCGTCACCGTCGTCTCGACGCGGTGCTCGCCGTCGACGAGGAAGCCGATCGCCGAGGTCGCCGACATCTCGTTGCGGAGCTGGTAGTAGCCGGGGTCGACGGTCTCGCCGTCGGAGGCGGCGATAAAGGCGTCCACGCTCGCCACGACGCCCATCTCCTTCAGCCGGCGGCCGACCTCGGCGAGCGTGTCGCCCTTCTCCACCTGCACCACGACCCGGCCGCTGCCGCTGCCGGAGAAGTCGGCGGCGGGAGGGTCGAGCCGGGAGAGCAAGCCGGAGGCGCGTACGAGCACGAAGCTGACCGCGGCCAGCACGACCCCCAGCGCGACCAGGACGGCCAGGCACCCCTTCGCCCGATGTCCGAAGCCATAGAGCGGCTTGCGCCGCGGGGACGGATCGCCCAGCGCACCCGGTGGCTCGTCCGCCCACGTCTGGGTGGCGGTGGGGTCACCACTGCCCTCGTCACCGGGGTGGACGTGGCTCACGCGGGCTCCTGCTCTGTCGGGTCCGGTCGGTCCGGGCCGCCGTCCGGGCCGTCCGGGTAGTCGTCTCGGTCGTCGGGGTCGTCGGGGTCGTCGTGGTCGGAATCGGCTGTGCCGTCGAGCGGAACTGTCTCCCCCGGGGGCGAGCCACTCGTACGCTCGGTGTCGAGGGAAGACTGCAAGATCACGACCGCGGCGACCTGGTCGACCACCGCGCGCCGTCGAGCCCCCCGCCTGCCCCGCTCGCGCAGGGTGCGCTCGGCCGTCACCGTCGACAACCGCTCGTCGACCAGCCGGACCGGCACACCACCGAGCAGGCGTGACAGTGTCACAGCATAGGCGCGAACCTTGCGAGCGGCCGGTCCCTCGCCGCCCGACATCGACCGCGGCAGGCCAACGATGACCTCCACCACCTCCCGCTCTCGCGCGAGCTCGACCAGGCGGGCGTGCGATCGAGGACCCGCCCGCACCGTCTCTACCGGTGCAGCGACGAGCGCGTCGGCGTCACTGACCGCGACCCCGATGCGGACGTCACCCACGTCGACGCCCAGCCGGGCGCCCCGGCGCTGGGCGGGGGCGGGCACGGCCTCAGACCGGGCGCGCCGCGGCGGCGACGGCCTGCTCGACCTGTACGAGCGCCTCGTCGGCGGCAGCCTCGATCGGCCCGTCGCCGCCACCACCGCCGCCTTGTGCCACGTCGTCCTTGCCGCCCCCGCTGCCGCCCAGCACACCGGCAGCCACCTTCACCAGCGCGTTGGCCGACAGGCCACGGTCGCGCCCAGCGTCGTTGACGGTGACCACCACGGCCGGCTTGCCACCGGTCGTGCCGACGACGGCGACCACGCCCGGCCTGGAGCCGAGCCGTCCCCGGACGTCGAGGGCGAGCTTGCGGACCTCGCCGGCACCGGCACCCTCGGGCGCCCGGTGGCCGACGAAGGCGACGCCGTCGTGGTCGCGGGCGCTGGCGGCCAGCGCAGCCGCCGACGACAGCAGCTGGGTCACCTTGACCCGCTGGATCTCCTTCTCTGCACCCCGCAGGCGCTCCAGGACGTCGGCGACCCGCTCGGGCAGCTCCTCGGGGCGCGCCTTGAGCAGCTCGGACAGCTGGGCGACGAGCACGTGCTCGCGCGCCAGGAAGCGGTAGGCGTCGGCCCCGACGAGCGCCTCGACGCGGCGTACGCCGGAGCCGATGGAGCTCTCGCCCAGCAGCTTGACGACACCCAGCTGCCCGGACGCGCGGGCATGGGTGCCGCCGCACAGCTCGCTGGCCCAGTCGCCGACGGAGATCACGCGGACCTCGTCACCGTACTTCTCCCCGAACAGCGCCATCGCACCGGACGCGACAGCGGCACGCTGGCTCATCACCTCGGCGTGCACGGCCAGGTCGGCCAGTACGAGGTCGTTGACCCGGGCCTCCACGTCGGCCAGCACGGAGGCAGGCACCGCTCCCGACGCGGAGAAGTCGAAGCGGAACCGACCGGGAGCGTTCTCGCTACCGGCCTGCGTCGCGGTGTCGCCGAGGGCCTCACGGAACGCCTTGTGCACCATGTGGGTGGCGGTGTGCGCCCGGCTGATCGAGCGGCGCCGCTCCACGTCGACGAGCGCCTGTACCGGCGCGCCCACGCTGAGCTCCCCAGCGGCCACCCGGACCCGGTGGACCACCAACCCGGTCAGCGGGGACTGGACGTCGAGCACCTCGACGCGCGCACCGTCGGCCAGCTCCAGGACTCCGGTGTCGGCCAGCTGGCCACCGGCCTCGGCGTAGAACGGAGTACGGTCGAGGACGAGGTCCACCTCGCGGCCGGTGGACACCGAGCTCAGCCGCTCACCCCCGGCCACCAGGGCGGCCACGACGCCTTCGGTGACCACCTCGTCGTAGCCGGTGAACGACACCGCGCCCCCGAGCCCGTCGAGCACCTCCCGGTAGGCCGACAGGTCGGCGTGGCCGCCCTTCTTGGCCCGGGCGTCGTCCTTGGCGCGCTGCCGCTGCTCGGCCATCAACCGGGTGAAGCCCTGGTCGTCGACGGACAGCCCGCGTTCGGCGGCCATCTCGAGGGTGAGGTCGATCGGGAACCCGTACGTGTCGTGCAGCCGGAAGGCGTCCGCGCCCGCCACGGTGCCGCCGCCGCTGGCGACGGTCCGGTCGGCGGCCAGGTCGAAGATCTGCGTGCCGGTGCGCAAGGTCGCCCGGAACGCCTCCTCCTCGCCGAACGCAACCTGGGAGATCCGGCCCCACTCACGCTCGAGCTCGGGGTAGGAGGCCTTCATCCGGTCCTTGCTGACCTCGAGCAGCTGCGGCAGCACCGGCTCATCGACGCCGAGCAGGCGCATCGAGCGCACGGCGCGGCGGACCAACCGACGCAGGACGTACCCGCGGCCCTCGTTGCCCGGACTCACGCCGTCGCCGATCAGCATCAGCGCGCTGCGTACGTGGTCGGCCACGACCCGCAGGCGCACGTCGCCGTCGTGCTCGGCGCCGTAGCGACGTCCGGCCATCGCCGCCGCAGCCTCGAGGACCGGGAACACCTCGTCGATCTCGTACAGGTTGTCGACGCCTTGCAGGAGGTACGCGACGCGCTCGAGCCCCATGCCGGTGTCGATGTTCTTCGCCGGCAGCGGGCCGGTGACGTCGAAGTCGGTCTTGCCGCGCACCGCGGACAGCGACTCCTGCATGAACACGAGGTTCCAGATCTCGAGGAAGCGCTCCTCGTCGACCACCGGGCCACCGCCGGGACCGTGCTCGGGCCCGCGGTCGACGTAGATCTCGCTGCACGGCCCACCGGGTCCCGGCACCCCCATGTGCCAGTAGTTGTCGAGCAGACCGCGCCGCTGGATGCGCTCGGCGGGCAGGCCGGCGACGCCCCGCCACAGGTCGGCCGCCTCGTCGTCCCCGTCGAGCACCGTGACCCAGATGCGGTCGTCAGCGAAGCCGTACCCGCCCTCGGCCTGCGGCGTGGTGACCAGCTCCCAGGCGAGCTCGATGGCCCGTTCCTTGAAGTAGTCGCCGAAGCTGAAGTTGCCGCACATCTGGAAGAACGTGCCGTGCCGGGTGGTCTTGCCGACCTCCTCGATGTCGAGCGTGCGCAGGCACTTCTGCACGCTGGCGGCCCGCTCGTAGGGGGGGCTCTGCTGGCCGAGGAAGTACGGCTTGAACGGCACCATGCCGGCGTTGACGAACAGCAGGGTGGGGTCGTCGAGCAGCAGCGGCATCGACGGCACCACGGTGTGCGAGGACCGTTCGAAGTGCGCGAGGAACCGTCGGCGGATCTCCGCGGTGTCCATCAGGTGTGGCCTCTCTGTCTGCGAGCAGGCCGAGGCCTTGCTCAGGGGGCGTGCGGGGGCGAGGCGGCGACCAGGCGCGGTCGGGCACCGGCCGCCTCGCTAGCTCGGGTGGCACCGGCTCGGGCGGCACCGACTCGGGGGGCACCGGCTCGGGGGGCACCGATGGCGCTGTGGTCGGGCGGGTCGCCGAGGCCGAGTCGCTCGACGAGCACCTGCTCGTGCTCGGCGGCTCCGACCACGAACTCGGCGGCGAGCGAGCGCAGGCCGAGACGGGCCGCGGCGAACTGGTCGGCGACCCCTTCGGGGGTCATCCGCTGCATCGTACGGCGACCCTTGAGCCCCACCCACACCGCCGACCCGGCGCCAGCGGCGAACCACACCAGTCGCGCGCTCACGAGGCCCGCTCCTGGGTCCGCGAACCGCTCCACTGCGCGCCGGGCACCGGACCCGACACCGGTTCCACGTCTGCCTCGCTGGCCGGCACGGACACCGCCGCCGAGCGCGCGGCGTACCTGGCCGCACGGCGGCGCAGCTTGGCGCGGCGACCGTACTCGCGACGGGCGAGCGCACGAGCCCGGTCGCGGCTCTCTGGCCGCGACGCGTGACGAAGGCCGGCCGACCAGACCGCCGCCCGCACCAGCGGCCGCTGCAGCGTCGCCTCCACCACCTCGCGGGTCGTCAGCAGGGAGGCAGCGGCCCCTTCGTGCCGCTGCGGCAGACCGAGATCGGTGACCACCGGCACCGGCAACGCGGGCGTACGGGTGCTCGCTGCGTCCGGCGCCGGCCGCGCCGCCGAGGCGGCGTCGAGTCGCGCGTGCACGCGGGCCAGTTCTGCCCGGGTCGCCGCGAGCGTACGCACGAGCACGAGCACGCCGCCGAGCAGGGCCAGCCCGATCAGCGTGCCTCCCCCGGCCAGCAGCAGTGACGTCCCGGACATGGCGCCGACCCTACCCGCCGAGCCGCCCCGGACGTTTGGACCGGGGCCACCCCGATGCCGTCCTATCGGACCGGGGCCACCCCGGTGCCATGGAGGGTTGGACCGGGGCCACCCCGAACCAACGAGCACCCCTCCCCGGTCACTCGCCGCGAACGATCCGACGCAACCGGTCGACCCGGTCGGCGTACTCCGCCTCGGCGCCGCGCCGGGTCGGCCGGTAGTAGTCGCGACCGGCGACCGCGTCCGGAGCGTGCTGCTGCTCGACGACGCCGCGGGGGTCGTCGTGGGCGTAGCGGTAGTCGTGACCGTGGCCGAGCCGTCCCGCGCCGGGGTAGTGGGCGTCTCGCAGGGCCGGTGGCACCGGACCGGCCAGGCCACCTCGTACGTCGGCCTGGGCCGCGTCGATGGCGGTGACCGCCGCGTTGGACTTGGGCGCGAGCGCGAGGTGGATCACCGCCTGAGCGACGATGATGCGCGCCTCGGGCCAGCCGACGACAGCGACGCTCGCGGCCGCGCTGGTGGCGACGGTGAGCGCGGCGGGGTCGGCCATGCCGATGTCCTCGCTGGCGGCGATCATCAGGCGGCGGCAGATGAAGCGGGGGTCCTCCCCCGCCTCGACCATCCGGGCGAGGTAGTGCAGTGCCGCGTCGACGTCGGAGCCGCGGACGGACTTGATCAGGGCGCTCGTCACGTCGTAGTGCTCGTCGCCCTCGCGGTCATAGCGCACCGCGGCCCGGTCCACCGCGACGGCGGCTGCCGCCACGTCGATCACTGGCCGGTCGGCCAGGCTCTCGAGGTCACCCTCGGCACCGTCGTCGGCGGGGTCGCGGTCGCCCCCGGCACCGTCGTCGACCCTGTCGCCCCCGTTTCCCTCGAAGTCGTCGTTGGTGCGGCCGGGAGCCCTCACGGCACCGGCGGCGGCCTCAAGGAAGGTCAGCGCGCGCCGGGCGTCACCGCCGGCCAGGCGGGCCAGGTGGTCACGGGCGTCCGGCTCCAGGCGTACCGCACCGGCGAGCCCGTGCTCGTGCGCGACGGCGCGGTCCAGCAGGGCGGCCACGTCGGCCACCGCCAGCGGGTGCAGGGTGAGCAGCAGGGAGCGCGACAGCAGGGGCGAGATCACACTGAAGTGCGGGTTCTCGGTGGTCGCGGCGACCAGCGACACCCACCTGTTCTCCACGCCCGGCAGCAGCGCGTCCTGCTGGGCCTTGGAGAACCGGTGCACCTCGTCGACAAAGAGCACCGTCTCGCGCCCACCGCGACCCAGCAGTCGGCGCGCGGCGTCGATGGCTTCCCGTACGTCCTTCACGCCGGCCGAGACCGCCGACACCTCGACGAACCGGCGCCCGGTCTGCCGGCTCAGCAGGGCCGCGATCGTCGTCTTGCCGGTGCCGGGAGGCCCCCACAGCAGCACCGACATGGCCGTGTCCTGCTCGACGAGCTGACGCAGGGGCGAGCCTGCGGCCAGCAGGTGCTCCTGTCCGACTAGCTCGTCGAGCCGTCGAGGTCGCATGCGTACGGCCAGGGGCGTGGCGGTGTGGTCTGCTCCGGCGAGGCTGCCCGAGCCGTACTGGTCTCCTCGACCAGGCTGGCTCTGGCGCCTCTCCGCCTGGTCGGCGTCGAACAGTCCGGCCGCGTCGGGATCGGTGGAAGCCACCGCCGCAGCCTAGGAGGAACGCCGGCCGCGAGCCGCCGCGTGGCGGTTCGGCCGACATGCAAGGGCTTCGCGCCTTCACCCCAGGCGCCGCGCGGTCAAGATCCTGATCGCCTGCCAGGCTCCCGCCGCGCGGCAGCGTCGGCCTCGATCACCGCGTCGACGCCGGACTCCCGACGTTGGGCGGCGGTCACCGGGGCCGGCGCCGCGGTGAGCGGGTCGTAGCCGCCGCCTGTCTTGGGGAAGGCGATGACGTCGCGGATCGAGTCGCAACCGGCCAGCAGCGCCACGACGCGGTCCCACCCGAAGGCGATGCCGCCGTGCGGCGGGGCGCCGTAGGCGAAAGCATCCAGCAGGAAGCCGAACTTCTCCTGTGCCTGCTCCGCCGCGAGCCCCATGACGGCGAAGACGCGTTCCTGGACGTCGCGGCGGTGGATACGGATGGAGCCGCCCCCGATCTCGTTGCCGTTGCAGACGATGTCGTAGGCGTAGGCCAGGGCCGAGCCCGGGTCGGTGTCGAAGGTGTCCATGCTCTCCGGCTTGGGCGAGGTGAAGGCGTGGTGCACCGCGGTCCAGGCCCCCGACCCGACCGCGACGTCGTCGGTCTCGGCCACCGGCTCGAACAGCGGCGCGTCGACCACCCACACGAACGACCACGCCGTCTGGTCGACCAGACCGAGCCGGTACCCGATCTCGAGCCGGGCGGCGCCGAGCAGGAAGCGCGCTGAGCGCGCCGGACCGGCGGCGAAGAAGACACAGTCACCCGGGTTTGCGCCGACGTGCTCGGCCAGGCCGGCACGCTCGGCCTCGGCCAGGTTCTTGGCCACCGGCCCGCCCAGCTCCCCGTCCGGACCGACCAGCACGTACGCGAGCCCGCGGGCCCCGCGCTGCTTGGCCCACTCCTGCCACCCGTCGAGCTGGCGGCGGGGCTGGTCGGCCCCGCCGGGCATGACGACCGCTCCGACGTACGGCGCCTGGAAGACTCGGAACGGGGTGTCGGCGAAGTAGTCGGTGCAGTCGACGAGCTCGAGGCCGAAACGCAGGTCGGGCTTGTCGGTGCCGAAGCGCCGCATCGCCTCGGTGTAGGTGATGCGCGGCACGGGGACGCTCACCTCGTACCCGATCAGCCGCCACAGCGCGACGAGCACCTGCTCGGACAACGCGATGACGTCGTCCTGGTCGGCGAAGCTCAGCTCGACGTCGAGCTGGGTGAACTCGGGCTGCCGGTCGGCGCGGAAGTCCTCGTCGCGGTAGCAGCGGGCGATCTGGTAGTACCGCTCGAGGCCACCGACCATCAGCAGCTGCTTGAACAGCTGCGGGCTCTGGGGCAGGGCGTACCAGGAGCCCGGTCGCAGGCGGGCGGGCACGAGGAAGTCGCGAGCCCCCTCGGGGGTCGAGCGGGTCAGCGTCGGGGTCTCGACCTCGACGAAGCCGTGCTCGTGGAGCACCGACCGGGCGACACGGTTGACCTCGCTGCGCAACCGCAGGGCCTCGGCGGGTCCGGCTCGGCGCAGGTCGAGGTAGCGGTGCGCGAGGCGCACCTCCTCGCCGACCTCGGTGTGCTCGTCGAGCTGGAACGGCAGCGGCGCCGACGGCGACAGCACCCGCACCTGTTCGGCCACCACCTCGATCTCTCCAGACGGCAGGGCTGGGTTTTCGTTGCCGGCCGGTCGCCGCGCGACCGTGCCGGTCACCAGCAGGCAGAACTCGGCCCGCAGCGGCCGGGCCACCTCCTCGTCACGGACGACGACCTGGGCCACGCCGCTCGCGTCGCGCAGGTCGAGGAAGGCGACGCCACCGTGGTCGCGGCGGCGCGCCACCCAGCCGGCCAGGACGACGGTCTGCCCGACGTGGTCGGCCCGCAGGGTGCCGGCGTCGTGGGTGCGCATCATCGTCGGTGCTCCTTCGCGAGGGGAGGCGGCGCCGGCTCGGCGGCCGGAGTCTCGGGCCGGTGGGGTCCGACGCGCTCGGCCGGCGCGTACCGGCTGACCAGGGCCGGGCGCAGGTCGGCGGCCGGTGGTGCCCAGCTGGTCGGGTCGGCTGCGGCTTGCACGCCGGTGCGGATGTCTTTCACCGCGTGAACGGTCGCGGTGGCCGCGTCCTGGTCCCCGCCGCTGGGTGGGAACCAGACGTAGGGGATGCCACGGCGCTCCGCGTGGCGGATCTGCTTGCCGAGCTTGGCGGCCGAGGGCGACACCTCCGCGGCGATGCCGCGAGCCCGCAGGGCGGTCGCAACGTGCTCGCTGGCGAGCCGTGACTCCTCGGCCAGCACGGCCACGAGCACCACCGAGGGCACCGATCGATCGGCCCGCAGGTCACCGCGGGTGAGCAGGGGAACGAGGGTACGGCTGACTCCGAACGAGATGCCGACGCCCGGGTAGGTGGTCCGGCCGTCGCTGGCCAGCGCGTCGTAGCGACCGCCCGAGCAGATCGAGCCGAGGTGCTCGTAGCCGTCCATGGTGGTCTCGAACACGGTGCCCGTGTAGTAGTCCAGCCCGCGGGCGATACGCAGGTCGGCGTGCACGCTGACCCGCTCCGAGCCGACACCCTGACAGCCCGACAGCACGGCGGTCAGCTCGTCGAGCCCGGCGTCCAGTCGGGGGGAGGAAGCCTCGTACCGCTCCACCAGCCGGTGCACCTCGTCCACGAAGGAGGCGTCGGGGCTGCTGACCTGGGCCAGCTCCAGACACGCCGTGGCCTGCTCGGCAGCGAGTCCCGCCTCCTCGCGCAGCAGGTCGGCCACCCGGTCGACGGGCAGCTTGTCGAGCTTGTCGACCACCCGCATCACCGCGTCAGGGTCCGGAGCGCCCAGCCCCTCGTAGAAGCCCTGGATGAGCTTGCGGTTGTTGACCGCCAGCCGCAGCGGGGGCAGCGGCAACGCGTCCAGCGCCTCGGTCATCACCCGGGCCACCTCGACGTCGGCCCAGAACGGCAGCTCGTCACGACCGACGATGTCGATGTCGGCCTGGGTGAATTCCCGGAATCGACCCTCCTGCGGCCGCTCCCCTCGCCAGGCCCGCTGGACCTGGTAGCGGCGGAACGGGAAGTCGAGGTGACCGGCGTGCTCGAGTACGTAGCGGGCGAAGGGGACGGTCAGGTCGAAGTGCAGACCGAGCCCGGAGTCGGCGTCGTCACCGGCGGCGAGCAGCCGTCGCAGGAGATAGACCTCCTTGTCGATCTCACCCTTGCGGGTCAGCTGCTCGAGCGTCTCCACCGCCCGGGTCTCGACCGGTGCGAAGCCGTGCAGCTCGAAGACCCGGCGCAGGGTGTCGAGCACGGCCTGCTCGGCCAGGCGCTGGGCCGGGAGCAGCTCGGGGAAGCCGGAGATCGGGGTGGGGCGGGTCATCGGGCCTCGTCGCGGGTCGTCGTGGGTGGGGGAGCACGCGGGGGTGCGCTGAGGGGGGGGCCCGGGCCGAGTGTGCCGGTGACGTACGACCGTACGGTCAACGGCGACGGCCCGGCACCCGATCGGCCACCAGGTCGACGTCGGTCTCGGCTGGCCGAGTACCCGCTCGGGCACCATCTCGGCCGGCCGGTCGGGACTCGGCCGCAGCGGCATGTCGGGGGGCGGGTCGAGCCGCTGTCAGACCCGTGAGGTACGGGTTGGTCGCGCGCTCCGCCGCGATGGTCGTCTGCGGGCCGTGCCCCGGCAGCACGACGAGACCGTCGTCGAGCGGCAGCACTTTCGTGGCCAGGGTGCGGAGCATGGTGGCGTGGTCACCGCCAGGCAGGTCGGTGCGCCCGATGGACCCGGCGAACAGCACGTCGCCGGAGAACAGCACGCCCGAGATGTCACCCGAGTCTTCCACGGGCACGGTGAAGGTGACCGAGCCGGCGGTGTGCCCCGGCATGTGGTCGACCCGCCACACCAGCCCGGCCAGCTCGAGCTCGACACCGTCGGCAAGCTCGCGTACGTCGTCGGGCTCGGCGAACTCGTGCGCGCCGCCCAGCAGCATCGCTGCGGACTCGGGCGAGAGGCCCGCCATCGGGTCAGCCAACAGGTGCCGGTCCCGCGGATGGATCCACGCCGGTGAGTCGTAGGCGCCGGCCACCGGCACCACGCTCCACATGTGGTCGACGTGACCGTGCGTCAGGACCACACTGACCGGCCGGAGCCGGTGCTCGCGCACGACGTCGGCGACCGCGGACGAGGCGTCCATACCGGGGTCGACGACCACGCACTCGGTGCCCGGGGCGGTGGCGACGACGTAGCAGTTGGTGCTCCACGGACCCGCGGGAAACCCGGCGATCAGCATGGGCGTCGGCTCCTCGGTCGTCTGTTCTTCGGTTGGTCGGCGCTTCGGTGGCTCGGTTCTGCGGTCCGGCGGTGCGGTCCGGCGGTGCGGTTCTGCGGTGCGGCGGCTCTGCGGTGGCTGGCGGAGGCAATCGATACAGGGAAGCGATAGCCGGAGGTTGGCCGGCGCGTCCGAGACGGTCGCGGACGTCCCCGCCACGGTCCCTACGTTACGGTCGGCGGCACCCGGCGGGCCAATGGGTTGCGCGCCCCGCAGCCTGCGAGACGCTTCCTTAGACTGTGGCGCGGTGGTGTGCTGCCGGCCCGGCCGCACCGGTGCGCCCCCCACCGACTGTCCTGATCGACCGGCCACACTGGAGGACCCATGGCCTGCTGGCTGACCCCGGCGGTCAGCTCGTGACGGGCCCGGCGCAGCCCAGACCCCGGCCGCCGTCACCGCAGGCGCCCTCACCGCAGGCGCCCTCACCGCAGGCGCCCTCACCGCAGGCGCCCTCACCGCAGGCGCCCCCCACGGAAGCGCCCCCCACGGAAGCGCCGTCACCGCGACCGCCGTCACCACAGGCGTCCGCACCGCGACCGCCGCTGCCCCGGCCACCCGCAGGCGGCCACCCGCGACCGGGTCCGACCGCGCCAGGCGCCGGGCGGACTCCCCGCGGGGCAGGGCCTGGCACGGGTGCAACCGCTGGTGAACTTGCCGCGGCGCCCTCGGCCCACGACCAGGCAGCGGCCGCCGCGTGGGGACGCGCGGACGACGAAGGCACCGTCTTCGTCCGGGGACGGGACGGTAGCGAGAGGCCAGTCGGCCAGTGGCCCGACACGGACGCCGGCGAGGCCGTGGCGTTCTACACCCGGCGCTTCCACGGGTTGGCCGGCGAGGTCGCCATCCTCGAGCAGCGGGCCGCCTCGGGCAGCGCCAACCCGCAGGAGCTGCGCCAGGCCATCGAGCACCTGCGCACCTCGGTCGAGACCGCTCAGGCGGTCGGAGACCTGGCCGAGCTGGCCGAGCGTCTGGACGCGCTCGGCCCCGTGCTCGAACTCCAGCGTCGGGCCAGGCGGGTCGAACGGGAGCGGCGTACCGCCGAGGTCACCGCGGCCAAGGAGCGGCTCGTCGCCGAAGCCGAGCAGGTGGCGCACAGCAGCGACTGGCGTGGCGGGGGCGACCGGCTGGTGGTCCTGCTGTCGCAGTGGAAGGACATGCCGCGACTCGACCGGCGCACCGACGACACGCTGTGGCGGCGTTACTCCGCCGCACGCAGCACCTTCGGCAAGCGGCGCAAGCAGCACTACGCGGCCCAAGACGAGCAGCGAGCACACGCCCGTAGCGTCAAGGAGCGCCTCGCAGCCGAGGCGGAGGCGCTCGCCGCCTCCACCGACTGGGGTCCCACGGGGCGTCGCTACCGCGACCTGATGCAACAGTGGAAGGCTGCCGGGCCGGCGCCACGAGCGATCGACGACGCGTTGTGGCGTCGCTTCCGTGCCGCCCAGGACACCTTCTTCGCCGCCCGGGACGGGGCGAACGCCCTCGTGGACGCCGAGCAGTCGGCCAACGCCGATTTCAAGCGAGAGATCGTGGCGCGGGCCGAGGCGCTGCTGCCGGCCAGTGACCCGGCCGCGGCACGCGCGGCGCTGCGGCCGCTGCTGGAGCGATGGGAGTCGGCCGGACGGGTGCCGAAGGACCAGGTACGACAGCTCGAACGACGCATGCGAGCAGTCGAGGAGGCGGTCGGGCGGGCCGAGGCCGAGCGCTGGCGTCGCAGCGACCCGGAGGCGCAGGCCCGCGCTGCCGACATGGTGGCGCAGCTGGAGGCGGGGCTGACCCGGTTGACCGAGCAGCGCGAGGCCGCCCAAGCCCGGGCCGACGATGCCGCCGCGGCCGCCCTCACCGAGCAGATCGAGACCCGCGAGGCGTGGCTGGAGCAGGCCCGACGGGGCCTGGTCGAGTTCGGCGGATGAGCGGCGCGGTGGGTGGCGGGCCCGACGGTCCGCCCGCGGCGGCCGAGCCCGGAGGTGACCGCAGCACCGTGCCGCTGTTCCCGCTCGGCACAGTGCTCTATCCCGGCCTCCCGCTGCCACTGCTGGTCTTCGAGGACCGCTACCGGGCGATGATGCGCGACCTGCTGCAGCGCCCGCACAACCAGCGGCGGTTCGGTGTCGTCGCGATCCGGGAGGGCTTCGAGGACGCTGGGGCTGGTGCCTCCGCCCGCCCCGCGACGTACGACGTCGGTTGCGAGGCTCAGGTGCTCGGCGCTCGCCAGGACGCTGACGGGCGCTACGAGGTGGAAACGGTCGGAGTCCGGCGCTTCACCGTGCACCGCGTGCGGCACGTGGACCTCGAAGGCCTCGTGAACCCCGAGGACGGTCCTCGTGCCGAGCGGGAGTACACGACAGCCGAGGTCACCTACCTCGACGAGCCGGCCGGC
This sequence comes from Propionibacteriales bacterium, assembly GCA_038233355.1. GTDB lineage: Bacteria > Actinomycetota > Actinomycetes > Propionibacteriales > Nocardioidaceae > DASQMN01. The sequence continues at coordinate 18,809 of JBBSMD010000010.1, forward strand.
CCGGACTGCGCGGCGCTGGCCAGCCACGCCTTGACCGCTTTCGAGGCTTACCGGCAGGTGGTGTCGCGACACCGCGGCGCAGCGGTGATGACCGGGGACCTCACCGAGGAACCGGTCGCTCTGTCCTACGCCCTCGCCGCGACGGTCCCGCTGGTCCTGGCGGAGCGGCAGGCGCTGCTGGCGCTGCCGCATGCCGCTGACCGCCTTCGTCGCCTGGCCGACCTGCTCACCGGCGAGCTCGCCGCGGTACGCGCGGTGCCGAGCCTGCCGGCGACCGACGTCGTGCGTAGCGCCTGGTCACCGAACTGACGTGGCCAGGCATGCACCGGCGAGCACTCCGGCGACCGTGCTGCTGAGCCGGCTCGGCGTGCCTTTCACCGTGCACGGCTACGAACACGACCCGGCTGCCGGTTCGTACGGCCGGGAAGCCGCAGACCGGCTCGCGCCGGTCCTGGGTATCACCGCCCAGCGGGTGCTGAAGACGCTCGTCGCTCGTGTCGACGCACGCCTGGTGGTGGCCGTGCTGCCGGTGACCGACACGTTGGACCTCAAGGCGCTGGCGGTGGCCGGCGCCGGCAAGCGGGCCCGGCTGGCGGACCGCGACGACGCCGAGCGCGTCACCGGGTACGTCGCCGGGGGCATCTCTCCGCTCGGCCAGCGCCGTGGCCTTCCCACCTACGTCGAGCAGACCACGCTGAGGCACCCGACGGTGCTCGTCTCCGGTGGGCGCCGCGGGCTCGACCTGGAGCTCAGCCCGGATGACCTGGTGCGCGGTACCGGTGCCGTCGCGGTCCGGCTCAGTCGAAGGTGAGCCGGATGACCGCCTCGGAGTAGCCGTCGCCGATAGAGACCCGGGCGCCGAGAGCACGCAGCGGCTCGAACGTGCCGACAATCTCGGCGGGGCCGCCGCTGCCGCTCGGCGGGACGAGGCCCCGCACCATCTCGGTCAGCCGGTCGAGGTCGACGAAGGAGACCGCGGCGGCACCGTCGGGATCGCCCACGGCACCCTCGAACGTGTCGCTGCCGGACAGGCCGCCGTCGTCCATCGCGGTGGCGTACGCGTCGTTGCTGGCCACCACCAGGCCACCCTCGACCTCCAACGTGGCCAGGTCGAAGGGCGCACGCTGGGCGTCGAGGCTCGCCTGGATCCGTTCGACGACATTGCGGATGGCGTTGGTGTCGCCGGTGAGGCGGACGCCGACACCGACGTCGGAGGGACGCGGCTGGCGACCGGCCAGCGACTCGGGGTCGAGCCCCTTGCCATCGACCCCGACGGTGACGTTGTCACCCAGCAGCGTGGCGAGGTCCTCCGGCAGGCGCAGACCCGTCTCGGCCTCGAGCTCGGCCACCTGCCGGTCGAAGGACCCTGGCTCGACGCCGTCGGCGGTCTCGCGCAGCTGCTTCCACATGCTCGGTACGGCGTCGCCGAGCCCGGACGCCGACAAGGCGACGAGCGTCGACTCCGGCAGCTCGCCGATGGGCGAGGCGCCGTTGTCGAGCACCTGGGTGCCACTGCTGAGCACCCTCAGCTCGAGGTTGTCCTCCCCGGCTCGGAAGGTGCCGTAGAGCGACGTGCTCTGTGCCGGTCCACCGCTCATCAGGTCGAGCCCACCGAGCTGCGCCGCGGCACTGCCGATCTGCTCGCTCACGGCGGGGACATCGACCCAGAACGACGCCAGACCCGGGTCACCCAGCCGGTCCATGTCCTCGGCGTACGCCTCGTCGCCGGACAGCGGAGCGGACTCCCCCCGCTCGACCACAGTGTCGGCGACCAGCTGTGTCTGCGCCAGCACGGCGTAGTCACCGGTGAAGGCGTAGCCGGCACCCGGAAGGCACTGGCTCAGCGCGTCGAGCCCGTCCTCGGCCGCCGAGGCGTCGCGCACCTGCAGCACCGCGAACGGCTGTGGCTGGGCACCGTCGGCGCCGGGCATGGCCGCGACGGCAGCACGGTCACCGATCCACGGCTCGACGTCGTCGTCGTAGCTCGCGGCGCAGGCCGCCTCGTCGAGCGCGCCCTGCACGAGCAACCGGCGCACGTCCTCGCGGTCGCTGCTGATGCCGGTGGCCCGCTCGAAGTCGGGGAAGCGCCGCAGGAGCTGCATCAGGTCGACCTTCTGGGTGGCCGACGGGTCGAGATCGACCCGCACGTAGCCCAGGGTGGAGTCGGGCAGGACGTCGTCGGGCTGCGCACCGCCCCCGCTGAGCTGGGTCGCCGCCCACACCCCGCCGCCCACGAGAGCCGCGGCCACCACGGCCGCACCACCGACGGCCAGACCGGTAGCAGCCCCCCGGTCGCCGAGCCGGGCGCGGCGCCCCCACGTCCGCCGTGGCGTGTCGTTTCGTCCCTGCACGCGAGTCACGACACGTTCCCCCTCAGCCCCTCGTCCCTCATGCGGGCGCTCCGCTAACGACCGCCCCGGCCACGTCGCACGGGCGTCGCCCTTGTGGAGCAGGATAGCGCTCGGTGCGGTCCTCAGGAGGGGTGATCCGCGCGATCGGTGGATCGCGAGATCGCTGCGAGGAAGCCCCCGAGGGCGGCGATCGGCCAGGTCAGCAGCAGGCCGGACGCCTCGACGTCGAGCCGGGCGGCCACCAGGTCCCCCGCACGGGCCGAGGCCAGGGCGACCGTCGGGTCGGCCGGCCCGAGCAGCCGCCCCAGGTAGAGGCTGACGCCGGCCGCGCCCAGCGCGCCGACGAGCAGCACCACGGCGAGCACCCACCCGTACCGGGCCAGTCGCCGCCCGGCGAGTGCCCCCGTGCCGAGGCCGAGGCCTGCAGCGAGGGCGGCGTAGAGGACCTCGACGCCGAACTGCTCCCCCGCCGCCGTCTCGCCCATGGAGGCGCCGTCGGCGGTGACGGTGAACACGGCCGGCTCCGCCAGCGCCGACCACGCGAACGCGGCCACGACACCGGCACCGAGCATGCTCACCAGCACCACCAGCGACCAACCGAGCAGCCCCTCGTGCTCGACGGGCTGTCGGGCGCCGTCGCGGATCAGGGCAGCGGTCCGTCCACCGAGGGCTCGGTCGCGACTATGACCCCGAGCGTCTGTGTCGGTCCGGATGTCGCTGTCGGTGCCGCTGCCGGTGTTTGTGGCATTGCTGCCGGTGTCTGCGCCATGGCTACCGGTGCCTTCGGCGTGGCTGCCGGTGTCGGTGGTCCGCGCGTCCGCCCGCGAGCGGCGCGCCGGCTCCAACGCGCCCGAGCCGGTCGCGGTGGCCGCCTCGGCGGGGACATCGGGAGGCACGCATGCATGCTACGGGCCTCCCCCACCCCCGGCAGGGGTTAGCGGGCGAGGCAGGCCGGGCCGAGCAGCGCCTTGAGGTCAGCGGTCAGCGACGACCCGGGAGAGACGCGCAGCCGCTGGTCGAGCCGCATGAGCGTGGTGCCGCTGTGACCCGCCAGCCGCAGGTGCACGTCGGTCGCGCCGGGGTGGTTGGACAAGACGTCCTCTAGCTGCTCGACCATGGGCGGCGTGCAACGGGCCGCGGAGACGGTGATCACCACGGGGCCGGCCGGTCCCTCGCTGAGATCGGGCACGCTGACCTCGGTCGCCGCGATCTCCGGCACACCTTCGTCCTTGCGCCGCAACCGGCCCTTGACCACCAGCACCGCGTCCTGCACCAGCTGCGGTGCGGCCAGCTGGTAGGTGGACGGGAACAGCATCACGTCGATCCCGCCCTCGAGGTCCTCCAGGGTGACGATCGCCCAGGTGTCGCCCTTCTTGGTGATCTTGCGCTGCACGCCGGTGACCAGGCCTCCGACGCAGACACCGCTGCCGTCGGCGCGTTCCTCGTCGGCGAGCAGGCTGCCAATGCTGCAGTCGCTGACGGCCGCGAGGACGTGCTCGAGACCCAGCAGGGGGTGGTCGGACACGTACAGGCCGAGCATCTCACGCTCGTAGCCGAGCAGCGTCTGCTTGTCCCACTCCGCCAGCGTCGGCACGCTGACCTGCAGTCCGGACAGGCCGCCTTCGTCCAAGCCGTCGAACAGCGAGTCCTGGCCCATCGCCTCGTTGCGCTTGACGTCGCAGTACTGGTCGACGGCCTCCTCGTGCACCGCGACCAGGGACCGGCGCTGGTGTCCGAGAGAGTCGAACGCACCGGCCTTGGCCAGCGACTCGACCACCCGCTTGTTGCACACCAGGGCTGGCACCTTGTCGAGGAAGTCGACGAAGTCGCTGAACTTGCCGTGCTGGCTTCGCGCGGTCACGATCGCGTCGACGACGTTGCCGCCGACGTTGCGGATCGCGGAGAGGCCGAAGCGGATGTCGGGACCCACGCAGGTGAAGAGCGAGGCGGACTCGTTGACGTCGGGGGGCAGCACCGAGATGCCCATCCGACGGCACTCGTTGAGGTAGATCGCCGACTTGTCCTTGTCGCCCTTGACGCTCGTGAGCAGCGCGGCCATGTACTCGCCGGGGAAGTTGGCCTTGAGGTAGGCAGTCCAGTACGCCACCAGCCCGTACGACGCGGAGTGGGCCTTGTTGAAGGCGTAGTCGGAGAACGGCAGCAGGATGTCCCACAGGGTCGCGACCGCGTCGGTGGAGTAGCCGCGCTGCCGCAGGCCGTCGGAGAAGGTCACGAACTGCTGGTCGAGCTCGGCCTTCTTCTTCTTGCCCATGGCCCGGCGCAGCAGGTCGGCCTGGGCGAGGGAGTACCCGGCCAGCTTCTGCGCGATGGCCATCACCTGCTCCTGGTAGATGATGAGGCCGTAGGTCTCCCCGAGGACGTCCGCGAGCGGCTCGGCCAGCTCGGGGTGGATGGGGACGACCTCTTCGCGACCGTTCTTGCGCCGGGCGTACTTGTTGTGTGAGTCGGCTCCCATGGGACCGGGTCGGTAGAGCGCCACCACCGCGGAGATGTCGGCGAAGGTGTCGGGGCGAAGGCTGCGCAGCAGTGCGCGCATGGGTCCACCGTCGAGCTGGAAGACGCCGAGGGTCTCACCGCGGCCGAGCAGGTCGTAGGTGGCGGGGTCGGTGAGCGGCAGCTCGTCCAGCTGCACCGCCTCGTCGCGGTTGGCCGCCACGTTGTCCAAGGCGTCGTCGAGGACCGTCAGGTTGCGCAGCCCCAAGAAGTCCATCTTGATGAGGCCGAGGCGCTCACAGGTCGGGTAGTCGAACTGCGTGATCATCGCGCCGTCCTGCTCGCGCCGCATGACGGGGATCACGTCGAGCAGCGGCTCGCTGGACATGATCACACCGGCCGCGTGCACCCCCCACTGCCGCTTGAGGCCCTCCAGCCCCTGCGCGGTGTCGACGACCTTCTTGACGTCGGCGTCGGCGTCGTACAGGGCGCGAAACTCCCCGCCTTCGCTGTAACGGGGGTGCTCGGGGTCGAAGATGCCGGTCAGCGGGACGTCCTTGCCCATCACCGCCGGCGGCATCGCCTTGGTGATGCGCTCGCCCATCGCGAAGGGGTAGCCGAGCACCCGCGAGGAGTCCTTGACCGCCTGCTTGGCCTTGATCGTGCCGTAGGTGACGATCTGGGCGACCCGGTCGTCGCCGTACTTGTCGGTGACGTAGCGGATGACCTCGCCACGTCGGCGCTCGTCGAAGTCGATGTCGAAGTCGGGCATCGTGACCCGGTCCGGGTTGAGGAAGCGCTCGAAGATGAGTCCGTGCTGGAGCGGGTCCAGGTCCGTGATACGCATCGCGTAGGCCGCGATCGACCCCGGTCCGGAGCCCCGGCCGGGACCGACCCGGATGCCGTTGCTCTTGGCCCAGTTGATGAAGTCGGCGACCACCAGGAAGTAGCCGGCGAAGCCCATCTGGGTGACGACACCGACCTCGAAGTCGGCTTGCCGGCGCACCTGTTCAGGGATGGCTTCGGGGTAGCGGTCGTGCAGTCCGCGCTCAACCTCGCGCACGAACCACGACTCCTCGTTCTCCCCCGCGGGCACCGGGAAGCGGGGCATGTAGTTGGCCGACTCGTCGAACGTGACGTCGCAGCGTTCGGCGATGGCGAGGGTGTTGTCGCACGCCGCCCGCAGGCCGTGGCGGTGCTCCCAGAGGTTGCGCATCTCGGCCGGGGTCTTGAGATGGAAGTCGCGGGCGTCGAACTTGAAGCGTTGCGGGTCGGCCAGCGTCTTGCCCGACTGCACGCACAGCAGGACCTCGTGCGCCTCGGCGTCGGTCGCGTCGGTGTAATGCAGGTCGTTGGTGGCGACCATCGGGAGGTCGAGATCCTCGGCCAGGCGGAGCAGGCCGTCGCGGACCCGGGTCTCGATGGGCAGGCCGTGATCCATCAGCTCGACGTAGAAGCTGTCGGCGCCAAAGATGTCGCGCAGCTGGGCGGCGCGCTGCCGGGCCTTGGCGTAGTCGCCGATCCGCAGCCACGTCTGCACCTCGCCAGACGGGCAACCCGTGGTGGCGATGAGCCCCTCGGCGTACTCGGCGAGCAGCTCGGCGTCGGCGCGCGGCTTGTAGAAGAAGCCCTCCAGGCTGGCACGTGAGCTGAGCCGGAACAGGTTGTGCATGCCCTGGGTGGACTCGGCGAGCAGTGTGAGGTGGGTGAACGCCCCGCCGCCGGAGACGTCGTCGTCACCGCCGGTGTTCCAGCGGACCCGCTTGCGCTCGCCGCGATGGGTGCCGGGGGTGACGTAGGCCTCCATGCCGATGATCGGTCGCACGCCGGCAGCGCGAGCCTTGGCCCAGAAGTCGTATGCCCCGAAGACGTTGCCGTGGTCGGTCATCGCCAGCGCGGGCATGCCGAGCTCGGCCGTGCGGGCGAAGAGGTCGTCGAGCCGGGCGGCGCCGTCGAGCATGGAGTACTCGGTGTGGACGTGCAGGTGCACGAACGAGTCGCTCGACATCGGCGCGGTGGCTCCTCGGGGTCGGCGGCACGATCACCGCGGGCGGCTGCGGGCACACCCAACCAGCCGGAGCGGGTGACGCCTTGTCGCCCGTCCGGGCCGGGGTGCGGCTCGGGGAAGTGCGCACGAGCGTACGCGATGGGCACCGAGGGACCGAGCGTGACACGGGGTCCGACGACATCCGCTCGGGCGCTGTGCGGGGTAGTCCCCAGTCGGCCCCGACCGCCGGCCGAGCCGCCAGCCGAGCCGCCCTGACCGCCGGCCGAGTGGCGCCCCGCGACCGCCGCCCGCCAGCCGAGTGGCCCCATGCGGTGGTCGCCATCCCCCGGCGGCCACCGCATGGGGCCACTCGCGCGGGTGTAGGACCACAACGGACCACTCGCGCACGCGTACGACCACATCGGGCCACTCGCGCGCGCCGGGCGCGTGGTGGGGTCAGCCGGCGCGAAGGCGCGGCTTCCACGCCGGGCGCTGGTCCTCGTACGCGGTGATGTCGGCCTCGTAGCCGAGGGTGACGCCGATGTCGTCGAGCCCTTCGAGCAGGCGCCAGCGGGTGTAGTCGTCGACGTCGAAGGGCGCGTCGAGCCGATCAGCGCCCTCACCTGCCCGGACGACACGCTCGACCAGGTCGACCGTGACGGGGGTGCGCGGATCGGCGTCGAGCAGGTCCCACAGCGCGCCGACGACGGGTGCGTCCGCCCGGGCCGCGAGCAGGCCGGCCTTGCCCGCGTTGCCGGCGAAGATGTCGCCGAAGCGCGGTGACAGCACGGCCCGGAAACCAGCGTCCTGCAAGGCCCACACCGCGTGCTCGCGTGACGAGCCGGTGCCGAAGTCGGGCCCGGCCACCAGGACTGTCGCATCGGCGGACTCGGGCCGGTTGAGCACGAAGCCCGGGTCGCCGCGCCACGCCGCGAACAGGCCGTCGGCGAAGCCCGTACGGGTCACCCGCTTGAGGTACGCGGCCGGGATGATCTGGTCGGTGTCGACGTTGCTGCGCCGAAGGGCGGCCGCGATGCCGGTGTGGGTGGTGAAGCTGTCCATCGACTCTCTCCTAGCCGGGCAGGTCGGACGGCGAGGCGAGCCGGCCGAGCACCGCGGTGGCGGCGGCCACGGGTGGCGAGACGAGGTGGGTGCGCCCACCGACGCCTTGTCGCCCCTCGAAGTTGCGGTTGGACGTCGACGCGCTGCGTTCGCCGGGCGCGAGCTGGTCGGGGTTCATGCCCAGACACATCGAGCAGCCCGCGCCGCGCCACTCGCCACCGGCGTCCTTGACCACCACGTCGAGCCCCTCGGCCTCGGCCTGCAGGCGTACCCGGGTGGAGCCGGGGACGACGAGCAGCCGGGTGTCGGGCGCCACCGTGCGTCCCGCGAGGATGCGGGCCACCTCGCGCAGGTCCTCGATGCGGCCGTTGGTGCACGAGCCGATGAAGACCGTATCGACCGTGACGTCGCGCATGGGGGTGCCGGCTTCGAGCCCCATGTACGCCAGGGCCCGCTCGGCGGCGCCGCGGTGTTCGGTGTCGGCGAAGTCCGCCGGCGACGGCACACTCGCGCCGAGCGGGACGCCCTGCGCCGGGTTGGTGCCCCAGGTGACGAACGGGGTCAGCTCGGATGCGTCGAGCACCACCTCGCGCTCGTACTCGGCGTCGGGGTCGCTGGCCAACCCGCGCCAGTGCTCGACCGCGACGTCCCAGTCGGCTCCCTGCGGGGCGTGCGGGCGCCCCCGCAGGTAGTCGAAGGTCGTCTCGTCGGGGGCGATGAGGCCGGCCTTGGCGCCCCACTCGATCGACATGTTGCAGATGGTCATGCGCGCTTCCATCGACAGCGCGCGGATGGCCTCGCCGCGGTACTCCACCACGTAGCCCTGGCCGCCGCCCGTACCGACCTGAGCGATCAGCGCCAGCACCAGGTCCTTGGCGGTGACGCCCTCGGGCAGGGCGCCCTCGACAGTGACGGCCATGGTGCGCAGCCGGGTCTGCGGCAGCGTCTGGGTGGCCAAGACGTGTTCCACCTCGCTGGTGCCGATGCCGAAGGCGAGTGCACCGAAGGCACCGTGGGTCGAGGTGTGCGAGTCACCGCAGACCACCGTCGTACCCGGTTGGGTGAGGCCCAGCTGCGGGCCGACCACGTGCACGATGCCCTGCTCGGCGTCGCCGAGGGAGTGCAGCCGGATCCCGAACTCGGCGCAGTTGCGGCGCAGCGTCTCGATCTGGGTACGAGAGACCGGGTCGGCGATCGGACGGTCCACGTCGAGCGTGGGGACGTTGTGGTCCTCGGTGGCGAGGGTGAGGTCGGGTCGGCGTACGCCACGGCCGGCCAGCCGGAGCCCGTCGAAGGCTTGCGGGCTCGTCACCTCGTGCACCAGGTGGAGGTCGACGTAGAGCAGGTCGGGCTCACCGGGCGCCTGCCGCACGACGTGTTCGTCCCACACCTTCTGTGCCAACGTCCTGCCCACTGCCGTGCCGCCGTCTCGTGTCGATGTCGTGTCGTGCGGTGTCGTGCACTCACGTCTGGTCCGTGCGCTCTCGCCTGGTCCGCGTCCGGGTCGTGCCCTCTCGTCTCCCCCGCCAATCGGTCGTACGCTGAGCCGTCATCGCTCCCGCGATCGTACCCTTGTGTTCCAGAATGCGAGACGGCAGTATCAGCTCATGGACAACTCTAGCGGGGTCGGCGTCCTCGACAAGGCCGCTGTCGTGCTCGCGGCCCTCGAGTCGGGGCCTGCCACGCTTGCCGGTCTGGTAGCAGCCACCGGTCTCGCCCGACCGACCGCGCACCGGCTGGCGGTGGCGCTGGAGCACCACCGGTTGGTGTCGCGCGACCTGCAGGGCCGCTTCGTGCTCGGCCCGCGACTGGGAGAGCTCGCCGCGGCCGCCGGGGAGGACCGGCTGTTGGCCGCGGCCGGTCCCGTGCTGGCCCGGCTGCGCGACATCACCGGCGAGTCGTCGCAGCTGTTCCGTCGCCAGGGCGAGCATCGAGTGTGCGTCGCCGGATCCGAGCGCCCCACGGGTCTGCGAGACACCGTCCCGGTCGGCAGCCAGCTCACCATGAACGCCGGCTCGGCGGCCCAGGTGCTGCTGGCGTGGGAGGAGCCGGAGCGGATGCACCGGGGTCTGCAACAAGCGGCGTTCTCCGCCGCGGCGCTCGCGGCCGTACGCCGTCGAGGGTGGGCGCAGAGCGTCGGCGAACGCGAGCCGGGCGTCGCCTCGGTCTCCGCGCCGGTGCGATCGCCGACCGGCAAGGTCGTGGCCGCCGTGTCGGTGTCCGGGCCGTTGGAGCGCTTGTCGCGCCAGCCCGGTCGGATGCACGCCCCGGCCGTGATGGCCGCGGCCGAGCGGCTCGGGCAGTCGCTGCGCCGGTCCACCGGGTGAGGCTCCGACTCATGTTGGCCGATCGCTATTCGACTGGCCAGCTCTGACGTGAGCCGGGTGTGGGTTTCAGCGCCCGCAAAGCCACCTGGTCCCACGTCAGACGCTCGGGCCTGGGAGCCATGCGCGGCCGACCATGCGCCGGCCCGCCATGCGCGGCCGGCCATGCGCGGCCGGCCATGCGCGGCCGGCCATGCGCGACTGCAACGCGACCCATGTCGGTGCCCAAGCGGGCCGGCTCAGCAGAGCGCGGTTGTCTCCAACGCCAGCAGAACCCGCTTGCGCTCCACTCCCCCGGCGTAGCCGGTGAGCGACCCGTCGGCACCGACGACACGATGGCAGGGCAGCACCACCGGCACCGGGTTGCGGCCGTTGGCTCCCCCCACGGCACGCGCCGCGGCGGGCGCCAGACCGAGGGCGGCAGCGACCTGTCCGTACGATCGCGTCTGGCCGTACGGGATGTCGGCCAGGGCCCGCCAGACGCGACGGCTGAAGTCGCTGCCCGCCGGGTCGACGCGCAGGTCGAAGCGTTGACGCTCACCCGCGAAGTACTCACGCAGTTGGTCGCACGACGCAGCCAGCACGGGATGCCGCAGGTCGCGGTCGGACTCGGCGAGCTGTCCGCCCCACGGGGTGAACTCGACTGCGGTCAGGGCCACCCCGTCGGTACGGAGGCGCAGGTCACCCACGGGGGAGGCGAGGACCGCCCACGCCCGCACCGGCTCTTCGCTCGTCACCTGCTGATTGCTCATCTGTTGCCTCCTGTGTCGGCGGGTCGTGGTGCCTCCCGGCGTGGCCTTGGGTGACTCAGGTACGTCGACCACAGCTGCATGACCGCGTACGAGCGCCACGGCGCCCAGGCCGCGGCCCGCTCGCGCAGGGCCCCCGGGTCGGCGGGCAGGCCCAGGGTGTGCGCGGCGGCTCGCACGCCCAGGTCGGTCTCCAGCGCCACGTCGGGATCGCGCAGCGCCCGCATCGCGACGTAGCCGGCCGTCCAGGGCCCGATGCCGGGCAGCGCCAGCAGCCGCGCGCGGGCCTCGGCGCGGTCGGCGCCGACGCCGAGCTCGACCCGCCCGTCGGCGACAGCCGCGGCGAGAGCCACGACCGCTCGGCCGCGGCTACGCGGCACACCGAGGGCCTGCGGGTCGGTAGCGGCCAGCGCGGCCGGGGTGGGAAACGCTCGCCACCCGTCGTGGCCGGGTACCGGGATGCCGAGGCGCTGGGTCAGGCGGGCCGTCGTGGTCACCGCCGCCTTGGTCGAGACCTGCTGGCCGAGCACGGCGCGCACCGCGGTCTCGAACCCGTCCGCCACGCCCGGTACGCGCAGACCCGGGCGCCGTCGCACCGCCGGGCCCAGCACGGGGTCGGCCCCCAACACGTCAGCCACCGCCACCGGGTCGGCGTCGAGGTCACCGAGCGCGCGAGCGCGGGCCACGGCGCCGGTGAGGTCGCGCAGGTCGCTGAGCTCGAGGTCGGTGGCAACGTACGGGTGGCCCGCGCTGGTCCCCGCGTACGGGCGCAGCCGCACGATGCCGGGACCGTGCGGCAGGCGCAGCACCCGGGTCAGCTCGGCGGTCCGGTCTTCCCACACCTCCAAGCCGGGTACGGCGTGGGCAGCCCAGAAGGTGGCCAGCCAGTCGGCGTCGAACGGTGCGCGAGCGGCCAGCCGCAGCGACACCCGCCCGGGGGGCGACGCCGCGGGCCGGTGCGCGCTGCGTAGCGCGCTCGGTGAGACGGCGTACACCTCCCGCACCGTGTCGTTGAACTGGCGGACCGAGGAGAACCCGGCGGCGAAGGCCACGTCGGCCATCGACAGGTCGGTCGACTCGACGAGCACCCGCGCCGTCTGTGCACGGTGCGCCCGAGCGAGCGCGAGCGGGCCGGCGCCGACCTCGTCGATGAGCAGACGCTGCAGCTGCCGACCCGAGTAGCCGAGTCGGGTGGCCAGCCCGCTTACTCCTTCGCGGTCGACCAGCCCGTCGTGGATCAGCCGTACGGCGCGGCCGACGACGTCGGCGCGGACGTCCCACTGCGGGCTGCCGGGAGAGGCGTCCGGACGGCAGCGGCGGCAGGCGCGGTAGCCGGCTCCGTGTGCGGCGGCCGCGGTAGGGAAGAAGGCGACGTTGCGCGCGAGTGGCGTTCGTGCCGGGCACGAGGGGCGGCAGTAGATCCCGGTGGTGCGCACGGCGGTGACGAAGAAGCCGTCGAAGCGCGGGTCGCGACTGTGCACGGCCCGGTAGCAGCGCTCATGGTCGAGGACCGACTCGCTGCTTGACATGCCGCCATCCTGGCGTACGGCCGGAGCCGACTCTGGCGGGAATCGGACACGCCACCCGGCGCCGGTCGAAGCGATCACGAAGTACCCCCGACCGGATTCGAACCGGCGCTACCGCCTTGAGAGAAGGATCCGAGGAAGACCGAGCGCGCCGACCTTCCCGCCCTGCACCGCGTCCTCACCGATCTCGACCGGGACTCCATCGTGACGCGAGGTCTCCCCCGTGAGCGGACTGCTCTCCCAGGAAGAGCCCTTCGAGGTGCTCGAGATGGCGGGCTGATGCGGCGCGACCAGCGAGAGCACACGATCCGAATCGCCTGCGCGATCATCCAGAGAAGGACCGCAACTTCGTCGCATCCCTGCTCGACCCCGGGCTCATCGAAGCTTCGAACATCCTGAACCCAGACCACAAGGGGACCCTCGTACGGCGCAAGCTGAACGCGGCTCAGGACCTCAAGCAGAGGTCGGCGCTCAGTGAGCGATGATGCGGCATGCTGGGTCCATGGCCAACCGACCCAGCGGATTCGTATACAAGCTTGTCGGCGGCGACGTGGTAATCAGCCACAACGGTCGCCGAGCGAAGCCGCTCCGAGGCGGCGCCGCTGACCAGTTCATGGCAGACGTGGAGAACGACGACCCTCAAGGACTCATGGCCCGCTTGACCGGCAACTACAAGCACGGGAACGAGCGCATCGCCACGTACCACCCGCGAAACCAGAGACGTTGAGCCAGCCGGGCCGGGATCGGCGTGCTGGAGATCCGGATGCGGGACAGCTGGTGCACGTCAGAGTCGTCGATAGACCTCGCTGCGATGGGCGATCCGCAACGCAACCACGATCTCTTGAGGTGATAGGGCCACGCGAGACTGTCCGTGCGCTACAGATCGAGCACCAAGGACAGAGCCTCGTCGACTCGCTGCATCTCCTCGAAGGTCAGGAAACCTGCTGGCTCGACAAGTCGGTTTAGGTCGACGGTGGCGATCTGGTCGCACATCACCAGGGTGCGGCGGTCCCCGAGCTCGACGGTTGGGCGGAAGCTGGTCTCGCGTGCGCTCGTGCTGGTGAAGGCGACGACCCAGGTGCTCAGGGCGAGCCAGTCCGGCTGCAGGACGACGGCGTACCGGCGGCCCTGCTGCTCGTGGCCCTTGCCTCGAGCAGGCAACCGGTAGACCTCACCCCTCATGCAGCGCCGCCAGATCCTGCTGGATCGCCTCGATCTCGGCGCGATCTACGGGATCGTCCTTGATCGCGCGGGCCTCGGCCGCCGCGATCTGACGCCGTTCGTCGCGCTGCATCGCCGCGAGCGCAGCCCGGATGACCTGATCGGCGCTCTCACGCCGGGACGCGCCCACCTCCAGCAGCAGGTCGCGGGTGCTGGTGTGGACCTTGACCGTTGTCGTGTCAGCCATACCCAGAGTCTACTCGCGGTAGACCCAACTCGATCAGGTTGGAGTCGACTAGCAGGGGCGCCTCGGCGCGCGCTGTCGGTGACCCCCGCGTCTGGCCCGTCAGGACGAGTACCCCCGACCGGATTCGAACCGGCGCTACCGCCTTGAGAGGGC
>JBBSMD010000011.1:0-32257 GCA_038233355.1 Propionibacteriales bacterium
GGCGGTGACGGGTCAGCGCATCGAGTGGCGGCAAACACACCTCACGGAGCGTCTGGGTGGTCGCTTTGCCGCCACTCGATGATGCGGGTACGACATGTGGTCGGATCTGTCCGATGTCGCCGCTCAGCGGGGCCGAGCGGCTGCACCGGGCGTACGGGCGACGGCGAGCCCAGCGAGCCCGGCGGTCAGCAGCAGCAACCCGCCGGCGTAGAACACGGCCCGGATGCCGTACGCGTCGGCAAGCACCCCACCGGCCAGCAGGCTGACCAGCCGCATGGCCTGCCAGATCACGTCGAAGGCGCTGAACACCCGCCCACGCATCGACGCCCCGACATGGGTCTGGACCAGCGAGCTGAACGACACGGTCCCGGCCGACGTACCGACGCCATACGCCACGAGGGCACCCAACGCCGCCGGCAGCGCCGTCACGGTCGCCAGCATGAGGTCGACCAGGCCGCGCAGCGCGAACGAGGAGAAGACCACCCGTGATTGCGGGAGGTGACGGGCCAGCCGGGATAGCAGCAACGGACCGGTGAAGGCGCCGACCCCGATAGCGGCCAGCATCGCGCCGTACCCGCTCCCACCGACTTGGAGGTGACGTGCGGCCAGCATGACCAGCAGCGCGCTCGTAGCACCGGCCGACAGCGCGGCGAGCGCCTGGGCGAATGCCAGCGCCCGCAGCAGTGCGTCGCCAGCCAGCAACCGCAGGGCCTCCACGCCGTGGCTCCACAGGCTGGCGGTGGGCACCTGGAGCCGTGCCTCGCCGGCCCGCAGCCTGCGTAGCAGAACGGCCGACGCCGCGTAGCTGGCGGCATTGACGCCGTACGCCCACCCGAAGCCGGCGGTGGTGGCGAGCAGGCCGACCAGCGGCGCGACCGCGACCTGCGAGAGGACGGCAGCCGACCAGATGCCGCTGTTGGCGGCGACCAGCTCATCGTCGTCGACGAGTGCCGGCAGCAGGCTGTTGGCCGCCGGATTGAAGAACACCGACCCGGCCGACAGGCCGAACGTCACCGCATACACCAAGGCGGCGTCGGAGTGCCAGACCACCAGCACGAGCACCAGCAGCATTCGTACGACGTCGGCGCCGATCATCACCCGTACGCGGGGAAGCCGGTCCACCAGCGGGCCGGCCAGCGGTGCGAGCAGCAGCACCGGCGCGATCTCGGCCAGCACCACGCCGGAGACGCCGAGGCCCGACCCGGTGAGAGCGAACGCGAGGAGCGCGGTGGTCGTAAACTGTGCGATGTCGCCGACCTGGCTGACCGTGCGCGCCGCCCACAGGCGGCGGTAGGCCGGTCGGCTCAGCACCGACCGCAGACCGGGCTGTGGCATGTCGTCGCTCAGAGCAGGTCGTGGCCGTGGTCGGCCGCGTACGCCAGCAGCCACTCGGTCACCGTGCCGGCCCTTCGGTCGACCGACTCGACGGCTGGTGTCGCTGGCCCATGGCGCCAGTGTGGCGCCTGCTGCCGCGGCGGCTGGTGCAGGGTCGAGGCGCCGGGCTCGGGTCAGCGCAGCGGCATGGTCCGCAGCGGTACCGCTCGGGCGATCGCGTCGAAGTCGACGTCCTTGTGCACCAGCACCGCGTCGCGGCGCAAAGCGACCGCGGCGACGAGGCAGTCGGCGAACCGGCGTACGGCCAGGCCACGGCGGCGGGTGGTCCGGTAGATCAGCGCCGCGTCGCGGTAGTCGACCGAGGGGTCGACGCTGAGCATGGGTAGCGAGGCGGTCAGCGTGTCGAGTTGGTCGAGGTTGCGCTCGTCAGTGGCGCCGGAGAGGAGCTCGGCCACGATCGGCTCGGTCACCGCGGGCAGCTCGTCACCGGTGAGCATGCGTCGCAGCGTCCACCGGGCTCGGGTGTCCGCTCCCCGCAGGTAGTCCACCCAGGCGGAGGTGTCGACGAGGTTCATGCCTCGCTCGGCCCCTTCGTGACCGGGCCGCTGGCCCGCAGCTCGTCGAGGTCCGCCTCCCACCCCGCGCCCTCCAGCCCGAGCAGGAAGTCACGGGTGAGCGGGGTGCCCACCAGCCGGCGCAGCGCGAGGTCGACCGCTTCTCGCTTGGATCGCAGGCCGAAACGCTGCATCGCAGCCGTCACCAACTCGTCGTCGATGTCAATGTTGGTGCGTGCCATACACCAACGGTACACCGCAGCTGCACGTGGCCGCTGATGTTTGGCGGGAGACGTCAGTGGTGGAGGCTGCGCTCCGGGTGGCTGTCGCGAAGGACGACGCTCGAGGTGACCGCTTTGCGCTGCACCTCCCCACGGTTTCCGGAGCCGCCGCGGTCGATCCGGCCGACCGCAGCCTCCTCTACGAGCTGTTGGATGCCGACCGCCGCCTGCCGGTCCCGTGATCGCGGTCGACACGGACGTGCTGGTTGACGCCCATCGTTGAAGGGATGGACCAGCACGAGCAGGGGCGGGCGGCAGTGACCGCGCCCGCGGAGGGCGACCAGCCGATCTGGCCGCGGGCGCTCTGATCCGGCCGGTAGGCGCGGCGAAGACGACAGGGGAAGGGGCCGGGAATCGGAGCCGCGGTGCCGCCGTTCCCTCCGGTAGGCTGAGAAGCGGTCGAGGGCTTGCCCTCGGCGGACAACTCAAGAGGGGCTGAACGGTTTCGACTTCGGTCGTACGAACCAGGAGAAGCGGGTCGAGGATCCAAGGTCATCTCGTAAACGACCCTTGGAAACCACAAGTGCCAACGCTAAGCGCACTGACTTCGCCCTCGCCGCCTGAGGCGAGCTAGCGAAGGGTCGGTCTGGGGGCCGCCTCCGCTCCAGTAACCGGCCTCATCGAGGAGGCTTGCTGCTCAGACCCGTCCGCGGGGGCTGAGTGGGACACCAACAGCGGATGAGTCCGTCGGCGACGCGTCTGCGCGAGTGCCGGGACTGAGAACACGCCAACGCAGACTGCACCCGGAGAAGACCTGGCTCTGCGTCGGAGGACGCGGGTTCGATTCCCGCCAGCTCCACGTGTCGTTGTTTCGTGCGACGGCAGCCCACGTGCGCGGCCCGTCACCCCCTGCGGTGGCGGGCCGTCGCTACGCCACCAGGGCACGACCGCATCTGCCGCCCCTCGCACCCGCTGCCGGCGCTCAGGCACCTTGTGGCGCCTGTCACGGCTTGCCAGCCGCCAGCCAAGTGCGGCTAGGTGAGCTTGGCCCGCGGCTTCGGGGCCTCCAGCCGGCCGATCTCGCGGTCGGCCTCGGTCCAGGCTGCGTCGATGCGGGCCAGCAGCACCCCGTGCAGATGGCCGACGGTGAAGACGTCGTCGTCACCGGCCTCGTCGGCGATCGAGCGCAACAGGCCGAGCGCGACCTGGTCGTCGTGCAGCTCCCCGGCGTACTCCTGGAACCGCTTGCACCGCTCGACCATCCGCTCGGCCGGCTTGCCGTACGTCGGCACGGCGACCTCGACGGTGTAACGCAGCCGCTTCTCGGCCTTGCGCAGCTCGTGCAGGGCCGTGTCTCGCCCCGGCCCGGGGTCGAGCGCGGCGAGCCGGTCGCGGGCCTTGTCGACCCGGCGGAACTGTTTCTTGATCGCCTTCGCCAGCTCCGATTCGGGGTCCCGGTCGGCCTTGTCGGTGAGCGGGGGTTCCTCGGCCAGCCGGTGCAGTGCGGCCCACAGGGTGGCGTGTCGCTCGCTGCTCAGTGCGTCGCGCAGCTCCTTGCCGTGAGTGCGCTCGCGGGCGGACAGGTGCCGGGTGAGCTGACGGCGGGCAGGCCCGCGCACGGAGTCAGGTGGCTGGGCGTCGAGCAGCTCGACGAGCAGTGCGCGCAGCACCTCGTCGTCACGCGCGTCACCCAGGAGCCCGGCCATCCACTTCAGCTCCGCGCGTACCGGGTCGGTGACCTCGCGGTCGAGCAGGCGCCGGTAGGCGGCGAGGATGCTGCGCAGCCGTCGGACCGCCACCCGGGCCTTGTGCACCGAGCCGGGCACCTTGCGGCGTACGCCGGCGTCCCAGCCGGCCAGCTCGTCGACCAGCGCGGCGACGTGGGCGGTGACCACGCCACCCGCGGTGTCATCGACGTCGGGTGAGTCCGTGTCGTCGGTGACCTCGAGCGCCCGCCACAGCTTCGACGGCCACGGCGACACGGAGGCTCCGGCGGACAGCAGCAGGGGCTCCACCTCGTCGAGCAGGTCCTCGCTGCCGTCGACCAGCTCCACCTCCAGCTCGGTCCACTGCCGCTCGACTCCTGAGGCGTTCTCCGTGCTCGGCAGCGTCGCGGTCACCACGTCGTGGCAGACCTCGGCCAGCGGCTCACCGCCGTCGCCCCGCAGCACCCGTACGGTGCGGTGCGTCTCGATCGTCGCGAGTGGGCGCAGCGGCGCTCCCGCCGTCCGCGCGGCGACGAGTCCGCGAACGGCCGCCGGTGGCTTGGCGGTGCGTCCCAGCGGGCGGTGCACCTCGAGCCGGCCCGTCGGCACCGCGGTCTTGAGATGCCAGCCGGCGTCGCTGCCACCGGTGCGCCGGCGCAGTGCGGTGCTCGCTCGCATCAGGCGCCGGTCGGCGGTGTCGTGGTACTCGGCCACCAGGTGGTGCTCGCGCGGCTCATCGACGCTGGCGACCACATCGAGCGAGGCGAGGTCGGGCAGCGTGAAGACCTCGGGCACATCGTACGTGCGCTCGACCTCCAGGTGCTCGGTCACGTGGGCTCCCTTCGCTGCGCGGTGGCAGGCCCAAGTCTGCCCGGCCGGAGGCGTAGCATGGCGCGCTGGATGGGCACCCCTCAACCCCGGCTCGGGGGGCGCGATCGTGCGCATCCGGCGTCGGCCGCGAAAAGGCGCTCGACCGCAGACGGTGGGTGCGCCGACCATGGGTGCCGGCAAGGTCACCGCGGCCCAGTTCGAGGCGGGCCCGACCTGCATGCTCGACGCCGACGCCGCCAACCCGACCAGCAACTGCCTCTACACCCGGATCGGGTACGAGCACGTGATCGACACCGTCGACATCACGCTACGGGGTTGAACACCACGCGCATGATCCGGTCGTCACCGGGTCGTGGGTCGCCGCGCCCGTCCTTGTTGCTGGTGGTGAGCCACATGGCCCCGTCGGGGGCGAGCTGGGCGGTGCGCAACCGGCCGTACTGCTCGGTCAGCCAGCGTACCTGACGTCCCGCGACCTCCCCGGTGAGCGGCACCGCCCACAGGCACTCGCCCTGGAGGGCCGGCACCCACGCGTGGCCGCGGGTGACGGACACGCTGCCCGGAGAGCACAGCTCGGTGGGCCACTGTGACACCGGACGTACGAAGCCGTTCTCGCCGTTGCTGCCCTCGGCGAGCGGCCACCCGTAGTTTTGGCCCTTCTCGATCAAGTTCAGCTCGTCCCAGGTGTCGGCGCCGAACTCCGAGGACCACAGCAGGCCGGTGTTGTCGAACGAAAGCCCCTCGATGTTGCGGTGGCCAAGGCTCCACACCATGTTGCCGAACGGGTTGTCCGGCGGCACCTGTCCGTCGATCGTCATGCGCAGGGTCTTGCCGCCCAGCGAGCCCTTGTCCTGGGCGAGGTCGAGCACGTAGGTCTCCCCGGTGGAGGCGTAGATCAAGCCGTCGGGTCCCAGAGCGAGCCGGCCGCCGTTGTGGTTGACGCCGGTCGGAATGCCGGCCAGAACCACTTGCGGCTTGCCGATCCGCTTGCCGTCGTAGGACATCCGCACGATGCGGTTGTCCTTCGAGGTGGACAGGTAGGCGTACAACGGACGCTCCCGCGAGTCCGGCACCCACAGCAGACCGAGCAGGCCACCCTCCCCCGAACGCTCGATGCCCGGCACGACACCGGGTACGACGCCCACCTCGACAGGCTCGCGACCGGGCGTGATGCGCAGGATTCGCGCGGTGTCGCGCTCGGACACCAGCGCCGTACCGGGGTCGGGTTGGCCGGGCAGGAAGGTGATACCCCAGGGCACGGCGAGGCCGGTGGCCACCATCGACTGGACGACCGGGCGTACGGTGCCGCTCGGAGCGGCCGGCGTGGTCGTCGTCTCGGGTGCGGTCGTCGTGGGCTCGGTCGTGGGATCGGTCGTCGTGGGAGGAGCTGACTCCGCCCGGGGTGCCGAGTCGTCGCTGCACGCACCGAGCACCCCTGCCGCCATCAGGCCGCCGCCCAACTGCAGGAAGCGGCGCCGGTGCATCAGCGGGACTCCTCCCGGTCAGTGGCACGGGCGGGCAAGGCGCCGGTGGCCGTTTCCCTAGCCACTGTAGGTGGCCGAGGCACGGAATCGGGGCCCGCGAATGTCACAGGCCGGACACGACAGCGGGCGCCGACCCGGACGGACTGCTCGTCGCTCTGGCATCGTGACCCGCATGCACAGCGACACCATCGCGGTCACCACCGGCGGCACCGACCGGGTGCACGACCTCACCCGAGCATGTGCCGACTTCGTCCGAGGCGAACAGGACGGGTTGTTGCACCTCTTCGTACCCCACGCGACGGCAGGGCTGGCGATCCTGGAGACGGGCGCCGGCAGCGACGACGACCTGCTCGCCGCCCTCGGTGACCTGCTACCGGCCGACGACCGGTGGCGGCACCAGCACGGCTCGCCCGGTCACGGCCGCTCGCACGTCATGCCGGCGCTGGTCCCGCCGTACGCCTCGGTGCCGGTCGTCGGTGGCCGGCTCGCTCTTGGTACATGGCAAAGCATCTGCCTGGTCGACCTCAACGTGGACAACCCCGACCGGACCGTGCGGCTGTCGTTCCTGCCGGCCTGACGTCGTTTCGGTGGCGGACGGCGGTCGCGAGGGCTTGAGGCCGTTACGTTGCGTACGGCAGGCGACGGCGTGGCGGACGTCCCGGCTGGCGGAGCGCCGGTCGCGTCGAGGTGACACTTCCAATGGAAAACGGGTGCTGTCCATGGTTTCCGCGCCATGGTTAGCGTCCGATTACCACGTTGACCTGGTAACCAGAGCAGCCCCTCAGCCCGCCCGGCGGCGGCCGGTCCGCATCCGCAGGTAGTCGGCCACCACGTACTCACCCAGCCGCTGCGTCGAGGGGGAGAACACCCGCCCACCGTTGCGGCGGGCGATGGCGTCGACGAAACGGGCGAGGCCCGGGTCGTCGCCGAGCCGGAACACGTTCATCGTCGCGCCGGCCCGGGTGACGGCATCCACCTCGGCGACGGTGGCGCGCAACGTCGCGCGGGTCGGCGGCCAGGTGAACGCGGCGGACCCGTCCGACTCGAGGTGCGCGGTCGGCTCCCCGTCGGTGACCACCAGTACGACCGGCTCGGCCTCGGGGTGGCGACGCACGTGCCGCCCGGCCAGCATCAGGGCGTGGTGCAAGTTGGTGCCCTGCACATACTCGGGCTCCACCTCGGCCAGCTCGAGCGCGGACAGCCGCCGGGCGTAGCGGTCGAAGCCTATGATCTGCAGCGCGTCCTGGCGGAAGCGGGTCGCCACCAGGTGCGACAGCGCCAGCGCGGTCTGCTTCATCGGCGCCCAGCGGTCCTCCTGCACCATCGAGAAGGACAGGTCGACGCACAGCGCCACCGCCGCGCCGGTCCGCCGCTCGGTCTCGGCGACGGCGAAGTCGCCAGCGTCCAGCAGCGGCCCGCCGGGATCCCCGGCCCGGCGCAGCACCGCGTTACGCACGGTCGACGGCGCGTCGATCGGCCGCTCGTCGCCGAACCGCCACGGCAAGACGGCGCCGGTGCGCTCGTCGGCTGCGCCGGTGCGCTGGTCGTCGTGGTCACCGGCCGAGCCGGCGTCGAGCTGCGCGAAGATCCGCCGCAGCGTGGTCTCCCCCAGCCGGCGCAGCGCCTTTGGGGTCAGCCCGGCCCCGTCGACGCCGCGGCGTACGTACCCCTGGCGCTCCAGCTCGCGCTCCAGCTCGGCCAGTGCCCGCAGGTCGGCTACCGCGGAGGGGGCGAGCTGGCGCTCGAGCGCGTCGACGTCGACGTCGTCGAGGGTCGAGCCGGGATAGTCCTGCCCCAGCTGGGCCTCGAGCGACTCGAGGTCGGCCAGGTCGGCCACCGCGCCCACCGCGTCGCCGTAGTCCAGACCCGGCTCGCCCTGGATGCCGGCGGGACGCTGCGTCACTCCGGGCCGCAGCGCCTCCAGGTTGTCTCTCAGCTGGCTCATGGCCGCCTGCAGGTCCAGGTCGGCACCGATCGCCTGCGCCATCAGCTCCGACAGCTCGGCCCGCTGGTCGGAGGTGAGCGAGCGCATCAGTCGCTCGGCGGCCGCCTGGCGGCGGGCGAGCAGGTCGACGAGGTCGTCGGTGTCCTTGGGGTCCTCGGGGAAGAAGTCGCCGTGCCGGTCCATGAACTCGGCGAACTGCTCGGTGGTGTCATGCCCGGCGGCGTGCGCGGCGAGCAGCTGGTTGAGGTCGGCGAGCATGTCGCGCACGGCCTGGTTGGCCGCCGGGTCCTGACCCAACAGGGCGGCCTTCATGCCGGCGAACTGCGCATCCAGCACCTCGCTGCGCAGCATCGCCTGGATCCGCTCGTAGCCGGCTCGAGCCTCGTCGCTGTGCCAGTCGTACGAGGCCAGCTCGCGTACTGCGCCGGCGGTGTCGGGCGGCAGGCCGGCCAGCTCCGACTCGGCGAGGCGAGAGTCATCGCCGGGCTCGCCGGCCAGCTGCTCGCGCTCGGCGGCCAGCACCTGGTCGAGTGCCTGGCGTACCCGGTCGAGGGTGCCGGCCAGGTCGCCGGCCCGCTGCAGCCGCTCGCGCCGGCGGCGCACGTCCCGGCGCAGCGCGTCGAGACCCTTGCGCCCGTCGGTGCCGCGGCGCAGCAGGCGGTTCAGTGCGTCGCGGAGGCTGGAGCCGGCCAGCACGTCTTCGCCGAGCTCGTCGAGCGCGGCCCGTACGTCCAGCGGTGCGGCCAACGGGTCGGCACCGCCGGACCAGGTGCCGTAGCGGAAGCGGCCCCGGCGCCGCGGGTCGGACTCGCGGCTCACGTCATGTCCCGTACAGCGTGCGGCCGTCGACGCTGTCCTTGCTCAGCCGTCGGGTGAGGTACAGGCCCTCCAGCACCAGCTCGACGGCGGCGGCGACCTGGCCGCGGCTCACCGAGTCCTCGTCGACACCCAGCCGTTCCAGCACGGTGGCAAGACCCGGCACCGTGCCCAGCTGGGAGAGCAGCTCCCCGGCGGCTACGAGGGCGCCGGTCTCGACCACGGCGCCGTCGGCGAAGTGCTCGGTGAAGCCGGTGAGGTCGACCCCGGCGAGGCGCTCGCGGAAGGTCGCCGCGACGGCGAGCCGCAACAGGTGGTCGAGCACCTCGGCCTCCCGGCCCTCCTCACCCATCTCAAACTCGACCTTGCCGCGCAGGCTCGGCACCACCTCGGGCAGGTCACCGACCCGGGCGACCGGGTCGTCCTCGCCGCGCAGGGCACCTCGGCGCAGCGCCGCGGCGGCGGCCGCCTCGGTGGCCGCGATCGCGAACCGGGCCGAGACCCCCGAGCGCTGGTCGACAGCGGTCGAGCCGCGCAGCTCGTACACGAAGCGCGCCACCACCTCCACGAGGTGGTCGGGCACCGTCGCGACCAGGTGCGCCTCCTGCCGGACGAGCGCGACGTCCTCGCCGATCTCGTACGGGTAGTGGGTGCGCACCTCGGCGCCGAAGCGGTCCTTGAGCGGGGTGATGATGCGGCCGCGGTTGGTGTAGTCCTCGGGGTTGGCCGAGGCGATGACGAGGAGGTCCAGCGGCAGTCGCAGCGCGTAGCCGCGCACCTGGATGTCGCGCTCCTCGAGCACGTTGAACAGCGCCACCTGGATGCGTTCGGCGAGGTCGGGCAGCTCGTTGAGCCCGAAGACGCCGCGGTTGGCACGCGGCAGCAGCCCGTAGTGCACGGTCTCGGGGTCGCCGAGCGCGCGACCCTGCGCGACCTTGGTGGGGTCGACGTCACCGACCAGGTCACCCACCGACGTGTCGGGCGTCGCGAGCTTCTCCCCGTAGCGTTCGTCGCGGTGCCGCCAGCTCACCGGCAGGTCGTCGCCGGCCTCCGCCTGCAGCCGCCGGCAGCGCCGGCACATCGGGGCGTACGGGTGGTCGTTGATCTCGCAGCCGGCGACGATGGGCGTCCACTCGTCGAGCAGCCCGGCCACCGAGCGCATCAGCCGGGTCTTGCCCTGGCCGCGTTCGCCGAGCAGCACGAGGTCGTGCCCGGCGAGCAGGGCCCGTTCGACCTCCGGCACGACGGTGTCCTCGAACCCGACCAGGCCGGGCAGGCTCGGCGTGTTTTCGCGCAACCGCTGCAGCAGGTTGGTGCGCACCTCGGCCTTGACGGTGCGGTGCTCGTGCCCGCCGGCGCGGAGCTCGCCGAGGGTCGCGGCGCCGGGCGGGTCGGTCGCCGGACCGGTCGAGGCGGGGGTGAGCGGAGCGACCCCTCCGGGTGGCGGGGCGGGGGGCGCGGACAGCGGGTCGGGGGTGCTGGTCACGTCTCGAATCTACGTCGGCCCGCTCTGCCCGGCACAGCGGCGCCCGGTGCTTGCGGCACAGCGCCGGGCGCTGCGGCACAGGCGAGAGCAAGCCGGTCACCACGTGGGTGTCACCATCGGGTATGCCCAGCTCGCGTCCCGGCCGCGGCGTCAGCCGACGTGGACTGCTGCTCGGCGTGGCTGCTGGTGGCGCCGCCGGCGTGGTGGGCGCGGCCGGATGGAGCGTGGTGCCGGGCGCGTATAAGCGCCGGCTGGGGGTCGGGGACGACCCGTGGGTGCCCGACGCGCCGCAGGGGCAGGTGCGTCTGGAGACGGTGCGGTCCGCGGCACGCGGTCGAGAGGTTGAGCTGTTCACCGCAGTGCCGGCGGGACTCGGGGACGGTACCGGCCTGCCGGTGGTGGTGGTGCTGCACGGTGCCAGCGCCGTGGCCGCCGACTTCGAGGGCTACGGTCTCGGACGCTTCCTGACCGCCGCCGTGGAGGCGGGTGCGTCGCCGTTCGTGCTCGCCGGCGCCGACGGAGGGGTCCTCGGCTGGGAGCCGGACCCGGACAGCGCCGACGACCCGCAACGCATGGTGCTCGAGGAGATGCCGACGTGGCTCGCCGAGCGGGGATTCGACGCCGCTTCGCGCGCGTTGTGGGGCTGGTCCATGGGTGGCTACGGCAGCCTGCGACTCGTGGAGGCCGCTCCCGACTGGGGGCTGGCGGTCGCGGCGTTCAGCCCGGCCATCACGCTCGGGGGCGCGGTGTTCGACGACGTGGCTCGGCTCGCCGACGTACCGATCGGTCTGTGGTGCGGTACCGACGACGCGTTCTACGACGACGTCGTCGCGCTGGGAGCGGCGCTGCCGTCCCCGCCGGCGATCGCGTCGTACAGCCCCGGTGAGCACTCGCGCTTCTACTGGAACGAGCAGACACTCGCCGCGTTCAGCTTCCTCGCCGGCCGGCTCACCTAGGCGGCGGAATCTTGGCGGCCGACTCTTGGCGGCGGACTGGTGGGAGCGCAGACTCGGGATTGGCCAATCGCTGGCACACACCGCGACGGCGTGTAACGGTGAGAGATGACCACTTCACGCTCGGTTGACTTGGTACGCCTGCGAGGTCACCGCCGCCGGTGGGCCGCCGGTGCTGCCGCGGCCCTCGGTCTGACCCTGGCCGGCGGGGTGCTGCCAGCCCATGCCGCACCCGACGGCTACGGCGCCAGCGGTCCCGTCACCGCGGCGGCCCCGGCCGCGTCGGGCACGAGCGCGGGTGCGGATCTCGCCGCAGCCCGCCGGCCTCAACCGGCCCTACGGGTGCGCACCGTGGTGAGCGGGCTGGACCACCCCTGGGACATCGCGTTCCTGCCCAGCAAGGCAATGCTGTTCACCGAGCGTGCTCGCGGCCGCATTTCGTGGCGCAGCGCGGGTGGACGGCGCAAGACCGTCGTGGACCGCCCGGCTGGCTTGTGGGTGTCCGGCGAGACCGGCCTGATGTCGATCGCGGTGGCCGGCGACTTCAAGCGCACTCGCATCTTCTGGACCTGCCAAGGCGGGACCAAACGCAACGGCCAGCACGACGTACGGGTTGTTCGCTGGCGGCTGCGCCCGGCCGGCAGCGGAGCGAAGCGGCTCGGTGCGATCGTGCCCAAACTCCCCGCCAGCAGCGGCCGCCACGGCGGTTGCCGGCTCGAGTTCGGCCGTGCGGGTGCTCTCTACATCGGGACCGGCGACGCCGCTCAATCCGGCAACCCGCAGAACAAGAAGTCCGGCGGAGGCAAGGTGCTACGGGTGAAGCGCGCCAGCGGCAAGGGGTGGCCGTCCAACCCGTTCGACCGCGCCGGCGACCCGATGAAGCGACGCGTCTTCACCTACGGCCACCGCAACGTGCAGGGTCTCGGGATGCGCCCCGACGGCCGGATGTGGTCGGCGGAGCACGGACCAGATCGCGACGACGAGGTCAACCTGCTCAGATCCGGCGGCAACTACGGCTGGGACCCAGGGCCGGGCTACGACGAGTCGGTGCCGATGACCGACTACTCGCTGCCCGGCCGGCAGGTCAAGGCTCGGTGGAGCAGCGGGGTGCCGACCCTCGCGGTCAGCGGAGCCACCTGGCTGACCGGGAAGCGCTGGCAGGGGTACCAGGGGCGGCTGGTGGTCGCGGCGCTCAAGAACTCCTCGCTGCGGCTCATGCGGTTCAAGGGCAAGTACTTCAAGGGTGCGGTCAACCCGGCCGCTCTCGACCAAACGTACGGGCGGCTCCGTACCCCGGTCGTGGGGCCGCACCATGCGCTGTTCCTCACCACCGACAACGGTGGTGGCCGCGACCGGATCCTGAAGGTCACCCCGCGCTGACCGCAGCGGGCCACTTGACGACAGCCGCGATCGCGGCGGGCCGCTCGGTACCGGTGACCCGGCCGTGTCGCTCTCGGTTCTACAGTGACCGGCGAACCGACCCGTGCCCACGAGGAGAGCCATGCAGCGATTCACCGACCGCGTCGTGCTGGTCACCGGCTCGGCCCGGGGCATCGGCGCGGCCACGGCGCGGCGCTTCGCCCAGGAGGGGGCGGCCGTGGCGGTCGTCGACCTCGACGCCTCGGCGGCACAGACCACCGCCGAGGCCTTCGGGGCGGCCAAGGCGGTCGGAGTCGGGTGCGACGTAGCCGACTCGGCCTCGGTGGACGCCGCGGTCGACCGCGTGGTCGAGGAGCTGGGCGGTCTGCACGTGCTCGTCAACAACGCGGGTGTCACCAGGGACAACCTGCTGTTCAAGATGACCGACGACGACTGGGACACGGTGCTGAGCGTGCACCTGCGAGGCGCCTTCTTGTGCAGCCGCGCCGCTCAGCGCGTCTTCGTGCCGCAGAAGTATGGCAAGATCGTCAACCTGTCCAGTGTGTCGGCGCTGGGCAACCGGGGCCAGGCCAACTACGCCGCGGCCAAGATGGGCATGCAGGGCCTCACCCGCACCCTGGCCCTCGAGCTCGGCCCCTACGGCGTCAATGCCAACGCCGTCGCGCCCGGCTTCGTGGTGACCGAGATGACCGATGCGACCGCCCGGCGGGTCGGCGTCGAGCCGGAGAAGTTCCGCGAGGCATCCGCCGCGCAGACGCCGGTGCGGCGGGTTGGGCAGCCGGAAGACATCGCCGCCGCGATCACGTTCCTCGCCTCCGACGAGGCCAGTTTCATCACCGGGCAGACCCTGTACGTCGACGGCGGCCGCAAGCTCTGAGGCCCCTGTGACGGGAGTGGCGACGCTGATGTGACCTATGTCACGGTAGGTCAGGGTTTGACCGTTACCCCCCTGTTATGCAAGATTCTTTGGCGGCACCACCTGAGCCCTTCTGGTACGTCGACGGGTTGGGGTGCCGTCCGGGGCAGTTCCGCCCCGCTGCATCAGCGACATTTGCAGCACTCACCACCGCGTCACCCCACAACTGCATCGCGCCCCGCGGCCACGCCGAATCCTGCCTCCGCGAGCAAGCGCTCCCATTCGTTGATCCCCAGGCAGGAGCGGGGGACCCATCGTCTCCCTCGAACCATCGAGCCGACAACCGTCGGGTCCGTGCTGTGCACGGAACCGACTCGGGGTGAAGCCGCACCGCGGCAGGGCACCTTCCTCGCCCTAACCCGACAGCTGACTCCGTAGGCGTAGGAAGGAACCCACGCCTGTGTCAGCGACCCTTCGCTGGCAGCGCTTCGTTGCGCTGTCATTCGCCCTCGTCCTCGCCCTGTCCCTCGTGCTCTTCACCGCCACCGACGCCGAGGCCGGCTCTCGCAAGAACCGCAAGATCCGCCATGCCGCCGCCGTCGCGGTCAAGCAGATCGGGGACCCGTACGTTTACGGTGCGGCCGGTCCCAACGCGTTCGACTGCTCCGGCCTGACCTCGTTCGCGTACGGACGGTCGAACCTCAACCTGCCGCGTACCTCGAGCGGTCAGGGAAGCTACGTGCGCCACATCAAGAAGCGCAACCTGCGCCGCGGCGACCTGGTCTTCTTCACCTCCGGCGGCAGCGTCTACCACGTCGGCATGTTCCTCAAGCGCAAGAACGGCCAGCGCATCATCGTCCACTCGCCCTACCCCGGCAAGCGGGTGAGCCGGTCGCCGATCTGGACCAGCAGCTGGTTCGCCGGCACCATCCGCTGAACCATCGTCTCGCTGGACCATCGTCGCCGAGCCGACTCCGACCGGGTGGACGCCCGTTCGACCGGTTCGCCGATCCCGGCCGGGTCACTTCACAGGAGTGACCCGGCCGGTCGGCGTCTGCGGCAGTCGGCGATTCCCCCGACTGCTCTGGTGGTGCCGGGCCGACACGGACGAGTCGCGAAGCCGCACGCCGAACCGATCGGCGGGCTGGATAATGGTGCCCATGGGCAGTGACGCACCGCTCGAGCCGCACGGCGCGAGCAACCAGGCCGGCTCGGCCGGTCGCGGCTGGACGGGTCGGCTGCTGGTGGCCATGCCGGCCCTGCGCGCCAGCGTCTTCGAACGCAGCGTCATCCTGCTGCTGGACCACGACGCCGACGGCTCGCTCGGTGTCGTGCTGAACCAGCCGCTCGAGGTGCCGGTGGGCCAGGTGCTGCCGGCGTGGGAGGGTGCCGTGGCCGAACCCGTGGTCCTCTTCGGCGGCGGCCCGGTGGCGACCAACTCGGCCCTGGCGGTCGGTGTACTGGCCGCCCAGGTGCCTGAGCCGCTCGGGTGGCGGGCCATGTACGACCGAGTCGGGCTCGTCGACCTCGATGCGCCGGTCGAGGTGCTGGCCGGCGCCGTCGTCGGCGTGCGTGTCTTCGCCGGCTACGCCGGCTGGTCGCCGGGCCAGCTCGAGGGTGAGGTCGAGGAGGGGGCCTGGTTGGTCGTCGACGGCGATGCCGCCGACCTGCTGGACGCCTCTCCCGCTGACCTGTGGGCTCGCGTGCTGCGGCGCCAGCCCGACGAGGCGCAACTGCTGGCGACCTTCCCCACCGACCCGGCACTGAACTGAGTCGCCGGGCCGCTGAGCCACTGAGTCGCTGGGCCACTGGGCCACCGAGTCCCGGGTCGCCTGGGCCGCTCAGCCACCGTCGTCGCTCGCCGCTCGCGGCGTAGCATCGGCGGGGTGTCCACCCAGCTCAGCCCCGGCGTCCAGACCCTTGACGACGCACGCACCCGCCCGGTGCTCGACGACGGCGACCACGAGCGGTTCTCGCACTACGTCCCGCGCGACAAGCTCATGGCCGCGATGGTCGAGGGCACCCCGGTGATCGCGCTGTGCGGCAAGGTCTGGGTGCCAAGCCGTGACCCCCAGCGATTCCCGGTTTGCCCAGCCTGCAAGGAAGCCTGGGAGGGTCTGCGCGAGGGCGACGACGGTGACGACGCTCGCGGCACCGGTGGCCAGGGAGCCGGCTTCGGCGCCGGCGGCGGGTGAGCGCGCCGGCGCAGACGCGGTCCGAGCCGCAGCCGGGAGTGCTGGCCCCGGCGCACCGGCGCACCACCGTCGGCATCGTCGCAGTCGTACTGCTCGTCGCCTTCGAGGCGATGTCGGTCGCGACCGCGATGCCGGTGGTGGCCGGTGAGCTGTCCGGACTGCGCCTGTACGCCTGGGCCTTTACCGCGTTCATGGTGGCCAGCCTGCTGGCGACGGTGGTGGCGGGGGAGTGGTGCGACCGGTCGGGGCCGACCCGGCCGTTGCTGACGGGGGTAGCGGTTTTCGCCGCCGGTCTCGTCGCCGCCGGTTCGGTGCCGGACATGACCGCCTTCGTGGCGGCCCGGGCGGTGCAGGGTTTCGGCGGCGGCATGGAGATCGTCGCGATCTACGTCCTCATCGCCAGGGCCTACCCCGAGCGCTTACGCCCGGGTGCCTTCTCTGCCGTGTCGGCCGCATGGGTGGTCCCCGCCGTCGTCGGTCCCCTCGTAGCCGGCACGCTGGCCGAGCAGGTGTCGTGGCGTTGGGTCTTCTGGGGCATCGCGCCGCTGGCACTCGCACCGGTCCTGCTCCTGGCTCCGGTGCTGAGCCGCCTGGGCGGCGGGGTGCCGGTGCCGCGGCGCAGCCGCGTGGGCTGGGCGGTGGCCCTGGCCGGAGGGGTCGTCGGCCTGCAGCAGGCCGGCCTGCTCGCCGAGGACGGGCGCGGTGGGCTGGCCGCCCCCCTCGCCCTGGCCGGTGCCCTCGCCGTACTGCCGGCCGTGCGCCGGTTGCTGCCGGCCGGTACGGCACGGTTGCACCGTGGCCTGCCGAGCGTGGTGGCCCTGCGCGGCGTGCTGTCCGGCTCGTTCTTCGCCGCCGAGGCCTTCATCCCCCTCATGCTCACCTCCCACCGGGGGGTCTCCACCACCGTGGCTGGCCTGTCCCTCACCGGAGCCGCCCTCGGCTGGGCAGCGGGTTCGTGGTGGCAGAGCCGACCGGGACTGTCCACCCAGCGCAGCCGCCTGGTGGTGTACGGCGCCCTCGTCGTCAGCGCCGGGGTCGCCGTCGCCGCGTTGCCGGTGCTCGACGGGCCGGTCCTCGCGGTGCCTCCGGTGTGCACTGCGGTCGGCTGGACGGTTGCCGGCGTGGGCATGGGATTGGCGTTCACCTCGTTGTCGGTTCTGCTGCTGGCGTTGAGCCCGGTCGAGGAGCAGGGCCTGAACTCCGCTGCGCTGCAGGTGGCCGACGCGCTGGGCGTCTCCTTGGGAGTCGGCGCGGCCGGGATCGTGCACGCCGCCCTGCTCGCGACCGCCACGTCGACGGTGGTCTTCGCTGCCGTGTTCGGTCTCGCATGGGCACTGTCCCTCGGTGCGGTGGCGGTATCGATCCGCGTGGCCCCGAGAGCGACCGGACGGGTCAGGCTGGGTCAGCCGGCCGCACCCGTTCGCTGAGCGGACGATCGCAGGGTCCCGGTCTACGCTGAGCGGCGTGGCGGAGACCTCCCAGACGCTCGACCGGGGCCTCCGGCTGCTCGCGCTGCTGGCGAAGGAACCCCGCGGCTGGACCATGACCGGTCTGGCTACCGCGATGGGCGTCAACCGCACGGTCGTGCACCGGCTCGTCGCCACGCTCGAGCAGCACCGGCTGGCCCGCCGCGACAGCCACGGCCATGTGCACGTGGGGCTCGCGACCGCGACGCTGGCCCGAGGGATCGAGCCCTTGCTGCGGGCGCAGGCCGGGCCGGTGCTCCGCGGGCTCGCCGACGAACTCGGCGCCACGGCCCATCTCACCGTGGCCGACGGTGCCGACGCGCTCGCGGTGGCCGTCGTGGAGCCGTCTTGGACCGACTTCCACGTCGCGTACCGCGTGGGGGCGCGGCACTCCCTCGACCGCGGTGCCGCCGGCCGGGCCATCCTCCTCGGCCGCGAGCTGGTGCTCCGACCCGGCGAGCTCCCTCCGTACGTCAGCACCCGCGGTGAGCTGCAGCCCGGCGCATGGGGCGTCGCGGCGCCGGTCGTCGGTCTCCTCGACCTGGCTGCCTCGGTGGGGGTGGTGGCGATGGCCGAGCTCGACGAGGAGCACGTGGGGCCCCCGGTGGCCCGGGCTGCGGCCCGGGTGTCACAGCTGCTTGGCTGAAGGCACCACAGCCACCCAGTCACGCCGGCCAGTCCCCGCACGCCGGTGTTCGCTCAACCCGGTCGGCCTGACTGGTCGTACGAGCGGGTCCGCTCCGCCGCACCGGTGCTGCGGTCGGGCAGGGAGCCCGGCGGGGCGTGTCCGAGCAGCGGGACAACCCTCGCGTGCACCTGGGTGGCCAAGGTGATGACGGTCTCCACCCGCTCGACGTGCGGGTACGCCACGACCGCGTCGATCACCCGTTGCAGATCGGCGTTGGAGCGGGCCACCACCCGGCACCACAGATCGGCCGGGCCGGTGATGGTGTGCACCTCGAGCACCTCCGGGATGTCGGCCAGGTGCCGCCCCACCGGGTCGTGGCCGCCGTGCTGACGGATCTGGAGACTGAGGAAGGCGGTCACCGGCCAGCCCAGTGCAGCGGGGTCGAGCTGCGGCGCCCAGTCCCGGATCACCCCGCGCGCACTCAACCGGTCGAGACGCGCCTGTACGGTGCCGCGCGCCACGCCTAGGCGTCGGGACGCCTCCAGCACGCCGATGCGGGGCTCGGCGCTGAACAGCCGCAACACAGCGGTGTCCAGCCGATCCAGGCCCGACGTCTCCGCCACCACTCGTACCTCCTGTGGTAGGCAGCGTGCTGGCAATACTACATTGATGCCACCCGTCCACTAGGCAATCTGCTTGGTCATCAAGGCTTGCGTTGCACAGCATGTCTGTGCACAGCATGCTGGCTCCATGTCTGAGACGCTGACCCCGCAGGAGCAAGAAGCCGACCTCGACTTGGCCCAGCTGCAGCAACTGATCGGCCTCGTCGAATACGACGAGGACGCCGATCCGTTCCCGGTCACCGGCTGGGACGCGGTCGTGTTCGTGGTGGGCAACGCGACCCAGACCGCGCACTGGTACCAGTCGGCCTTCGGCATGCGACTCGTCGCCTACTCCGGGCCGGAGACGGGCAACCGGGACCACAAGGCGTTCGTGCTCGAGTCGGGCTCGTGCCGGTTCGTGATCAAGGGCGGGGTGGCTCCCGACAGCCCGTTGCTCGACCACCACCGCACGCATGGGGACGGCGTGGTGGACATCGCCCTCGAAGTGCCTGACGTCGACAAGTGCCTGCGGCGCGCCCGCGCCGCCGGTGCCACGGTGCTGGAGGAACCGCACGACGTCAGCGACGAGCACGGCACCGTGCGCATCGCGGCCATCGCCGCGTACGGCGACACCCGCCACTCGCTGGTGCAGCGCACCGGGTACTCCGGCCCGTACCTGCCTGGGTACGTGGCGCGCAGTTCCGGCCACGTGCGGCGCGAGGGCACACCGAAGCGGCTCTTCCAGGCGCTGGACCACGTCGTCGGCAACGTCGAGCTCGGCCGCATGGATGAGTGGGTCGGTTTCTACAACGAGGTCATGGGCTTTGTGAACATGGCCGAGTTCATCGGTGACGACATCGCCACCGACTACTCGGCCCTGATGAGCAAGGTGGTCGCCAACGGCAACCACCGGGTCAAGTTCCCGCTCAACGAGCCGGCGGTGGCCCGCAAGAAGTCGCAGATCGACGAGTTCCTCGAGTTCTACCAAGGGCCTGGCGCTCAGCACCTCGCGCTGGCCACCAACGACATCCTGCGCACCGTCGACGTCATGCGCGCCCAAGGGGTGGACTTCCTGGAGACCCCGGACTCCTACTACGAGGACCCCGAGCTGCGCGCCCGGATCGGGCAGGTGCGGGTGCCGATCGAGGAGCTACAGACGCGCGGGATCCTCGTGGACCGCGACGAGGACGGCTACCTGCTACAGATCTTCACCCGACCCATCGGCGACCGGCCCACCGTGTTCTTCGAGCTGATCGAGCGGCACGGCTCGCTCGGGTTCGGCAAGGGCAACTTCAAGGCCCTCTTCGAGGCCATCGAGCGTGAGCAGGAGCGCCGCGGCAACCTCTGAGACCCCAGCCGAGTGTGGTCACTCACGACGACACGCAGGTACGCGGTGTCGTTTCTGACCACACCGGAGGCCGGCCCGCGCCGACGAACGCGGTCCTCGCCACTGGTCGACCGACCTTGCCGTTTGGCCTCCGACCGGCCACGCCCGGCACTACCATGGCCGCTCGGTCGCTGACCGCGTCCGATCCTCGCCCACGGTGCGCCACTCTCGGGCCAACGCCACCGGGCGGGTCGACCGAGGGGATCGCATGCCCGCCGACGAGGACGTCGACCCTGTCGACCTTGCCGCCACCCTGGACCTGTTGGCGCGCACCATCGTGCGCGCGCTCGGGTTCGGTGTCGCCGCTGTCAACCTGGCCCGCCCGGACGGCTCGCAGGAGGTCGTCGCCGTCGCCGGCCCGCCGGAGGCCCGCGAGGCGCTGCTCGGCAACGTCGACGGACCCACCCTGTGGGACGAGGTGGTGGCTCGCAGCGAACGTTGGGGACGGCTGTGCTTCCTCGACCACAGCGTCGAGCTGCCAGACGACGAGGCGCTCAGCTGGGTCCCCGACATCAAGGTGTCCGACGACCCGCGAGCATGGCACCCCAAGGACGCGCTTTTCGCGCCCCTCTACGCCGGTGACGGGTCACTTCTGGGCATGCTGTCGGTCGACCTGCCGCACGACGGCAGACGCCCGGACCGGGCGACGCAGGAGGCACTGGAGGCGTTCGCCGTCTCGGCGGCCCTGGCCATCGAGCACGCCACGCTCCGGTCACGCGCGGAGGCCTCGCAGCGGCGCTTCCAGGAGCTGGCCCAGCACGACCCGCTGACCGCTCTGGGCAACCGCTCGATGCTGCTGAACCGGCTTCGCCACGCCGTCGGCCGACACACCGCGACCCGGTCCATGATGGCGCTGCTGTTCATGGATCTCGACGGCTTCAAGCGGGTCAACGACGAGTTCTCCCACGCCGTCGGTGACCTGGTCCTGCTCAGTGTGGCCGATCGGCTGCGCAACGTCGTCCGGCTGAACGACACGGTGGCCCGCTGGGGTGGTGACGAGTTCATCGTCTTGCTCGAGGACCTCGCCGACACCGACACGGTGCTGAGCGTCACCCGCCGGATCAACGAGGTGGTCGCCGAGCCGGTCGACTACCAAGGCCATTCGCTGCGTGTCAGCGGCAGTATCGGAATCGCAATCGCCGGCCCGTACGAGGACGTCGACGCCGACGAGCTGATCCGCCGGGCCGACCGAGCCATGTACCGCGCCAAGCGGTCCGGCAAGGACCGCTCCGCTGTCTTCGACCCGACAATGGCGGATGTGGCGGTCCCCACCCACCACGTCAGTGACCTGCTCGAACGGGCACTCGACGAGGACCGGCTCGTGCTGCACTACCAGCCCATCGTGCGAGTGCCCGACCTTGCGGTGACCGGCGCCGAGGCACTGCTGCGGCTACGTGACGACGACGGCAGCCTGCTGTACCCGGCGGGTTTCCTGCCCGCCGAGGAACAAGGCCTGATGCGGCGGATCGAGTACGAGGTGCTGCGCCGTGCCTGCGAACAGGCCGCTCGTTGGCGCGGAGCCGGGCACCAGCTGCGGGTCGCGGTCAATCTCGGAGTCGCCCGGCTCGCTGCGATGGAGGAACTCGAGTCGGTGGTGCGTGGGGTGCTCGAGGAGACCGGTCTCCCTCCGAGCGGCCTCACCTGCGAGCTGACCGAGCGTGGCGCGCTCGACGTCACCCCGGACACGCTGCTCGGCATGACCCGGCTGGTCGAGACCGGCGTCGACGTCAGCGTCGACGACTTCGCCGCCAGCTACGGCTCCTTGCTCTACCTGCGCTCGATGCCGGTGCAGGAGGTCAAGATCGACCGCAGCATCGTCGAGGCCGCACCGAGCGACCGGTCGGCCGCGGCGATCGTACGCTCGGTCGTGGCGCTGGCCGCCGAGCTGGAGGTGCGCTGCGTCGCCGAGGGGGTGGAGACCGCCGAGCAGCATGCCCTGATCCGTGACCTTGGCGTAGGGCTAGCCCAGGGCCACTGGTACGGCCGCCCCGTCCCGCCGGCCGAGCTCACCGCGGCACTGGGCGGCTGATCACCCCGGCGAGTCAGGTCTCCGCAGACGGCAGCACCCGGCCGGTGACCGCACCCAGCTCGATGCGGCCGCCGAGCGCCCCCGGTGCTGAGGCGGCGATCGTGACGACGTCGCCGTCCGCGAGCCAGGCACGGGTGGAACCGTCGGCCAGCCGACGCGGGTGGTTGCCCCCGTGGGTGAGCTCGAGCAGACAGCCGCGCTGGTCCTCTCCGGCGCCCGACACCGTGCCGGAGGCGACGAGATCGCCCGTGCGCAGGGCGGCGCCGTTGCTGGTGAGGTGCGCGAGCATCTGCCCGGCCGACCAGTACGTCGACGCGTACGGCGGACGTGCCACGACGGTGCCGGCCACGTCGACCTCGAGGTCGAGGTCGTAGCCGGCCGGCTCCTCGACCGCGAGGTGCGGCAACGGGTCGGGGTCCTGGCCGGGCAGCGGTACCCGTGCCTGGTCCAGCGCCGCCAGCGGCGTCACCCACGCCGACACCGAGGTGGCGAAGCTCTTGCCCAGCATCGGGCCGAGCGGGACGTACTCGAAGGCTTGCACGTCACGAGCGGACCAGTCGTTGACCAGCGAGACCCCGAAGACGTGATCGGTCAGATCACTGGCCCGCAACCGGGTGCCGGGCGCGGTGGGTACGCCTACCCACCAGCCGAGCTCGGCCTCGAGGTCGAGCTGGCGCGAGGGGCCGAGGACAGGGACGGCCGCACCGTGCGGGTCGTCGGGAGGGTGGTCGAGGTACTGGCCGCAAGGGCGGCGCACGTCGGTGCCGGAGACGACGACACTGCCGGCCCGCCCGTGGTAGGCGACGGGTAGCCGCCGCCACTGCGGTGGCAGCGGTGGTTGTCCGGGCCGGAAGATCTCACCGACCCGGGTGGCGTGATGCTCCGAGCAGTAGAAGTCGACGTAGTCGGCGACCGGGACCGGCAGGTGCATGCGCACCCGGTCGAGCTGGCGCAGGGCTGGCTCGACGAGATCGCGCCCGCCCGGGTCGGTGAGCAGGCTCTGTAACCACTCGCGGGTGCCAGCCCAGATCCTGGGGCCGGCCGCCATCAGCGGCGCCAGGCTGGGCTGGGCCAGCAGGCCGGCGACCTCAAGGACGTCGCCGGCGGCCAGGGGCGCGAGGTCGAGGACGAGGTCGCCGATCCGCACCCCGACCCGGGGCTCGGCCGGATCGTCCTCCACGGCGGAGAAGACCGCGTACGGCAGGTGGTCGACGTCGTAGCCGCTGCCGGCCGCACCAGACACCCATGAGCGCGTCATGCCGGCGACCTCGTGCCGACCAGTTGCAAGGCGGCCAGGTCGTCGGCGAGGCGTTCGACGTCGGCGGCGGCCGTGCCGCGGAACGTACGCCGCAACCGGACGGGATCGGCCTCGGTGAGGAGCGTGACGGCCCGCTCGGCGGCGTCGCCGAGGGCGTGCGGATCACCCGCTGCGTCGTCGAGCACCGCGGCGGCGTCGTCGCCGGCCGCGCCGTCGAGCAGCGCGGTCAGCGCCCCCAGCAGTCCCAGGAGCCCGTGTTCGCGGTAGCCGGTGTGTTCGTGGTCGCCGCCGAGGGCCCGGTTGGTGCCCACGAACCCGACCAGCAGCTCGCGATCGAGCGCGGCGTCGAGTACGGCGGCGAGCGTGCGGCTGTCGGGGTGCTCGTGCTGCCACGAGCCGCTGGTGCGTACGTCGAGTGCGTACCCGGTCTCAGCGACGGCGTCGAGAGCAGCCGACCACCCTGCCGCAGTCTGCTCACCGGGCGCGGTCGGGACCTCGACGTGCACGTCGACCCCCTCGGGCAGCTCGGTGACCAGTGCGGTGACCAGGCGAGCGGCCCCGCGTGCCAGGTCGTCCCCCCGCAGCCGCGCGTGCACGCTGCGTACCTGCAAGGTGGCGTTGCGGGTCGCCCAGGCGAGGGCAGGCCCGATCGCGCCGGCCCCACCCAGAATGCTCAGCGACACCGGGAACGGGGCCGGGGTCGGGTCGGCGTCGAGCTGGTTGGTGAGGGCGGGCAGCGCCCGATCGCTTACCCGGAGGGCACCGACCAGGGGGGCGTACCAGGCGACGCGGTGGCGCAGGTGAGCGGCCACCACAGCGCCGGGCGGTGTACCGGTGGAACCGGCGGCACCGGCAGCCCCGACAGCCCCGACACTCCCTGCGCCGCCGGGAGGACCGGTGGAACCGGCGGTCTCCACGGCGGACGCGTCGTCGACTGCCGTTGCCAGCAGCGTCGTCACGAGGTCGGGCGGTTCGTGATCGGAGGACGTTGGCCGGTCATCAGGGGGGCGGTTGGGGGTGTGGATCGGCACCGTCGCACGCTAGCGCAGCCGCGCGTAGGCGCCCTGGCCCCGGGCCACACTCGCGTACCGGCGGCCGGTGTGGTGGTCCGCGTCGTTCGAGTGGCCCCGGGTGGCTGCTCAGCACGTCCAGGGACCACCACATCGGGCCACTCGGGTGCCTGGCCTGGTCGCGCTGATTCGTGGGTAGCGGCGGGGCGACGCGCCGTATGCCGGTGTCATCGTGACCCTCCAGACCGGTTGACACCAGGCAGGGCTTGGCGGATTCTGAACAAGTCTGGACACCGGCGTCCGGTTATCGGACACTAAGGGGAGCGACAATGGCGCACTACCAGCGCATCGGGCACGTGCCACCCAAGCGGCACACGCAGCATCGCGAGGCACCTGGCGGACCCCTGCTGCGAGAGGAGCTGATGGGGGAGGAGGGTTTCTCCTCCGACTCCTCGCTGCTCTACCACCGCGGCGTGCCGTCGGCGATCGTCGACGCCGGTGTGTGGGAGCTTCCCGACCAGGTCACGCAGGCCAACCATCCGCTGAGACCGCGTCACCTGCGGCTGCAGGATCTCGTGCCGGGTCAGGAGTGGAAGGCGATGGACGTCGTCACCGACCGGCGCCTCGTGCTGGGCAACGGGGACGTGCGCATCGGCTACGTTGCGGCCGGGGAGTCCTCGCCGCTGTACCGCAACGCGGTCGGCGACGAGTGCGTGTTCGTGCAGGCCGGTACGGGCACGGTCGAGACGGTGTTCGGCGCCCTGCCCTACTCCGCCGGTGACTTCGTGGTGCTGCCACGCGCCACCACACACCGGTGGGTGCCGGACACGATCGACGGCCCGACGCGGGCCTACGTGATCGAGGCCAACGGACACATCGCCCCGCCCAAGCGCTACCTGTCACGCTACGGCCAGCTGCTCGAGCACGCCCCCTACTGCGAGCGCGACCTGCACCCGGTGTCCGAGCCACTGCTGGTCGACGGCACCGACATCGAGGTCCTGGTCAAGCACCGCGGTCGCGCTCCGTCCGGCGTCGTCGGCAGCCGGCTCGTCTACGACCAGCATCCCTTCGACGTGGTCGGCTGGGACGGCTGTCTGTACCCGTTCACCTTTGCCGTCGCCGACTTCGAGCCGATCACCGGCCGCATCCACCAGCCGCCACCGGTGCACCAGGTCTTCGACGGGCCGGCGTTCGTGGTCTGTGCGTTCTGCCCGCGCAAGGTCGACTACCACCCGCAGGCGATCCCGGTGCCGTACTACCACTCCAACGTGGACTCCGACGAGGTCATGTTCTACGTCGACGGTGACTACGAGGCGCGCAAGGGCTCGGGCATCGGCAAGGGCTCGGTGTCGCTGCACCCCGGCGGCCACGCACACGGCCCGCAGCCGGGCGCGGTCGAGGCGTCCCTGGGCGCCGAGTACTTCGACGAGCTGGCGGTCATGGTCGACACCTTCCGGCCGCTCGAGCTTGGCGAGGCCGGAGCGGCGTGCGAGGACGACGGCTACCCGTGGAGCTGGGCGGGCCGGCGGCTCTGACGGGTCTCGGCGCCACCGGCCGGGCAGCGCTACGGACCGGGCAGCGCTACGGACCGGGCAGTCGGAGGCGGTGCCCGAAGACGTTGTAGAGGTGGTCGGCGTAGGTCTTGGAGAGGTGGTCGTCGTCGGCATACACCGCGATGCCCGAGACCACCATCGGGCACCACCCGCGGAAGCACAAGAACGGGGTCAGATCGACCGCGAGGGTATCCGGGTTGGCGTCTGCCACCGCTTCGGTGCGGGCGTTGAAGTTGCGGATCCGGGCCGTGAACCGCGTGGTGCAGGTGCGCATCGTCGCGGCACTGTCGCTGAGGCAGGTGGCCGGGAGGACGTCTCGCTGCGGCACGTCCAGGACGAGGCGTACGGCACCGGTCGAGCCGGACACCTTGTCGACGAGTCGCTGCATGCCGGTCTGCCACGCGTCGAGCGTGGCGGCCGGTGGAACCGGTCCGGTGGCCTGCTCGTCGGCCAGGTAGCCGACGGGGTGGCTGCCGACCACGACCACGTCCGGCGCGATCGCCGCGATCTGCTCCATCGCCCAGTCGTGGAAGCGTGTGCAGTCCTCGTCGATGTCCTGCTCGTTACCTCGCCAGACCGGCCAGTCCACCGCGGGACAGCCCACCTTCAGCAAGGGCACGAGCCGCCACCCCTGCTCACGGCTGTACCGCTCCAGCGCCGACCGCCACATGCGCGCGTGGGAGTCTCCCAGCAGCACGATCGTCCGGTCGGCCTCGAGGTCCCCGATCGGGCAGAGCTCGGCCAGCGAGTCCTCGTCGTCGTCGGCGGTGCACTCGTCGGGAGCCTGCTTGTCCTGCGTCAAGGTGCGCAGGTCCTGGACCACGCCCGGGATCGGAGCGCCCGCGCGGGCCTGCTGGACGGCATCGGCGACCGCTCGTCGGTCGGTGGCGGCGGAGGCTGTCACGGACCCGGTCGTGGCGTCGGCCAGGTCAGGTTGGCGGTCGAGCGCCGCCGCTGTGCCGATGTGGCTGCCGGACCACAGCACGGTCACGAGCACCACGGTGACCGCCGACGGCCACAGCGCCAGCCCGATGCGTGGACGGGCACCCAGACTGCGCATGCGACGCACCGGGTCCTCCAGCACCCGGAAGCTCAACCAGGAGGCGCCCAGGGCGAGGGCGAGCAGCCCTAGTGCTGCCGGTAGGCCGAGCTCGCGCCGAGACCACTCGGCTGGGAGCACGAGAAAGGGCCAGTGCCAGAGGTAGAACGCGTACGACAGGTCACCGAGCTGACCGAGCCAGCGACTCGCAAGCAGCCGGCAGGCGCCCGCCGTGGCACCGGCGGCTCCGGCGGCCAACAGTGCGACAGTGCCCGCAACCGGCAGCAGGGCAGGCAGCCCCGGCACGGCCGTGCCGGCGTCGAACCGTACCGCCGCCAGCAGGATCGCCAGCAACCCGGCCCAGCCGAGGGCTGCTCGGGCCGCGAAGGGCAACCGAGTCGGCGCCCGGCCGGCGAGCGCGAGCAGCACCCCCGCCCCGAGCTCCCAGACGCGGCCGAGGGTGCTGAAGTAGGCGCCGGTCGGGTCGGCTTGCGTCCGGGTCGCCGCGAGCCCAAGGGAAGCGGCACAAAGGGCCAGCACCACCAGCGTCAGCAGTGGCAGCCGCCGGCGCGCGTCGGCCCCGCTGGTCGGGTGTGCGCGCTCGGCGCCGGACCGGCGCCACCGCAGGCCGATGGCCAGCACGAGCACGAGCAGCGGCGGCCACACCAGGTAGAACTGCTCCTCCACCGCCAGCGACCAGTAGTGCTGGACCGGCGAGGGCGGCAGGTCGGCGGTGAAGTAGTCGGTGCCGAGTGCGGCGAAGTGGAGGTTCGCGGCGAAGAACGTCGACCACACCACGTCGCGCACGATCTGGTCGGCGCGTACGTACGGCAACGTGAGCGTGGCAACGAGCGCGGTGATTGTCAGCGTGAGCGTGGCGGCCGGGAGGATGCGGCGGGCTCGGCGGGCGTAGAACCCGGCCAAGGAGATCGTCCCGGTGGTGGTCGCCTCGTGCAGCAGCAGTGAGCTGATCAGGTACCCCGACAGCACGAGGAAGACGTCGACACCGATGTAGCCGCCGGCCAGACCCGGCACTCCGGCGTGCGCCAGCGCGACGAGCAGCACCGCAACACCGCGCAGGCCCTGCACATCCGGACGAGCGGCCAGCCGGGGCAGCGGGGCGCTCGGCGTGATCGATCTCAGGGGTGTCTCCTGATCCGGGCGCCGGCACGGCGCGTGGGCGTCGAGCGTCACTGTGGCACCGCCGGACCGGTTGGTCGTGGAGCTTCGCCGGTGTGTTCGCGGCCCACTCGAGTCGCTGCGGGGAAGAAAGTTCCGGCCGGGGCCTATCCTTTTCGCCCGAAATGGGGTGCAATGCCCACTGACGGTGATCACACTGTCGGGCTCCGGCCCGAGAGGGGAGGGATCGACCGACCGCGCGGGTGGGCGCAGTCGACGCCGGCATCGGGACCAGCCGTCACCCGGACCGGCGCACGCGACTCGGCATGAGCATGCCGAGTCGGTCGCTCATCCGAAAGGAACACCCATGCGCCCACACGCGCACAAGCGGCGGTCAGCCTTGGCCCTCGCACTCACCGGAGGTTTGCTCGGCGGAGTCGGACTCGCTGGCTTGGGGCCCTCGGGTGCGGTGGCCTCGAGCCACCGCGAGGCCCCGATGATCGCCGGCGAGCCCCAGTACGACAACACCGACCTGTACGCCTTCGTCAGCCCCGACCGGCAGCGGAAGGTCACGCTCATCGCGAACTGGATCCCGTTCGAGGATCCAGCGGGCGGCCCGAACTTCTACCGCTTCGCCACCGACGCCCGCTACAACATCAAGATCGACAACGACGGCGACGCCAAGCCGGAGCGGACGTTCCAGTGGACCTTCAAGGACCACTACCGCACGAAGAGCACGTTCCTCTACAACACCGGGCCGGTCACCAGCATCAACGACCCGGACCTGAACTTCTACCAGACGTACACGATCAAGAAGATCACCCCCACGCGGACCACGGTCATGCTGAAGCACGGCCGGGTGGCGCCGTCGTTCGTCGGCGACGCCTCGATCCCTGACTACGCCAAGCTGCGGCGTCAGGCCATCAAGTGGAACGGCCCGATGGCCAACTCCGGTCGGGCCTACGCCGGCCAGGCCGAGGACCCGTTCTTCCTCGACCTGCGCGTCTTCGACCTGCTGTACGGCGGTGACCTCTCCGAGGTCGGCAACGACACACTCGCCGGCTACAACGTCAACACCGTGGCGCTGCAGATCAACAAGAAGGCCCTCGCCAAGCGCTTCAACCAGAAGGCCAACCCGATCGTGGGCATCTGGTCGACGACCGACCGTCGCGGCGCGGACGGCGACTACCACCAGGTCTCGCGCCTGGGCAACCCGCTCGTCAACGAGGTCGTCATCCCGATCAAGGCCAAGGACCGCTTCAACGCGAGCAAGCCGAGCGGCGACGCGCAGTTCCTCGACTTCGTTCTCAACTCCGAGCTCGCCAAGCTGCTCAACCTCTTCTACGACGTCGGGGCGCCGGTGAAGAACCGAGATGATCTGGTGTCGGTGTTCCTCACCGGCGTCAAGGGGCTCAACAAGCCGAAGAGCGTGACCCCGAGCGAACAGCTGCGGCTGAACATGTCCATCCCAGTGTCGAGGGAGCCCGACCGGCTCGGTGTCCTCGCCGGCGACCTGCAGGGCTTCCCCAACGGACGGCGCCTGACCGACGACGTCGTCGACATCGCCCTGCAGGTGGTCGCCGGTGAGCTCGTCGGCAACCCGAACGACCTCGGCGACGCGGTCAACAACAACGACGCAAGGTTCGCGAACACGTTCCCCTACGTCGCGTTGCCCGTCTCCGGTTCTGCTGTCGACGCCGGGCAGGACCCGCCCGGCAGCTCGCAGCAGAGCTCGTTCACCGGGTACACCCCGCTCAACGGGGGCGCCGCTCCCGACGAGCCGGTCACGGCCACGGCCGCGGCCATCACCCCGGAGATGCCGGTCCAGTCGATCGCCTTGATCGCACTGGGCGGGATCGCCCTGGCTGCCGCAGCGGTGGTCGCGACTCGTCGCGCCGACGCCGCAGCTGCCTGACCTTGTCGTCTCGGCCACGCCGCTCGCGCGGCGTGGCCGAGACGACAACCCCCGGTACCTAGACGTACCGGTCGACCTGTTGACCTGGTGCCTGTGAGGACGACGTTCGTGCGACGCACCGTGATGGTGACCTGCCTCGGCCTGGTGCTGGCCGTGTCCGGTGGGATCGGCCTCGTCCGGTCCTCCCCCGACGCCGGGGTGGCAGCACCGGCCGGTGCTGCCGTCGACGGCTACGCGGGTCCGATGGCGGCCCAGGACCTTGCCGCGGCGATCGCGTCGATGCAGGACCGGCTGCGCCTCCAGCCCGGCGACGACCGCACCTGGGCCGCGCTCGGGCTCGCCTACGTCGAGCAGGCCCGGCGCACCGGCGACCCGTCGTACTACCCCAAGGCCGAACAGGCCCTCGACCGCTCGCTGACCGAGCGGGACAGCGACAACGACGTTGCCCTGGCCGGACAGGCCGCGCTCGCGGCGGCCAGACACGACTTCACCGGTGCCCTGCGTCTGGCCGAGCGTGCCCTGGGCGTCAACCCTTACCAGGCGACCGCGCTCTCGATCCGAGTCGACGCGTTGACCGAGCTCGGCCGATACCGCGAGCAGCTGCGTGCGCTGCGTACCGCAGACCGGCGCCAACCGGGGATCCCGGTGCTGGCGCGCTACTCCTACGCCGAGGAGCTGAGGGGTGCTCAGGACGATGCGTCTGACCTGTTGCGCAGGGCGGTCACGTCCGCCTCCGCACCGGCCGACCAGGCGTTCCTGCTCACCTTGCTCGCCGACCTCGACCGTCGCGCCGGCCGACTGCACGCCGCCGGCACCCACCTCGACACCGCGTTGCGCGCGCTGCCCGACTATGTGCCGGCGCTGGCGAGCCGGGCGCGGCTGGCGGTCGCTCGCGGAGACCTTCCTCGAGCCGAGCGGGTGTGGGCGCAGGTGACCCAGCGGCTGCCGCTGCCGGAGTATCTGGTCGAGCGCGGCGAGCTGCTGT
Source organism: Propionibacteriales bacterium (assembly GCA_038233355.1). Lineage (GTDB taxonomy): Bacteria > Actinomycetota > Actinomycetes > Propionibacteriales > Nocardioidaceae > DASQMN01. The sequence goes on from JBBSMD010000011.1 coordinate 30,751, forward strand.
TGTTCCTCGGTCGGCCCGAGCAGGCGCAGGACCAGCTCGACGTGGTCCGGACGACGCAGCGGCTGCTGGCCGGCAACGGCGTCAACACCGACCTCGAGACCGCTCTGTTCGCCGCCGACCACGGTGACCCGGCTACTGCCTTGCGGGCCGCCCGTGCCGAGTGGGGTCGACGGCACAGTGTCGCGGTGGCCGATGTCTACGCCTGGGCGTTGCACGTCAACGGTCGCGATGTCGCCGCCTTGCGCCGTGCGAGAGACGCCACCCGGCTCGGGACCAGGGACGCGCGCGCCCTGATTCACCGCGGGCTCATCGAGGCTGCGGCGGGACGCTCCGCCGCAGCCCGGCGACACCTGCGGCAGGGCCTGGCCGCCGACCCCGGCCTGTCGCCGTGGCAGGCCGCGCGGGCGCACCGGGCACTCAACCGGCTGGGAGCTGGCGAGTGAGCGCGTCCCCCCGCGGCCCGGTGCGTGGCCGACGTGTGTTCGTACGGCTGGTCGCCGCCGTCGTGCTGGGCGCGCTCGGGCTCCTGCTGTGGGCACCGGCCGCCTCGGCCCACCCGCTGGGCAACTTCACCGTGAACCGGTACAGCGCGCTGCTCGTGTCGACCGACGATGCCGTGGTCGATCACGTCGTGGACCTGGCCGAGGTACCGACCGCCCAGCTCGGGGACAAGATCGACGACCTGCCGGCGCTCTCGCAGGACCAGTGCACCCAGGCGACCGACGACCTGCGGTTGAGTGTCGACGACGCACCGGTCCCCCTCTCGGTCGCCTCCGCGGACGCCAGCCTGCGACCGGGACAGGGTGGGTTGCCGGTGCTACGGATCGAGTGCCGGCTGCGGGCCGCCCTGCCCGTGCTGCGCGAGGGCAGCGAGGTGGTCCTGACCGATGAGTCGTTCGGGGGCCAGATCGGCTGGCGGGAGGTGGTCGCCCGCGGCGACGGCGTCGCACTCGTCGAGTCCGACGTCCCGACCGACACCAGCAGCGATCGCCTGGCGTCGTACCCGAAGGACCTGTTGAGCTCTCCGCTCGACGTTCGCTCCGCCCACCTGGTGGTGCGCCCGGGCGGGCCGCCGGGTTCCCTGCCCGGAGCCGAGGCGGCTGAACCGCAGGCGTCGACCCTGCCCGGTGGTGCCCTCGCCGATCTGACCGACAGGGTCAGCGGCCTGCTCGACCAGTCGGGGCTGTGGGTCGGCCTGCTGGCGCTCGTGGGCTCGGTCGGTCTGGGAGCCGTGCACGCGGTGGCTCCCGGCCACGGGAAGACCGTCATGGCGTTCTACCTGACGCAGCGCCGGGAGCGCTCCGTACGGGCGGCGCTCTCGGTCGGCACGACGGTCACCGCGGCCCACACCGTCTCGGTGCTCGCGCTCGGTGTCATCGTGTCGATGGCGACCACCGTTGTGCCTGCCGACCTTTACCCCTGGTTCACCCTCACCAGCGGCCTGCTGCTCCTCGCGCTCGGTATCGCGCTCCTGCGCTCGGCGGTGCAGACCGGCGGGCACGGGCAC
>JBBSMD010000012.1:0-29644 GCA_038233355.1 Propionibacteriales bacterium
GCGGGCAAGGTCGGTGCCGTGCTCATGGTCGAGCTCGGCCAGCTGCTGCTGCTCGCCGCGGTCGCCTCCGGGCTCGGCTGGGCCCCGGCGTTCGGGCTGGTCGAGCTGATGTCGTTGGCGCTGCTGGTGCTGCTGGCCACCACCGCCTTCGGGGCGCTGGCGCTGCTGACGGCCGGCAGCCTGCGGGCCGAGGCGACCCTGGCGGCCGCCAACCTGATCTACCTGCTGCTGGTGGCCGGCGGCGCCGTGCTCGTACCGTTGCACCGCTATCCCGACGCGCTGCAGCCGCTGCTGGCGCTGCTGCCGACCGCTGCGCTGGCCGAGGGTCTGCGCGAGGTCTTGACCGGTGCCGGCGTCGGCGTCGACCACGTCGTCGTGCTGGTCGGCTGGACCGCGCTCGCCGCCGCCGCGACCGTCCGGACGTTCCGATGGGAGTGAGCGGACAGTCGGCGGGTCGCAGCCCCGAGAGTCCGCCGTTGTGCGCGGGTGACGAGCATGCCGTGGCAGCTGCCCGGTCGATGACCGGAGGTACGAGCACCGCTACGTTCGGACGGGTGGGAGCGCCATGAGTACCGTCACGCGGCCCACGGGTGAGGTATCCCGCGGTCACAGGTCGCGGCGTACCGTGCGCCGCTTCGCGTGGGCGTCGCTGGTGGCCAACGTCGTCATCGTCGTCACCGGCGGTGCCGTGCGGCTCACCAGCTCGGGGCTGGGTTGCCCGACGTGGCCGCGCTGCACCGCGGAGTCGTTCGTGCCGCACCGCGAGCTCGGGGTGCACGGCGCGATCGAGTACGGCAACCGGATGCTGTTCGGGGTGCTGCTGGCCGTGGCGGTGGCCACCCTGGTGGCGGTGTGGCGCCACCGCCCGGTGCGCCGGGACCTCCGGGTGGTGGCCGTCCTGCTGACGCTCGGCATCCCGGCGCAGGCGTTGCTCGGGGGGGCCACCGTGCTGACCGACCTCAACCCGTGGGTGGTCGCCGGCCACCTGATGCTGTCCATGGTGCTGATCTCGCTCGCGGTGCTGCTGCTGCGCCGGGTCGAGGACGGTGCCGGTCGGCCCCGTACGGTCGTACCGGCGGCTTCGGTGCTGCTGACCCGCTTGACCTACCTCCTGGTGTGGATCGTGCTCTACCTCGGCACCGTGGTCACCGGCAGCGGTCCGCACGCCGGTGACCTGGACTCACCGCGCAACGGGCTCGACCCGGCCAGCGTGACCCAGCTGCACGCCGATGCGGTATTGCTGCTGACCGGTCTCACCGCCGGTCTCGTGCTGGCGCTGCGGGCCGGTCCAGCACCTCGTCGAGTCGTGGTGGGCGCCCAGTGGCTGCTCGCGGTCGAGCTGGCACAGGGGTTGATCGGCGTGACGCAGTACGTCACTGACCTGCCGATCCTGCTCGTCGGTCTGCACATCCTGGGTGCGGCGATCCTGGTGGCGGTGGCGACGTGGGTGGTGCTGTCGGTGCGGGAGCGCAGCACCGTTGCCCGTGGTGGTCTGAGCGCCTGAGTCGTGCGCGCGGGTGGGGTCACACCAGGAGAGCGGACCGCACCACCAGACCGACCCCCACCGCCATCACCAGCACCGCAGTGAGGGCGGGCAGGGCGCGGGTGGCCCGTAGCAGCAACATGGAGCGGCCACCGGCACGCCGACGGGGGTCGCCGGCCCAGCGGTCCAGGAAGTCGCGCGCGTGCGCGAGGGCCAGTCCGGTGCCGATCAGGGCGAGCGCCATCCCGACGCCGTAGCCGACGACGAGCAGCACCCCGAACCACGCCCGTCCCAGGGCTATCCCCCCAATCAGCACGACCAGTGCCGATGGGCTCGGCACCATCCCACCAGCGAATCCGACCGCGATCATGCCGCGTGCGCTGGTGGCCGGTGCCGGGTGGGTGTGCGTACCGCCCCAGCCGTGTGAGTGGGTGACTCCCTCCCCATGCTGGTGACCGTGCTCGTGGTCAGGGGCGTGCCCGTGGTGGTGGTGGTCGTGCCCCTGGTGGTGGTCATGGGCGAGCGGCAGAGCGGGTGCCTGGTCGGTGCCGGCACCGACCAGCTCGACCGCACGTTCGGGCAGGGACGGTTTTCCCGCGCGCCGTCGCGCCTGGCGCAAGAGGTTGAACCCGATGAGTAGGAGCAGCAGCCCGCTGGCCAAGCCCAACCACGCGTAGATGCGCGCCGGGGCGGTCAGCGCCAGTGCTGACAGCAGGGTCCCGAGTACCAGGACTCCCGCGGTGTGGGTGAGGGTCACGGTCAAACCGATGATGCCCACCTCGCGCAGTGAGCTGCGCTGTCCGATGAGGTAGGCCGCCATCAGGGTCTTGCCGTGACCGGGTGCGAACGCATGCGCTCCGCCCAGCAGGACCGAGATGCCCAGCGCCAACAGCGCGAAGCCCAGTCCAAGGTCACGGGCTGCCACCAGATCGGTGAACGAGGCGGTCAGCCGGTCCGCGGTGCTGGTAGAGCCGGCTCGAGCACTCGTCGCGGCGGGACCGCTGACCGTGCCGTCTCCGACGACCACTCTCATGCTGGCCGCTCGCTGATCCAGAGGCGAGGTCAGCAGGTCCTGGGGGTAGCGGGTCAGCTCCGCCGACGCGCTCTGGGCCGGGACGGTGCTGTCGGTGAGCTCGACACCGTCCCCGACCGCCACGATCTCGCGCCAGCCGGTCCGCGTCAGGCTGTTTGCGTCGACGTAGTCGATGTCCTTGCCGACCGTCTGGAGGGCACCGACACTTCCCAGCTCGCACGTCAGTCGTGTCGTGTGCAGACCGCCCTGTCCGGGAAGCACGGTCAAGGTGCTCGACCGCACGGTGAGCGGCACCTGCGCCCCGCCGACCCGCAACCGCAGGCCCGGCTGCAGCCGGTCGCACTCCTGCTCTCCGTACGCGGTGGTCTCCGCCGCAGGGACGCCACCTGGTGTGTTCACCCGGGGGAACTCCTGCACGGTGGGAATCTCGGCAGAGTCGACCACCAGGCGCACGGCGACGGCTCGCGGTTCGACACGCAGACCGCTGAACGAGTTGACCGTGAAGTTGCCGAGCGGATGCGCGCTCGCCGCTGGCGCGAGCACCAGCAGACCGAGCATCCCCAGCACGGCTGCGACGACCGGCCGCAGCGTCGGACGTAGTCTCACCGCGCCGCAAGTCCGGCCAGCGCCGCCCGCGCCCGCGGCGCCTGCAGCGGGGAGAAGGCCGGGTTGATGTCGAGGGCGCGCCGCAACGACGCCTCCGCCGCGGTGTCGAGGCCGAGCGCGCGCTCGATGAGACCGCGGTGGTAGGCGAACGGTGCGCTCAACGTTCCCAGTCGAGCCGCCGCACGCGCGTACGGCAGCGCCTCCCGGTCACGACCCGCCGCGTGCAGGGCCCAGCCGTAGGCATCCGCAGCCTCGATACTGCGCTGCACCTGCCACGCCGACCGGGCGGCGGCCAGTGCGGCCGCCCCGTCGCCCCGGTCCGCGTGGTAGACGGCGAGCTCGAGGTCCACGTTGACGCCCTCGCTCTCGAACAGCGACTGGGTGGCCGCGATGACCGCTTCTTGCCGGGCCACCTCGGCCGAACGGCCCTCGGCGCGCAGCAGGTCGGCGTAGGCAATGAGGTAGGTCGGCACGGGCAGTCGAGCCACTACCTCCTCGTAGCGGCGCATCGCCAAGGAGATCTCGCCTCGCGCGGCGGCCACCTTGGCTCGACCGGCGAGCAGCTGGGTGTACGAGGGGTCGAGTCGCAGCCCGCGGGCGTAGCTGCGGTCGGCCCGATCCAGCTGGCCAGCGTTCCACGCCAGCTCACCGAGGTAGTAGAGGCAGTAGGCCACGTCGGAGGGTCGGGTGGCCAGCTCGAGCGCTCGCTGCAGAGCTCGCCGCGCCTGCCCCAGCTCTCCCTGCAGCTCCCAGGCGTAGGAGGCGCGGGTGAACGAGGGCACACTTGGCTGGAGGTCCAACATCCGTTGCAGCTCGGTCCGGGCGTCGCCGTACCGGCCGAGCTGCTGCAGAGCGTCGCTGAGGATCCCCTGGTTGGCCGCGCTGTAGGGGTTGATCCGTTGAGCCGCACGGGCCTGGCGCAGCGCGCCGGCGAAGTCGTGGCGAGCCGCGGCGAGTGCGGCGAGCCCGGTCAGCGCGGCCGCGTTGTTGTGTGGTTCGATCCGCAGCGAGCGCCCCAGCGCGCCCTGCGCCTTGGGATAGTAGGTCGGATCCCCGGTGACGGCCGCCTGGGCCACATACGCCGTACCCAGGGCGGACCAGCCGGGGTGGTCTCCTGGGAGCCGGCGAAGTTGCTGCTGCAAGGCGGAGATGGTCTCCGCGAGGTCGCCGCTGGTCGGTGTGGCGACGATCTCCGAGGAGGAGACCCGGCCCTGTGGGGTGGCCGGCGCGGGACCGCTTCGGGTGACGAGCACGCCGCCGGCAAACATCGCCACGCTCAATGCCAGCACGATCAGGAACGTGCGGACCCTCGGCAGCCGCATTCTCACAGTCGGGTCCCCGCCTGGGAAGCGTCGCCGCTCTTGCCGCTCTTGCCGGGCTTGGCGCCGCTCTTGCCGGGCTTGGCGCCGCTCTTGCCGGGCTTGTCCTGCTTGGGGCTTCTCTTGTCGTCACGTCTCGCTGGGGGCGCTGGAATGCGCCGCACCAGGTCGGCGAAGGCGACCACATTGCTCGTGTACTGCCCTGCCTCGAGGTCGAAGGGACCGCCGCAGGTCACCAGGTGAAGCTGCGGACGGCCGGTAGTGCGGTACACCTTCTCGGACGGAAAGTCGTCGCGGTCGTACACCCGGAGCTTGCGGACCTCGAACACCGCCCGCGACCCGTCGACAAGGCGCACGCTCATCCGGTACCCGGGCTTCAGCGCCGAGAGCTGGTAGAACACCGCCGGGCCCGTGGTGGAGTCGACGTGGCCGACCATGACCGCCGCGCCGTGCTCACCGGGCGCGGGACCGTCGCGCCACCAGCCCACGTCGTCGTAGTCGTCGGGCACCTGCAGCTCAGTCCCCGTCACGGCGAGTTCGACAAGGTCCTGGTCGATCCTCAGCGCGGGGACCGTGATCGCCTCCGGGTCCGGGCCTGGGCGAGCGGTCGGGCCGGTGTGGCGGGGCTGGCGCGATCCCGACTTCTTGTCCTGCGACCTTTTGTCGGACCGCTTCTCGCCGGGCGACTGCTTGCCGGGCGACTTCTCGCCGGGCGACTGCTTGCCGGGCGACTTCTTGGCCGGCGACTGCCTGCCGGGCGACTGCTTGCCGGGCGACTGCTTGCCGTCGGAGGTGGGAGAGTCCGGCTGCTGGGCCGCATCCGACGCCGCGCGAGACGCTGGCACTCGACTCGTGCCTGGCTGCCCCGTGGACTCTCGTGGCGCCGGCCCGGCGTGCCGGTCGGCCGCGACCGACATCCCGGACCAGGACACCAGCGCCAGGGCCAGTACGAACAGCAGACCAGCGGCGGCCCCGTGCCGGGTGGGGCGGGAGGCACGGCGAACCGCGCCTCCCGCCCCGTCAGGCAGAATCCCCACGTGTCAGCTCTCGGCCCCGAGACGACCCCGGCGCCACACCACGACACCGAGACCGGCCAGCACCAGGCCCAGCACGCCACCGGTCACCGGCAGCACCGGGACGGCACTGTCGGTTGACGCGGGCACTGCGGCGTCCCGACGGGTCGGAGCCGTCGTCGTGTCGGCCCGGCCAGACGGTGTGTTCAGCTTGGCCGTACCGCCGCCACCGGCCCCGACGGCGCCGGTGGGTGCCCCGCTGGGACCGCCGAACGGCAGCGCGAGGTACGGGAACGTCTCGCCGAACGGCAGGTCGTTCTCGTCGACCTTGTCGCCGGCGGCGAGCGCCTCGACGAGCTCGTTGGTACGCACGGCGCCCTCGAGAGCCTGTAGCTCGATGTCGACCACGTCGTCGGCGAGCCGACGACCGTTGGGGAAGCCGGCGTTGTCACCGCCGAGCACGCCGAGCCGGTTGGGCTCGGCAGACGGCTCGATGGAGGTGTTAAGCCGCAGCAGCTCGGCCGGCTGGACCTTGCCCTGTGGCTTGTTCAGGCCCTCGATGCCGGTCAGGAAGATCGCGAAGAGGTCTTCGCGAGGGGTCTTCGGTGCGGGGATCCCGTAGATGGCCTCGATCAGCTTGGGCACCTCGGGATCGTTGACCTTTTCGACGAGCAGGGCGATCGAGGCGTCCTTGGCCGGCGCGAGCGCGTTGAACGCGTCCTTGAGGCCGGCTGGCACGACCACCTCGTTGACCAGCGGGTTGCCCAGGCGGGAGACCTGGACCATGTTGCCGCTGTACTTCTGGGTGCCGTCCGCGTTCTGTACCCGCATGCTCGGTCGCTGGGTGGTGCTCCAGACCCCGACCACCGGGTCGCCTCCCGTCGTGAGCTCGTTGCTCGGCACCTGCAGCGCGACGGAGTTGACGTTGTACCCGCTCAGCGTGTCGACCCCTCTCTCGGACAGGTCGCCGCCATACAGCAGGTCGAAGACCCGCAGGTCGAGGAAGAACGGGTCGTCGGCCTGGCCGGCGAACGTCATCGCGCCGTTGTCGAGCGAGGTGATGGCGGCGGCACGCAGGCCGGGGTAGTTGGGCATGGAGGCCGGTCCGACGTTCGAGGGCGCCACTGGGGCGTTCTTGGCCAGGACCTGCGTCGACCCCGCCGTGCCGGAGATCTTCTCCAGCGTGTAGCTCTGGCGGACCAGCAGGTTCTTGTCCTTCAGCGAGGTCACCGGACCGTTGTTGTACAAGAACGTGTCGGTGCCGCGCTTGTCGTTGGTCTTGAAGGTCCACCGGTAGGTGATGTCCGGCTTCGCGTCGCCGTTGTTGTCGATGTTGATGTCGTACTGGGCGTCCTCGGCGAAGGTGTAGAAGTTCGGGCCGCCATCAGGCTCCTCGAAGGGGATCCAGTTGGCGATGAGCGTCGTGGTGTCCGGCGCGTCCGGGCTGACGAACGCGTAGACGTCGGTGTTGTCGACCTTCGGGTCGGCGGTGATCAGCGGTGCCTCGCGGTGGCTCGAGGCCGAGCCGACCTGCGCTGCGAGGAGGGTGGCGGAGCCGCCGACGGCAACAGCCGAGGCGGCGAAGCAGGCCATGGCGGCCCTCAGGTGGCGGTTGTCCAACATGGATGATGCCCTTTCTTGACACAAGTCTCCGATGGCCCCGGGCGGGGTCGGCTGAACGGTTCCCTTCCGGGGGAAGCCTCGTTGCGGCACCTCCTGCATCGTCCGGTGAGCACATGCGAGGTCCGTCCTCGAATGCGGCTTCCCGACCCATGTCGGAGGTTCCTCCCGGTCGGTTGCAGGATGACTCTATGTCATGTGTTACCTACTTTGGGTAGTGACGATCCAAAAAGTTGTCGCCGGGGTCGTTCGCTCACATGACGGGACAGCCCCGCCGGCGGACGAGACGCCTGTGGCGGGTGTGACCACTGAGGCGTGCGTGGCCGGTCGAGGGCGGCATCCAGGCGGAGCCCCGGCGCGACGGTCAGCGCAGGAACGGGTCGATCGCCAGCGCGACGAAGAGCAGCGCCAGGTAGGTGTTGCTGCCGTGGAAGAGCCGCATCGGCGCGAGCCGGGCGAGCTCCTCGGTACGCCGCGCCCGCCGGTGTAACAGGTGCGCCTCGACCGTGAATGCCGCACCGAGCAACGTCGCCACGACGGGGTAGAACCAGCTGGTGCCGTCGACCGGCCACACCACCAGCGAGGTCACCACCATCACGTAGGAGTAGACGACGATCGTGCGCGCGACCACGCGAGCGGGAGCCACCGCCGGCAGCATCGGCACGCGGGCGCGGGCGTAGTCCTCGCGGTACCGGATGGCCAGCGACCAAAAGTGCGGGGGGGTCCAGAAGAACACCACCAGGAACAGCAGCACCGGGGTCCACGCCAACTCACCGGTCACCGAGGTCCAGCCGATCAGCGCGGGAAAGCAGCCGGCGGCACCGCCCCACACGATGTTCTGGCTGGTACGCCGCTTGAGCACCATCGTGTAGCCGACGACGTAGAAGACGTTCGCGGTCAGCGCCAGCGACGCCGACAGCCAGTTCACCAGCAGGCCCAACCACACCGTGGAGCCGAACCCGAGCACCAGCCCGAAGACGAGAGCCGCCCGGTTCGAGACCAGGTGGCGCGGCAGCGGACGACGCCGCGTCCGGCGCATCTGCTGGTCGATGTCGGCGTCGACGACGCAGTTGAGGACGTTGGCGCTGCCGGCGGACAGTGTCCCCCCGGTCACCGTGGCCACCACCGGCCACAGGTCGGGCACCCCTCGGCTGGCCAGGAACATCACCGGCACCGTGGTGAGCAGCAGCAGCTCGATGATGCGCGGCTTGGTCAGGGCGACGTACGCAGCGAGCACGTCGAGCCGGCCGCGGTGGCGCCCGGGAGCCGCCGACGACGAGCCGACCGCCGTGGCGCCGGTGGGCACGGACGCAGCCGGGGCGGAGGTCACGTCGACCGAGTGTAGGCCCGCAGTTCACCCGCAGTCGGACGGGTACACCAGCGCCAAGCGGGTACGTGGTTGTCATCCGGCGCCCTGGCACTTGCAGCGTTCCCGGCGCCCGGCGATAGGCTCGCATGGTCGGTCGGTGCCGCTTCCTGCCGCACCTGACCACCGCCAGCCAGCCGGACTGTCGGGGCGGGGCAGCAGCCACCGGACGACGGACGCACCGACCCGTACCCGAGGGGCCCACCAGCCGGTCCCAGGCAGGAGCAGCCCCCGTGACAAGCGCCGACGCCACCCGTCCCCGCGAGCTGCCGCCGCTGGAGTGGACCGACCTCGACGACCGAGCCGTCGACACGGTACGAACCCTGGCCATGGACTCGGTGGAGAAGGTCGGTAACGGACACCCGGGTACGGCGATGAGCCTGGCGCCCGCGGCGTACCTGCTCTTCCAGAAGGTGATGCGCCACGCGCCCGACGACGCGGGCTGGCCGGCCCGGGACCGGTTCGTGCTGTCGGCAGGGCACACCAGCCTCACCCTCTACATCCAGCTCTTCCTCGCCGGGTACGGCCTCGAGCTGGACGACCTGAAGGGCCTGCGCACGTGGGGCAGCAAGACCCCCGGACACCCCGAGCACGGGCACACCACCGGCGTCGAGGTGACGACCGGTCCGCTCGGGCAAGGCGTCGGCAACGCCGTCGGCATGGCGATGGCGGCCCGGCGCCGACACGGTCTGCTGACTCCCGACGCGCCGCTGGACGAGGGCCTGTTCGACCACGACGTCTACGTGATCGCCTCCGACGGTGACATGGAGGAAGGCGTCTCCGGCGAGGCGTCGTCGCTGGGCGGCCACCAGAAGCTCGGCAACCTCACCATGATCTACGACGCCAACAAGATCTCGATCGAGGACGACACCGACGTCGCGTTCAGCGAGGACGTCGCGACGCGCTACGAGGGCTACGGCTGGCACGTGCAGACCGTCGACTGGACCAACGACGGGCAGCGTTACGAAGAGGACGTGCAGGCGCTGTACGACGCGCTCGCGCAGGCCCGCCGCGTCACCGACCGGCCCAGCTTCATCAGGCTGTGCACGATCATCGCCTGGCCCGCGCCGTCGGCGCAGAACACCGGCGCCGCGCACGGGTCCGCGCTCGGCGCGGACGAGGTCGCCGAGACCAAGAAGGTGCTCGGCATGGATCCCGAGGCCACCTTCGTCGTTGACGACGAGGTGCTCGAGCACACCCGCGAGGCGGTCGAGCGCGGCCGGCAGGCCAAGCAGGCCTGGCAGCGGGCGTTCGACGAGTGGGCGGCCGGCGCCGGCGAGCGCAAGGAGCTGTTCGACCGCATCGCCGACATGCGGCTGCCGGACGGGTGGACCGACGCGCTGCCCACCTTCGACGCAGACGAGAAGGGCATGGCCACCCGCAAGGCCAGCGGTGAGGTGCTCACCGCGCTGGCCCCCCTGCTGCCCGAGCTGTGGGGCGGTTCGGCCGACCTCGCCGGCTCCAACAACACCACGCCCGACGGACAGCGCTCGTTCATCCCGCCGCAGTTCTCCACCAAGAAGTTCGAGGGCGACTGGTTCGGCAGCGTGCTGCACTTCGGCATCCGCGAGCACGCGATGGGCGCGGTGCTCAACGGCATCGCCCTGCACTCCGGCACCCGCCCGTACGGCGGCACGTTCCTCACCTTCAGCGACTACATGCGCCCCGCGGTGCGGCTGGCCGCGCTGATGGAGATCGCTGTCACCTACGTGTGGACTCACGACTCGATCGGGCTCGGCGAGGACGGTCCCACCCACCAGCCGGTGGAGCACCTCGCCGCGCTGCGGGCCATCCCCGGCCTCGACGTGGTGCGCCCGGCCGACGCCAACGAGACCGTCGCCGCCTGGCGCGCGGTGCTCGAGCACATCGACCGCCCGGCCGGGCTGATCCTGTCCCGGCAGAACGTCCCGGTCTTCCCCCGCGAGCGAGACGGCTACGCGAGCACCGAGGCCGTCGCGCGCGGCGGCTACGTGCTGCTCGACACCGACGGCGAGCCCGATGTCGTCCTCGTCGCCACCGGCTCGGAGGTGCAGTACGCCGTGCAGGCCCGTGACCTGCTGGCCGCCGACCGGGTGGCGGCCCGGGTGGTGTCGATGCCGTGCCGGGAGTGGTTCGACGCGCAGAGCTCGGACTACCGCGACTCCGTCGTGCCCCCGCACGTACGGGCTCGGGTGAGCGTCGAGGCCGGTGTCGCGTTGGGGTGGCGCGAGGTGGTCGGTGACGCCGGCCGCTGTGTCGCCCTCGAGCACTACGGCGCCTCGGCCGACTACCAGACGTTGTACGACGCCTTCGGCTTCACCGGTGAGGCGGTCGCCCAGGCCGCACGCGACTCGATCGAGGCTGCCGCGCAGACCGGCGACCACCCCGTGCCCGTCGTCGCCCGGCCGGCCGGGCCGGTCGGTCCCGGCGACAACCCCGACGCCCCCTGACCAACCCAGGACCCACTACCGGAAGAGGGACCCATGACCAGCAAGCCACTGCAGCAGCTGTCCGACGAAGGCGTCTCGGTCTGGCTCGACGACATCTCTCGCAGCCGCCTGTCCGGCGGCGGCCTCGACACCCTCATCGAGGAGTACGGGGTGGTCGGTGTCACGTCGAACCCGACCATCTTCGCCAAGGCGCTCGACGAGGCCGACGACTACGCCGTGCAGCTCGGCGACCTGCGCACCCGCGGGGTCGACCTGGAGGAGGCGGTCCGCTCCATCACCACCTACGACATCCGGTGGGCCGCCGACGTGCTGCGCCCGGTGTACGACCGCACCGACGGCGTCGACGGCCGGGTGTCGATCGAGGTCGACCCGCGCCTGGCGCACGACACCCGGGCGACCGTCGCCGAGGCCCGAGCGCTGTGGTGGCTGGTGGACCGGCCGAACACGCTGATCAAGATCCCGGCGATGCTCGAAGGTATGCCCGCGATCACCGAGACGATCGGGCAGGGCATCAGCGTCAACGTGACCCTGATCTTCGGGCTCGACCGCTACGACGAGGTGATGGACGCGTACCTGAGCGGGCTGGAGAAGGCGCAGGAGGCCGACATCGACCTGTCCACGATCGAGTCGGTCGCGTCGTTCTTCGTCAGCCGGGTCGACACCGAGGTCGACAAGCGCCTCGACGACCTCGGCACCGAGGAGGCGAAGGCGCTGCGCAGCAAGGCCGCGGTCGCCAACGCCCGCCTGGCCTACGAGCGGTACGAGAAGGTGATCGCCTCCGAGCGCTGGCAGCGCCTGGAGGCGGCTGGCGCGCACCGCCAGCGCCCGCTGTGGGCCTCGACCTCGGTGAAGGACCCTGACCTGCCCGACACCATGTACGTCACCGAGCTGGTCGCGCCGAACACGGTCAACACGATGCCCGAGAGCACCATCGAGGCCACCGCCGACCACGCCGAGATCGCCGGAGACCAGGTCACCACCCGCTACGACGACGCCCGCGACGTACTCGACCGGCTCGCCGGCCTCGGCATCGAATACGACGACGTGATCGCCGCGCTCGAGCGCGAGGGGGTCGAGAAGTTCGAGAAGTCGTGGCTGGAGCTGCTCGACACCGTCCGCGGCCAGCTCGAGGACGAGGACCAGCAGGCGTGACCGACTGGAGCACCGCAACGGACCCGGACGCAGTGACGAACTGGAGCACCGCGACGGACCCGGACGCGGGCGTCGAGCTGTTCGCCGGCTACCCCGACGAGCAGGCGTACGCCGACTGCGTCGAGCGGCTCGTCGCCGACGAGGTCGCCTCCCGCATCGCCGCACAAGACCCCACCCTGTGGGGTGAGGACGCACGCGAGGAGGCGGCCAAGCGGCTCGCGTGGGTGGACCTCGCCGAGGCGTCTCGTGACCTCGTCGAGCCGATCGAGCAGCTGCGTGACCGGTTGCACGGCGAGGGGGTCGTCCACGTGGTGCTGTGCGGCATGGGCGGCTCGTCGCTGGCGCCGGAGGTGCTGTGCGAGGCGGCCGGGGTCGGGCTGATGGTGCTCGACTCCTCCGACCCCGACTACGTCCGCACTGCGCTGCAGGACCGGCTCGAGCGCAGCGTCGTGGTGGTGTCGAGCAAGTCGGGCTCGACGGTGGAGACCGACAGCCAGCGGCGGGCGTACGAGCAGGCCTTCGCCGGTTCCGGAATCGACCCGACGCAGCGCATCGTCGTGGTGACCGATCCGGGGTCTCCGCTCGACGAGCAGGCCCGTGAAGCCGGCTACACCGTGTTCAACGCCGACCCCGACGTGGGTGGCCGCTACTCCGCGCTGACCGCGTTCGGTCTCGTGCCGAGCGGGCTGGCCGGGGTCGACCTGGGCGCCCTGCTCGACGAGGCGGCGGCGGCCCGGGTCGCGCTCGGCCACGACTTCGCCGACAACCTCGGGCTGCGGCTCGGCGGGCTGCTCGGCCTCGCTGCGACCCAGGGTGTCGACAAGCTCGTGCTCGCCGACGCGGGCTCGCCGTACCCGGGTTTCGGCGACTGGACCGAGCAGCTCGTCGCGGAGTCGACCGGCAAGCTCGGGCGCGGCCTGCTGCCCGTGGTCGTCGAGGGAGTCGGCGCGCCCAACGTCGATCCCAGCACCGCCGACAGTGTGCTGGTGGCGTACGGCCCCGACTCGGCTCTGGACTCCCTGCGTCCGGTGTCAGGCTACGGGGCGACCGTCGAGGGGCCCCTCGGTGCACAGCTGCTGCTGTGGGAGTTCGCCGTCGCGGTCGCGGGCCACATCCTCGGCATCAACCCGTTCGACCAGCCCGACGTGGAGAGCGCCAAGGCGGCCGCGCGCGGCATGCTCGACGAGCAGACCTCGGCAGAGCCGCCGCAGCTCACCGACGGCGCGGTCGAGTTGCGCGCGACCGACGGGCTCCTGGACGGTGTCGACTCGCTGACGGCTGCCGTCGACGCACTTCTCGACCGGCTCGACGCCGACGCCGGCTACCTGGCGGTGATGGCCTACCTCGACCGTGCCGCTGACGCCGACCTCGCGGGCGTACGACCGGCGCTGGCCCGGCGTACCGGACGGCCGGTGACGTTTGGCTGGGGCCCGCGGTTCCTGCACTCCACCGGGCAGTACCACAAGGGTGGCCCGGAGGTGGGGGTCTACCTGCAGGTGACGACCGAACCGCACGAGGACCTGGACGTGCCGGGTCGCCCGTTCTCGTTCGGCGAGTTCATCGCCGCCCAGGCCGCGGGCGACGCCCAGGTGCTGGCCGAGCACGGCCGGCCGGTGCTGCGGCTGCACCTGCGCGACCACGACACCGGACTGGCGCAGGTGCAAGAGGTGCTCGGGCGATGATCGCCGGCCTCGCGGTGGCTCGACTCGTGGAGGTGCTCAGCAGATGACCGACGACCTGGTGGCGCACGACTCGCCGGACGCCCTGGCAGCCGACGTGGCCGAACGGCTGGTGGCGCTCGTACGCGACCGACAGGCCGAGGGCGCCGTGCCGTCGGTGGTCCTCACCGGCGGCACCATCGCCGCGAAGATCCATGCCGCTGTGCTCGACGCGCCCGGGGTCGACGACGTCGACTGGTCACGAGTGGAGGTGTGGTGGGGAGACGAACGCTTCCTGCCGTCCGGTGACGCCGAGCGCAACGAGACGCAGGCCCGCGACGCGCTGCTCGACCACGTCGACCTGGACCCCGCCCGCGTACACCCGATGCCGGCCGACCCTGATCCGTCCGGTGCGGGAGAGGGTCCGGAGGCGGCGGGCCGCGCGGTCGAGGCGGCCACCGCGCACGCCGCCGAGGTGCGACCGGCGGCGGATACCGGCTTCGACCTGGTGATGCTGGGGCTGGGCCCCGACGGGCACGTCGCGTCGCTATTCCCCGGCCACGACACCCTGCACATCGGTGCGATCGACGTGGTCGTCGAGCCCGACTCCCCCAAGCCGCCGCCCGTCCGGCTGTCGATGACGATGCCGGCACTGTTGACCGGGCGGGAGGTGTGGTTCGTGGTCACCGGCGAGGACAAGGCTGATGCGGTGGCGCGGGCGTACGCCGGCGGGGACGTCTCGCAGACCCCGGGCGCCGGTGCACGCGGGGTCTCGGTGACCCGGTGGTTCGTCGACCGCGCCGCCGCCGCCGAGCTGCCTTAGACCCGTCCGCTCAAGTCGCCCCGTGCGACCCGCTCGAGTGGCCCCGTGTGGTGGCCGCAAGCGCTCTCGAACCGCCACATCGGGCCACTCGGCAGGTCTAAGGTCACCGGCCACCCGGTCGACATCCCAACCCGCGGGCGTCCCCCAACCGAACTCAGAAGACGACGTCGCCGCTCTTGCGGCGCGCACGCAAGGTGGACAGCGCCTCGTCGAGGATTTCCTCCGCCTCACTCTCCGAGCGGCGCTCCTTCACGTAGGCGAGGTGGGTCTTGTACGGCTCGATCCTCGGTGCGGGCGGCGGGTTGTCGAGATCCCGGTTGGCGGGCAGGCCACAGCGCGGACAGTCCCACCTGTCAGGCACCGTTGCGTCTACCGCGAAGCTCGGCTGCGTCTCGTGCCCGCGCGAGCAGAAGTACGACACCCGCTGCCGAGGTGCGGCGTCACCGCGCTCGGCCTCCCCCATCGGCCCGGCCCCGACCCGGCTGCCCCGGATGGCGCTGCCACCGGCCACGTTGGCTCTCCTTGCGTCTCGTCTGAGTCGTGTCCCGGTCATCAACCGGGGGAACAAATCATGGCACCCGGAGCCAGTCGCCGACGCGATCGGTCAGCCGTGGCTAGTGTACGCGCGCACCGGACCACCAGGTCGCCGTCCACAGCCCGGACCGGCTGCACGCTTCCGGCGCACGTGGAAGCCGGATCCCGACTTCCACTAACGGAAGCGGTCAACGATCTCCCTTCCCAGACCCCACGAAGGCCGTCCTCCCGCCGGAGGATCAACCGCCGAGCTTCAACAGCAGTCCGAGGGCGATCACGCTGAGCGCCCAGACGAGGCCGATGCCGACGGTGATCCGGTCGAGGTTGCGCTCGGCCACCGACGAGCCACCGAGACCGCTCGAGACGCCGCCCCCGAACATGTCCGACAAGCCGCCGCCGCGCCCCTTGTGCAGCAGCACGAGCAGGATGAGCAGACCGCTGGTGACGATGAGCAGGACCGAGAACAACAGCTCCACGAGCACTCCTAACGGATCGGCAGGTCGGCCGGCAGCTGGTAGAACCGGCAAATCCCGGCGAACTCGTCGACCTGCAGGCTGGCCCCGCCGACGAGCGCGCCGTCGATGTCGGGCTGATCCATCAGCCCGGCGACGTTCGTCGCCTTCACCGACCCGCCGTACAGGATACGCAACCCGTCGGCGGCGTCGGCCTCGTAGCGGTGACGCACGTGCGCACGCAAGGCCGCGACGACCTCCTGCGCGTCGTCGGGGGTGGCCACCTCACCCGTGCCGATGGCCCACACCGGCTCGTACGCCACCACGAACGACGCCACCTGCGAGGTGTCGAAGCCGGCGAGGGCAGCGTCGAGCTGGCCGACGGTGTGGTCCAGCTGGTCACCGGACTGGCGCTCCTCGCGACCCTCCCCCACGCAAATGATCGGGGTCATGCCGCCGTCGACCACGCGGTGCGCCTTGGCGTTGACGCGGGTGTCGTCCTCCCCGTGGTACGCACGCCGCTCGGAGTGACCGACGGTGACGTAGCGGCAACCGAGCTTGGCCAGCATGCTGGCCGCGATGTCTCCGGTGTAGGCACCCTGCTCGTGCGGCGAGACGTCCTGCGCGCCGTACCGGATCGGCAGCCGGTCGCCGTCGACGAGGGTCTGGACGCTGCGCAGGTCGGTGAACGGCGGCAGCACGACCACCTCGGAGCGGGCCGGGTCGTGCTTCTTGTCCGACAGGATCCAGGAGAGCTTCTGCACCAGCACCACGGCCTCGTGGTGGTTGAGATTGCTCTTCCAGTTGCCGGCCATCAACGGTGTGCGGGTCATCGGATGGGCTCCGTCAAGACGTCGATGCCAGGTAGGCGGCGGCCCTCGAGGTACTCCAGGCTCGCTCCCCCGCCGGTGGAGATGTGGCCGAACTGGTCGTCTCGGAAGCCGAGGATGCGAACCGCGGCCGCCGAGTCGCCTCCGCCGACCACGGAGAGCCCGTCGACCTCGGTGAGCGCCTGCGCGACAACCTGGGTACCGGCCGCGAAGGGCGCCAGCTCGAACACCCCCATCGGCCCGTTCCAGAACACGGTACGAGCGGCCCTGATCACCTCGGCGAACTCGGCGGCGGCGGCCGGGCCAATGTCGAGGCCGATCTGGTCGCTCGGCATGCCGTCGGCGGACACGATCTGCGTCGCGACGTCGGCAGCCAGCGCGGGTGCCACCACCACGTCGGTCGGGAGCACGATGCGGACGCCGCGCTCGCGTGCGGTGTCGAGGTAGCCGCGGACGGTGTCGAGCTGGTCGCGCTCGAGCAGCGAGGCGCCCACCTCGTGGCCCTGTGCGGCCAGGAACGTGAAGACCATGCCTCCACCGATCAGCAGCGTGTCGGCCTGCTCGAGCAGGCTGGCGATGACCCCGAGCTTGTCGGAGACCTTCGACCCGCCGAGCACGACAGCGTACGGGCGTACCGGGTCGGTGAGCCGGCGCAGCACCTCCACCTCGGTCAGCATCAGCCGGCCCGCGGCGTGGGGCAGCCGCTGGGCAACGTCGTAGACGCTGGCCTGCTTGCGGTGCACGACGCCGAACCCGTCGGAGACGAAGACGTCGGCCAGGTCGGCGAGGCGGTCGGCGAGCGCAGCCCGCTCACCATCGTCCTTGGCGGTCTCGCCCGGCTCGAAGCGGACGTTCTCCAGCAGCGCGACCTGACCGTCGGCGAGCCCGGCGACAGTCCGCTTCGCGTCGTCTCCCACCGTGTCGGCGGCGAACGCCACCTGCGAGCCGAGCAGCTCCGCGAGCCGTCCGGCTACCGGCCGCAGCGAGTAGCGCGGGTCGGGAGTGCCCTTGGGCCGGCCGAGGTGCGCGGTCACGATGACGCGGGCACCGGCGTCGCGCAGCGTGGCGAGGGTGGGCACACTGGCCCGCACCCGCCCGTCGTCGGTGATCCGGTCACCGTCCAGGGGCACGTTGAGGTCGCTACGGACCAGCACGCGCCGGCCGCTCAGGTCACCGAGGTCGTCGATCGTGCGGAGGCTCTCCTCGCTCACCGGGTCGCTCGCCACCGGCTCACAGCGAGTCGCCGACGAGCCGGACCACGTCGACGAGCCGGTTGGAGTAGCCCCACTCGTTGTCGTACCAGCCGACGACCTTGACCTGGGTGCCGAGCGCCTTGGTGAGCCCCGCGTCGAATATGCACGACGCCGGGTCGGTGACGATGTCGGTGGACACGATCGGGTCCTCGGTGTAGCGCAGGTAGCCGGCCAGCGGGCCCTCGGCCGCCTCGCGGACGATGTCGTTGACCTCCTGCACCGACGTCTCACGGCCGGCGGTGATGGTCAGGTCGGTGGCCGACCCGGTGGGTACGGGCACGCGAAGGGCGTAGCCGTCCAGCTTGCCCTTCAGCGCCGGCAGCACCAGGCCGATGGCCTTGGCGGCGCCGGTCGACGTGGGCACCACGTTGAGCGCGGCCGCCCGGGCCCGGCGCAGGTCCTTGTGCGGCCCGTCCTGCAGGTTCTGGTCCTGGGTGTAGGCGTGGATCGTGGTCATCAGCCCGCTCTCGATGCCCACCGAGTCGTGCAGCGCCTTGGCCATCGGCGCGAGGCAGTTGGTGGTGCACGACGCGTTGGAGATGATGGCGTGCCGATCCGGGTCGTATTGGTCGTGGTTGACGCCCATGACGATCGTGACGTCCTCGTTCTTCGCCGGCGCGGTGATGATCACCTTGCGTGCCCCGCCGTCGAGGTGGGCGCGCGCCTTGGTCGCGTCGGTGAAGAAGCCGGTACCCTCGAGCACCACGTCGACGCCCAGGTCACCCCACGGCAGCTGAGCGGGGTCGCGCTCGGCGAGCGAGGTGATGAGCTGGTCGTCGACCTGGACGCCCTTGTCGGTCACCGAGACCTCACCGGGGAAGCGGCCCAGGACCGAGTCGTACTTCAGCAGGTGCGCCTGGGTGTCGTCATCACCCAGGTCGTTGAAAGCGACGACCTCGATGTCGGCGCCGGAGCTGACGACGGCGCGGTAGAAGTTGCGGCCGATGCGGCCGAAGCCGTTGATGCCGACACGTACGGTCACGAAGATCAGGCTCCTTGTACGGGGGACGGTGCGAGGGCGCCATGGCCCGAACCCGACCTTAGCGGCTGCCCGGCGGACCCTTGGCGGCTGCCCGGCGGACCCTTGGCCGGTGCCCGGGCCCGTACGAACGGTGCTCGCTGCCCCGGCCCCGGTCAGTCGGCGAGCATCTCCGCGGTCAGGCTGGCCTCGGTGTCCGGTACGCCGAGGTCGGCCGCCCGCTTGTCGGCCATCGCCAGCAACCGGCGGATGCGGCCGGCGATGGCGTCCTTGGTCAGCGGCGGGTCGTGCAGCTGACCGAGCTCCTCGAGGCTCGCCTGCTTGTGCTCGACCCGGAGGGTGCCGGCCAGCTGCAGGTGGTCGGGCACGTCGTCACCGAGCAGCTCGAGCGCTCGGGCGACCCGCGCACCGGCGGCCACCGCGGCACGCGCGGAGCGACGTAGGTTGGCGTCGTCGAAGTTGGCCAGCCGGTTGGCGGTGGCCCGCACTTCGCGCCGCATCCGCCGCTCCTCCCAGGCCAGCAGGGACTCGTGGGCACCTAGCCGGGTCAGCAGCGCGGCGATGGCTTCACCGTCTCGGATCACGACCCGGTCGACGCCGCGCACCTCGCGGGCCTTGGCCGGGATGTGCAAGCGACGCGCGGCACCGACGAGCGCCAACGCCGCCTCCGGACCCGGGCACGTGACCTCCAGGGCCGACGAACGCCCCGGCTCGGTCAGCGAGCCGTGCGCGAGGAAAGCCCCTCGCCATGCCGCGGCGGAGTCGCAGCTGCCCCCGGACACCACTTGGGGCGGCAGACCACGGACCGGTCGTCCGCGCCCGTCGAGGAGACCGGTCTGGCGTGCCAGCGCCTCCCCGTCCTTGACGACCCGCAAGACGTAGTGGGTGCCCTTGCGCAGGCCGCCGCCGGTCAGCACCGACACCTCGCTGCTGTGCCCGTACACCTCGGCGATGTCGCGGCGCAGGCGGCGGGCGGCCGCGCCGGTGTCGAGCTCGGCCTCGACCACGATGCGCCCGGCGACGATGTGCAGCCCCCCGGCGAAGCGCAACATCGAGGAGACTTCCGCCTTGCGGCAGCAGGACCGTGTCACCTCGGTGCTGGCGAGCTCAGACTTGACCTGTGCCGTCATCGCCATACGTTCGTTCCCGTCCCCGAGTTCCGTGGAGCTCGACCTGATCTCCGGTTTGTGCACCTTCGGTGGAGTCGCTCACTCTAGTGCTGATGCGTGGTGGTGCTAGTCCCCCGGTCGAGCCGACGGCCCCGGTCCGCTGTCGGAACTCGATCACGCACAGTTTGTATACAACTACCACCCGGGTATGAGTTGCGGCTCACGGGGGCTGGTGTCCCGGGCGGGCCAGGGGTCGGCGTGAGTGGCGTCCACGGGGCTAGCGGTCGATGACCAGCGACCACGCGACCAACGACCACGCGACCAGCGACCGCACCCACTCACGCGAGCTGGCGGACGACCGGCTCCAGGGCCGCCGCCAGCCGCAACGGGTCGTGTCGCGGGCTGCCGTCGCCGACGGCAACGTCGGCGATCACCAGGCGTCCGCCGAGCGCGGCCGCCGCTTCCTCCAGGCGAGGCCGGTCGGTGATGCTGCTGGGGTCGGCCAGCACCACGTCGATCGCCAGCTCCGGTGCGTGCGAGCCGAGCACGTCCAGATGGGTCTCCGCGGAGAATCCGCTGGTCTCGCCCGGCTGCTGCGCGAGGTTGAGCACCACCACCCGACGGGCCGATGTGTCGAGCAGTGCCTGCAGGAGGCCGGGGACCAGCAGGTTGGGGATGACGCTGGTGAACCATGAGCCGGGCCCGACCACGACGACGTCTGCCGCCCGGACCGCCGCGGCCGCCTCCGGGCACACCGGCGGGTCGGGCGGCTCGAGCGCCACCCCGAGGACGTGACCGGCGGTGGAGGCCACCTGCACCTGACCGCGTACGACCTCGACGGTCCCCGGGCGACCGGGCAGGTCCTCGACATGCGCGGCGATGTCCAGCGGTACCGCCGCCATCGGCAGCACGCGCCCGTGCGCGCCCAGCAGCCGCCCGACGAGGTCGAGGCCGTCGACGTGCTCACCGAGCAGCTGCCACAGCGCCACGATCAGCAGGTTGCCCACGGCGTGGTCGTGGAGGGCGCCGCTGCTGTGGAAGCGGTGTTGCAGCACGTCTGCCCAGGTACGTCCCCACTCGTCGTCGCCGCACAGTGCCGCCAGGGCCATGCGCAAGTCGCCGGGCGGGAGCACGTCGAGCTCCTCGCGCAAGCGGCCCGAGGAGCCGCCGTTGTCGGCGACGGTCACCACCGCGGTGAGGTGCGGGGTGATGCGCCGAAGAGCCGACAGCGAGGCGGCCAGCCCGTGCCCTCCGCCGAGGGCCACGACCCGCGGCTCGGGCCGGGGGCGAAGCAGCCCGCGCTCACCGGGGCCGAGGGGACTCACTCGCGACCCAGGTCGCGATGCACGACGAGGGTCTCGACGCCCCGCGCGCGCAGACGTTCACCGAGCAGCTCGGTCATGGCGACGCTGCGGTGCTTGCCGCCGGTGCAGCCGATCGCGACCGCGACGAACCTCTTGCCCTCGCGGACGAACCCGCCGGTCAGCGTGGCCAGCAGATGCTCGTACTCGTCGAGGAAGGCGGACGCGTCCGGCTGGCCCACCACGTAGTCGCGGACCGCCGGGTCGAGACCGGTCTGGTGCCGCAGCCCGGGCACCCAGAACGGGTTGGGCAGGAACCGCATGTCGGCCACCATGTCGGCGTCGACCGGGATGCCGTACTTGAAGCCGAAGGACATGACGGTGGCGCGCAGGTCGGTGTCGGACGGGTTGGCGAACGCAGTGGCGATGCGCGCGGCGAGCTGGTGCACGTTGAGGTGGGTGGTGTCGACCACCACGTCGGCATCGCCCCGCAGCGGGGCCAGCAGCTCCCGCTCGGCCACGATGCCCTCGAGCAGTCCCGCGCCCGCCTGCAGCGGGTGCGGCCGCCGGGCGGCTTCCTGCCGACGCACGAGCACCTCGTCGGACGCCTCGAGATACAGGACGGAGGGTCGCGGTCCACGCTCGTGCAACGTACGCAGCGCCCCGGCCAGCTCGGTGAAGAACCACCGCGACCGAGCGTCGACGACGACGGCGAGCCGCTGGCCTTCCTCGCCGTGGCCGCCGACCAGCTCGACCACCCGGTGCAGCAGCTGCGGGGGCAGGTTGTCGATGACGAAGAACCCCAGGTCCTCGAGGGCCTTGGCCGCCGTGCTGCGGCCGGCACCGGTCATGCCGCTCACGACGACCAGCTCGCACACTCCGCCCATCAGTGCGCTCCCGGCTCGCGTGGACGAGCGCCGACGTCGACGAGGCGGGGCGGCGGCGGGTCGTCGTCGTTGTGGTCGTAGTCGCCGTGGTCGACGTGGTGGTCGTGGTCGCCGTGGTCGCCGTGGTGGTCGCGGTCGCCGTGGTCGTCGAGCAGCTCACCGGTGGCGGTGTTCACGGCGGGCACACCACCCGCCGGGGTGCGGGACGCAGCACCCGGCGCGGCGCCGGGCGGCGGGCCGGTCGATGCGGCCAGCGCCGCGACGACCGCCTCAGCCGTACGCCGGCCGATGCCGGGGACAGCGGCTACGTCGTCGACGCCGGCTCCGCGCAGACGCTTGAGCGAACCGAACTCGCGCAGGACGGCCTTGCGGCGCACCTCCCCCAGCCCCGGCACGTCGTCGAGGGCGGACTCGACCATGCTGCGGGAGCGCCGGCCCCGGTGGTGGGCGATGGCGAAGCGGTGCGCCTCGTCTCGCACGCGCTGCAGCAGGTACAGCCCCTCGCTGGTGCGCGGCAGGACGACGGGATCCTCCTGCCCGGGCACCCATACCTCCTCCAGCCGCTTCGCCAGGCCACACACCGGGACGTCGTCGACGCCGAGCTCGTCGAGGGCCCGCTGAGCCGCCGCCGCCTGCGGCGCTCCGCCGTCGACCACCACGAGGCCGGGGGCGTAGGCGAAGGACCGGGGCCGGCCGGTGGTGGGGTCGACGAGCAGCGGGCCGTCGTCCTGGTCCCCGCCGTACACGTCGGGAGCTCCGCTCTTGGCTCGCTCGTCGAGCAGGCGGCGAAAGCGCCGCGTGAGGGTCTCGTGCATGGCCGCGACATCGTTCTGACCGTCGACGCCACGAATGACGAAGCGGCGGTACTCGCTCTTGCGGGGCAGACCGTCCTCGAACACGACCATGGACGCGACCACCTCCCTGCCCTGCAGGTTGGACACGTCGTAGCACTCGATGCGCAGCGGCGCCGCGGGCAGGCCGAGCACCTGTTGGATCTCTTCCAACGCCCGGTTGCGGGTGGTGAGGTCGCTGGCCCGCTTGGTCTTGTGCGTGGCCAACGACTGCTGGGCGTTGCGTTTCACTGTCTCCAGCAGCGACCGCTTGTCGCCACGTTGCGGTACGCGGATCGACACCCGGCCTCCCCGGCGCTGGGTGAGCAACTGCGCCAGGGCCGAGGAGTCGTCGGGGAGCACCGGCACCAGCACCTCGCGGGGAATACCTGCGGCGGACTCCCCGTCGTACAGGGTCAGCAAGGCCCGCTCGACGAGGTCGCCGGTGTCGGCGTCGTCGACCTTGTCGGCCACCCAGCCGCGCTGCCCCCGGATGCGGCCGCCTCGCACGGTGAAGATCTGTACGGCAGCCTCGAGCGGGTCCTCGACCAGCGCCACGACGTCGGCGTCGGTGCCGTCGCCGAGCACCACCGCGTTCTTCTCCATGGCCCGCTCGAGCGCGCCGATGTCGTCACGCAGCCGGGCGGCGCGCTCGTACTCCTGCTCGGCGGCGGCCTCGCGCATCTGCGCCTCGAGCCGCTTGACGTACGCGGTGGTCTGGCCGGCGAGGAACGAGCAGAAGTCGTCGACGATGGCCCGGTGCTCGACGGCGTCGACGCGGCCCACGCAGGGCGCCGCGCACTTGCCGATGTAGCCGAGCAGGCACGGCCGGCCCACCTGGGCGGAGCGGCGGAAGACGCCGTTGGAGCACGAGCGCATCGGGAAGACCCGCAGCAGCAGGTCGACGGTCTCGCGGATCGCCCAGGCGTGGCTGTACGGCCCGAAGTAGCGGGTGCCCTTGCGGCGAGGCCCGCGACCGACCATGACTCGCGGGAACTCCTCGGACAGGGTCACCGCCAGCCACGGGTAGGACTTGTCGTCGCGATACTTGACGTTGAAGCGCGGGTCGTACTGCTTGATCCAGGTGTACTCCAGCTGGAGCGCCTCGACCTCGGTGGACACCACCGTCCAGTCCACGTGCGCCGCGGTGGTGACCATCTGCTGCGTGCGGGGATGCAGGTGGGCCAGGTCCTGGAAGTACGACGACAGCCGGGGGCGCAGCGACTTGGCCTTGCCGACGTACACGACGGCACCGTGCCGGTCAGTGAAGCGGTAGACGCCCGGCGACTCCGGGATGGCCCCGGGGGCGGGCCGGTAGGTCGCAGGGTCGGGCACGGACGTCAGCCTACGAGTGCGCTACGACATGTCGCGGCAGTCCGTGCTCACGCCGGGCCGACTGGGTGGCTCCGGTACCGCCCGGTGCGTACGCAGCGACGCCGAGCCGTCCCAGCGAACAGACCCGCCGCCGGCAAGACCGGCCCCGGCGCGATGATGGGACGCGTGAAGGCGCTGCTGCTGGAGAACGTGCACCACGACGCGGCCGAGGTCCTGTCGACGGCCGGCGTCGAGGTCGACACCGTCCGCGGCGCCCTGCCCGCGCGGGCGCTGACCGAGCGGCTGGCGGGCGTCCACCTGCTCGGCATCCGTTCCAAGACCCAGCTGGACGAGCGCGTGCTCCTCGCGGCGCCCGACCTGCTGGCGGTGGGAGCCTTTTGCATCGGTACGAACCAGATCGATCTCGGGTGCGCGTCGCACCGCGGCGTCGCGGTGTTCAACGCGCCTTTCTCGAACACCCGCAGCGTGGTCGAGATGGCGCTGGCGGAGATGATCACGCTCACCCGGAGGCTCACCGAGAAGAGCGCCGCCCTGCACGAGGGTCGCTGGGAAAAGTCAGCGGACGGCGCGCACGAGATGCGCGGTCGCTGCCTCGGCATCATCGGCTACGGCAACATCGGCAGCCAGTTGTCGGTGCTGGCCGAGTCGCTGGGCCTTCGCGTTGTGTTCTACGACACTGCCGACAAGTTGGCGCTCGGCAACGCGTACCGCTGTGGCTCGCTCGAGGAGCTGCTCGCCGTGGCCGACGTCGTGACGCTGCACGTCGACGGACGGGCGGGGAACGCAGGGCTGTTCACCGCGCAGGAGTTTGCCCAGATGAGGCCGGGGTCGGTGTTCCTCAACCTCTCCCGCGGCTTCGTGGTCGACCACGGTGCGCTCGCCGCCGCGGTCCGCAGCGGGCACCTCGCGGGTGCGGCGGTCGACGTGTTCCCCGACGAGCCGCACGCCAGCGGGGACCCGTTCGAGTCCGAGCTGCGCGGGCTGCCCAACGTCATCCTCACCCCGCACATCGGCGGGTCCACCGAGGAGGCCCAGCAAGACATCGGCCGGTACGTGGCCGGCAAGCTGCGCTCGTACGTCGACACGGGCAGCACCACGATGAGCGTCAACATGCCGCCGATCGCCCTGCAGCAGCCGCCGGGGCGGCACCGCGTCGCGCACGTGCACAGCAACGTCCCGGGCGTCCTCGCGACGGTCAACCGGATCCTGGCCGAGCACGAGGTCAACGTCGAGGGGCAGCTGCTCAGTACGTCGGGCGACCTCGGCTACGTGCTCACCGACGTCGGCTCCAACCTCACCCCCGACGTGGTCACCGAGCTGGCGGCCATGCCCGAGACGGTACGTCTGCGCGTGCTCAGCTGAGGTGACCCCCGGCCGGCAGCTGTCCGCCGAGCGGCACCGATTCCCGCAAGCACGATCAGGCGCGTGACCTGCCCGGGCGCCCACCATGGGGGCATGCAGGCGAACGACCGGTTGCGAGCTCTCCTCGACGTCATCGAGGAGAGCCTCGACGAGCCAGGCCTCGACGGGACGGAGTTGGCCGGACGGGCCTACCTGTCCAGGTTCCACTTCGACCGGCTCGTGACGGCGGCCCTGGGGGAACCTCCCGGCGCGTTCCGGCGTCGCCTGCTGCTGGAGCGGGCTGCACACCGTCTCGCCACCACCGACGAGCCCGTCACCGAGATCGCACTGGCGGCCGGGTACGGCTCACCGGAGGCGTTCACCCGAGCGTTCCGGCGGTCGTACGCCGCAACGCCGTCGGGCTTTCGACAACGGCCCGCCGAGGACCTCGTCCTCGCCGCGCCCAGCGGCATCCACTTCCACCCACCGGGCGGTCTGCGGCTGCCCGCCACCCAGAGGAGCAACGCCATGGACGTCCTTGCCTCGATGTTCGAGCACCACCTGAACCTCGTGGGTGAGATCATCGATCGCACCCAACGCGTCGACGACACCGTGCTCGACCGGCCGATCAGACTGCCGGTCGAGGGCATCGACGACGACCCGACCCTGCGAGGGTTGTGCGACAGGTTGGTGGGTCAGCTGGAGATGTGGACGTCGGCGGTCGCCGGCGGGACGGCGATGCCACCCGCCGGTGAGGTCACCACCACCGGGCTGCGGCACCGCCTCGACGACGTCGGCGCCCGCTTTCGGACGGCCGTGATCGATCCGATCCGCGACGGGCGTGCCGACGAAACGTTCGTCGACGCGATCTGCGACCCGCCGGAGACGTTTACCTACGGAGGCGTACTCGCGCACGTGTTGACGTTCTCGGCAGTGCGCCGAACCCTCGCGATCGGCGCGCTGGAGAGCGCCGGGGTCACCGACCTCGGGTCAGGCGACCCGATGGCCTTCGTCGGCGGCCGCGGCAACGACGCCGCCGACATCACGCGCAACAGGAGCTGACGCGAGCACCTGCTCG
The DNA here is from genome assembly GCA_038233355.1 of Propionibacteriales bacterium. Classification (GTDB taxonomy): domain Bacteria; phylum Actinomycetota; class Actinomycetes; order Propionibacteriales; family Nocardioidaceae; genus DASQMN01. The sequence goes on from JBBSMD010000012.1 coordinate 26,432, forward strand.
GCGTGCTCCGCCGGCTGCTCCCGCCACGGTGCGCAGTCGTCGATGGCGCCGACGAGGAGCCCGCGGAGCCGCTCGTCGGGGTCGGGGACGCAGGCGTCGGCGATGGCGCGGACGGCGCACCGCACCGTGTTGGGCGCGGCGTGCCGACGGAAGCCACCGACCGAGATGCCGACCTGTCCGATGATCCGGGCGGCCTCGCGAGCCGCGTGCGGGACCTCGTCGAGCGCCCGTCGGCTCTCCGCCGAGATGTCGTCGCCGCGGCGGCCATCGAGCTCGGCAAGCACCCTCTCGGCCGACAGGATCGAGACCGCCATCACCGTCTGGCGCGGCGCGGAGGCTACCGGGAGAGCCTCCCGGGCGCAGCGCAGGGCGAGGGCGATGTCGAGACGCACGTCGCGGGTCGTGACGCCGATGACCGAGGGGATCAGCTCGACGAGCCGTGACCGGGCGCCGTCACTCGTGTGGTCGTTGACGCCGCGGGCGAGCTCGGCCAGCAGCGGGTGCGTGCAGCGGGGATGGTCGCTCCAGCGCTCGCCGGCGAGGTAAGAGGCGAACTCCATGAAGCAGCCGCCGGAGCGGGGGTTGCGGTGTCTGCCGCTGGACAGGACGGGCAGCATCTCCAACGGGTCGAGGCGAGACCGGAACACGAGCACCCCCAGGGGTGAGAGGACCAATGTGTCCAGTCTGCGCCTCCGACCGCGAATCCGACAGTGGTACGCCAGACCAATCCAAAACCGTTGTGTATCCGAACCGCTACTAACAGTAACCACTACCAGGAGACACGACATGAATCCAGGCCGTACGAACTCTCGGATCGTCAGGACGGTGACCGGCATCGTCGCGACAGCTGCTCTCGCCCTGCCGCTCAGCGCGTGTGGCACCGACGACGCCACCACGAGCGCGGGCTCCAGCGGCTCGAGCGACGGCGCGGGCTCCAGCGGCTCGAGCGAGAGCGCCGAGCAGCCCCAGCAGAGCGCCACCAGCAAGCCGGAGCCGGTCGCGGAGGTCGACAACCTGACCGGCAAGACCACCGCGGTCAAGCTCGACAAGGGCTTCGCCAACGCGCTGAAGCAGCTGAAGCTCACCCCCGGCACGGTGGGTGACGGCAAGCTGACCAAGAAGGGGTCGCTCGTCTTCCCGATCACCGGCGGCAACGTGACCTACTACGAGCCCGGAAGCATCGACCCGTACGTCCAGGGCAGGATCCTGCACGACGGCAGTGGCTTCTCGCTGTCGGCCGGCAAGACGACCGCCGAGTTCACCGACTTCGTCGTCGACCCCGCCACCTCACAGCTCTTCGGCGACGTGAGCGTCAACGGCAAGTCCGCGGCCAAGGACGCCTTCTTGTTCCAGCTCGACGGGCGCACGCTGGAGCCGCTGCAGACCAAGGGCAGCAAGGCAATCCTCGAGGGCACCAAGGTCGAGATCTCCCCAGTCGCTGCCGGCCTGCTCAACAAGACCTTCAAGACCAAGGCGGTCGAGCCGGGTCTGCTCGTCGGGATCGCCAAGATCACCATCGAGACCAAGTGATCTGACGCTCGGCCGCGGCCGTGGGGGCGGTCGAGCGACGGCGCACCAGCGGCGCGCACCGGGGCGACCCGGCGCGCGCTGCTGGCTATGTGAGGACGAGTTTGCCGCTCTCGACGCGGATCTGGCCGGCGCTCGGCAGCGGCTCGGTCGCGGGCCCGGTGACGGCAGCGCCGTCCTCGGTCGCGAAGTGGCTGCCGTGACACGGGCACACGATCTCGCCGTCGACGACCTCGCCCACCTGGCATCCCTGGTGGGTGCAGGTCGCGGAGTACGCCACGTAGGAACCGTCACTCGGTTGGGCGACCACGACGTTGGCGTCGGGGAAGACGGCGCCGCCACCGACAGGCACCTCGCCGACCGGACCGAGGGTGGTGGGTCCGCTCGACTCCGAGCCGTTCGACGAGCCGTTCGACGAGCCACCGCACGCGGCCAGTGTGACGGCCCCGCCCGCCAGCGCGGCGGAACGCAACACGCTGCGGCGGTCGAGGCAGGCGGCGGCGCACCGTCCACCTGCGGGAGCCGCCGGGTCGGGGTCGTTCATGCCACTCGCTCTCGTCGCGGCGCCTGGCGCCTTCGGCGGTCCAACTTCTACCGCGAGCGTACGGGCTCGGCCACACCCAGCCGCTGGGCGGCGGACTGGCCGGCGGTCTCGGCCCGCCGGGCCGCGGCGGCGGCCCGCTTGGCGGCCGCCTTGGTCACCGGGCTGGCCGTCGCGACCGGCCGCTGCGGTGCGCCTGGCGCCGCCACCGGTGCAGCAGCCGCCAGGATGGGGGCCAGGAACGCCCCGGTGTGGCTGTGTGGCGACGCGGCGATCTCCTCCGGAGTGCCCTCGGCGACCACCTGCCCACCCCGGTTGCCGCCTTCGGGCCCCATGTCGACGACCCAGTCGGCGGTCTTGATCACGTCGAGGTTGTGCTCGATCACCAGCACCGTGTTGCCCTGGTTGACCAGCCGGCCGAGCACCCCGAGCAGCTTGCGGATGTCCTCGAAGTGCAGGCCCGTGGTGGGCTCGTCGAGCACGTAGACGGTGCGGCCGGTCGAGCGCTTCTGCAGCTCCGAGGCCAGCTTGACGCGCTGCGCCTCCCCGCCGGACAGCGTGGGGGCCGGCTGCCCGAGCCGTACGTAGCCGAGGCCGACGTCGACGAGCGTGCGCAGGTGCCGCGAGATCGCCGGGATCGCCTCGAAGAAGTCGACGGCCACCTCGATCGGCATGTCGAGGACGTCGGCGACCGTCTTGCCCTTGTAGTGCACCTCGAGCGTCTCCCGGTTGTAACGGGCGCCGTGGCAGACCTCGCAGGGCACGTAGACGTCGGGCAGGAAGTTCATCTCGATCTTGAGCGTCCCGTCGCCCGAGCACGCCTCGCAGCGGCCGCCCTTGACGTTGAAGGAGAAGCGCCCCTGCTGGTAGCCGCGCACCTTCGCCTCGGGGGTGGCGGCGAAGAGCTTGCGCACGTGGTCCCACACCCCGGTGTAGGTGGCGGGGTTGGACCTCGGGGTGCGCCCGATCGGCGACTGGTCGACGTGGATCACCTTGTCGACGTACTCGGCGCCGGTGATGGTGCGGTGCCGCCCCGGGATCTCGCGCGCGGAGTAGATCCGCTTCGCCAGGGCGGCGTAGAGGATGTCGTTGACCAGCGTCGACTTGCCCGACCCGCTGACCCCGGTGACCGCGCAGAGCACCCC
>JBBSMD010000013.1:0-28310 GCA_038233355.1 Propionibacteriales bacterium
ATTGGTACCAATAGTGGTACCTTCAGCGGTATGGCGACCAATCTCCGGCTCCGGCCCGACGCCGTAGCAGCTGTGCGGGCCGAGGCCCAGCGCTCGGGACGGTCGCAGCAGGAGGTCATTCGAGACGCCATCGACCGGTACCTTGCGTTGCGTCCGAAGACCGCGGATTCCGACCTTGACGTCTTGGTGGCTTCCGGCACCGTCCGGCCACCGCGGCAGCCGTACCGGAGGGCGAGCAGGCGCGTGCGGCTGCCGCCGGGGGTGACCTCGGCCGACCTGCTCGACCGGTCGGACCGCGTGTCGTGACATGCGCGTCTACGTCGACAGCAGTGCGCTGATGAAGCGCGCAGTCGCAGAAGCCGAGTCGGATGCTCTGGAATCGACACTGCAAGGCCACGTCGAACGCGACGATGTCCTGCTCTCCTCGAGCCTGGCGTGGATCGAGGTGAGCCGGGCCCTGCGGGGCCACCTCGAGCCGGAAGGTCAGGAAACCGTCGCGACAGCCGTCGAGGATGCGATGTCAGGCATCGCTGAGCGACCCATCGGGCCAGATGTCGTCGGCCTGGCCCGCCGGATCGGTCCGCGTGTGCTGCGCAGTCTCGACGCCATCCACCTGGCCACGGCTGTCTTGCTCGATGTCGATGCAGTGGTCACGTACGACGACCGACTCGCCGCCGCCGCGCGCCTTGTCCAGCTCCCCGTCGTGTCACCAGCCGCGGCACCCTGACCTCGTTGGCGGACGTCTGCAGGCGCCGGCGTCGTTCTTACCCCTCGACGGGCCCGTCGCTCACCAGCATCTGGTCGGCGCACCGGACCGGCACCGACCCCAGCCCCGGCACCCCGAGGGTGGACACCCTCGCCAGCATGCCAGCGCTGCGGCAAGATGCACCCATGCCGCGCGCTGCTGACTTGGGGATCAGGATCGGACGACTGTCGCCGGGTCCTACCAACTCGGTCCTCGACGTCGGCGGTGTCGGTCTCGGGCACGCCACGGTGTGGCGCGACGAGCCGGACCCGCCGGCCGGACGGGGGGTGGCCCGCACCGGGGTGACCACCCTGATCGTGGCCGAGGACGCCTTCGACCGTCCCTGCCCGGCCGGAGGCGCGGTCCTCAACGGTGCCGGTGAGTGCACCGGTTTCCTCGGCGCGGCCGAGTGGGGCCTGCTCGAGACGCCGGTGCTGCTCACCTCGACCCTGCAGCTGGGACGCGTGTACGACGCCGCGTGCGAGCTGATGCTCGAGCGACACCCGCGCGTCGCCGAGGACTTCATCATCCCGGTGGTCGCCGAGTGCGACGACTCGTTCCTCAACGACGCGCGGCGCATGCAGGTCGAGCGGGCGGACGTCGCCGCCTCGTGGGAGGAGGCGCTGCGCTCCCGTGGCGCCGACACCCCGCCGCCGCAGGGAGCGGTAGGAGCCGGCACCGGCATGTCCTGCCTCGGTTTCAAGGGGGGCATCGGCACCGCTTCGCGGGTCACCGGCGACGGCCACACCGTCGCGGTCGCGCTGATGACGAACTTCGGGGAGCGCGCCCGGCTCACCGTCGACGGCGTGCCCGTCGGCGGCCTGCTGGAGCCGGCCGGTCAGTATCCGGGCCACGAGCCGGCTCGTCCGGCCGGTTCGTGCATCGGTGTCGTGGTGACCGATGCCGCGGTGGACGGTGCGGCCTGCGCCCGCCTGGCCCGCCGGGTCGGCCTCGGCCTGGCCCGCGCCGGCTCGGTCGCCCAGCACGGCAGCGGGGAGATCTTCTTCGGCGCCAGCACCGGCCTGCGAGCCGAGCGCCGCGACGGACGCCTCGAGGGGGGACCGGCCGTCAGCGGGAGGGCACTCGACCCGCTGTTCGAGGCGGTGGTCGACTGCGCCGAGGAGGCCGTGCTCGACTCGATGCTCACCGCGCCCACGGTCGTGGGTCGCGGTGGTCACACCAGCGAGGGCTTGGACGCCGACGAGGTCGTCCGGCTGCTGCGTGCGCACGGCCGGCTGGTGGCGGCATGAGTGCGGGCACGCAACGTGAGCTGCGGATCGAGATGGACGACGGCGTCTGGCTGGCCGCGACGGTGTGGCTGCCGGCGTCCTCGCTCGGCCCGCAGCCGTGCCTGCTCGAGGCGCTGCCGTACCGCAAGGACGACCTGACCGCCTCGTACGCCAGCGAGTACGTCCGGCTGCGCGACGAGTACGGGTACGTGGTGTGCCGCCTGGACCTGCGCGGCACCGGGTCGTCGGCCGGCGACGCGACCGACGAGTACCCCGCGCGCGAGCAGGCCGACCTCGTCGCGGTCGTTGCCTGGCTCGCCGCGCAAGAGTGGTGCGACGGCAACGTCGGCATGTGGGGCACCTCGTACTCCGGCTTCAACGCACTCCAGGTGGCCTGTGAGCGGCCACCGGCGCTGAAGGCGATCTGCGCGATCTACGCCTCCGACGACCGCTGGAGCGACGACGTGCACTGGCGCGGCGGCGCCCTTCGCCTGCTCGACACGGTCGACTACTGCCACTACATGACCCCGATGAACGCGCTGCCACCCGTGCCCGCCCGGTGGGGTGAGGGGTGGCGGGCGGAGTGGCGCCGCCGCCTGGAGGTGTACGAGCCGTGGCTGTTGACCTGGCTGCGGGAGAACCGCGACGGGCCGTACTGGCGGCACGGGTCGGTGCGCCAGCCGCCGGGAGTGCCTGCGTACGACCGGATCGCCTGCCCGACCATGCTGGTGGCCGGCTGGGCCGACGGCTACCGCAACAACACGCTGCGCACCGTGGCGGAGCTGCGGCGGGCCGGAGTCCCGCACCGGCTGCTCGCCGGTCCGTGGGCGCACGCGGCGCCGGGCTCGGCCATGCCCGGGCCGCGCATCGACCTGGTGCCGGAGATGGTGGCCTGGTGGGACCGCTGGTTGCGAGGTCACGACAACGGGGTCGACGACGCGGTGTCGACCATCTTCGTGCGCTCCTCCACCCGGCCGGCGCCGGACCTCGACGTGCACGCCGGCCGGTGGGTACGCGAGCAGTGGCCCTGCCCGCGGGTGTCGTCGACGACCTGGACCCTCGACGGTCGCCGGCCCTACCCGGTGCGCGCCGACGTCGGCACCACAGCCTGGATCGACTGTGCCGGGCACCTGCCGTGGGGGCTGCCCGACGACCAGCGCCTCGACGACGCCGCCTCACTCACTTGGGATTTCTACCCCGAGGAGCGCACGCTGCTGGGGCATCCGGTGGTACGGCTGGAGCTGTCAGCCGACGCGCCGGAGGCTGCGGTGGCGGTCAAGCTGTGCGACGTGTTCCCCGACGGTACGTCGGCGCTCGTCACGCGCGGCTCGCTGGCGCTCGGACCGGCCGAGCCCGGCACGACCCGAGACGTCGAGGTGGAGCTCGACGCCTGCGCCTACGCCTTCGCCCCGGGGCAGCGGCTGCGGCTGTCGGTGGCCGGCGCGGACTGGCCCAACACCGTCGCCCCGCCCGGCCCGGTCACCCTCACCGTGCACGGTGGTGAGCTGGAGCTGCCGGTGTGGTCCGGCGACCCGCCGTACGACCCGCCGGACCTGGTGCCCGGCGCCGAGCACTCGGCCGAGGACCCCACGGGAGTGGTCTGGAAGGTCGAGCGCGACGTGCTGGCCCGCACCACGGCCTGCGTCGTCGACCACGGCTCCACCTACTCGGTGCCCTGCGACGGCCAGGTGGTCGAGCACTACGCCGGACGGGTGCAGGTGCGCACCGACACCTTCGACCAGCAGGCCAGCGCCGAGGTGACGTTTGCGCTGAGGTGGCCCGAGGCTGCGGTATGGACCCGGTCCACCCTGGACCTGCGGGTGGGCGCCGACGCCTACGACGCGGACATCACCCTGATGGCGTACGACGGCGACGAGCTGGTCGCGCGACGGCGCTGGACCGAGCGGCTGCCCCGCTGAGTCGAGGCGGTGGACAACGCTCGGTCGCCACGCACCCGGCGGTATGGTCCTCGGTATGGCAAACACTCGCAAAGTCACGGTCACGTTGCCGATCGCCATGCTCGACTCTGTCCGCCGGCTGGTCGAGGCTGGCCAGGCGCCCTCGGTGTCGGGCTTCGTGCAGCATGCCGTAGGGATGGCCCTGGACGACGTGACGGGCTGGGAGACGGCGCTGGACGCAGCGCTCGGCAGCACCGGTGGCGAGCTGTCGGCGCGGGAGCGGGCCTGGGCCGACGGTGTCCTCGGTCTCGGTCAGCAATCCGGTGCCGCATGAGTGCGGGCGTGACGCTCGACGCGGGCGCCCTCATCGGTCTCGACCGCAGTGACCGCCGAGTCGTCGCGCTGCTGGTCCGGGCACACGAAACCTCCGCCCGCGTGACCGTCCCCGCCACCGCGCTCGCTCAGGCAGTCCGCAGTCTCGCCGGCCAAGCCCGGCTCGCCCGTCTCGTGCGTCAACCGGCGACGGACGTGGTGGCCCTCGACCGGGCGGAGGCCATCCTGGTCGGAAGGCTGCTTGCCGTGTCCGGCACGGCAGACATCGTGGACGCGCACGTCGTCGTGTGCGCGCGCCGCGCCGGACAGACCGCGGCGACCACCGACCCAGACGACCTGCGCGCTCTGGATCCGTCGCTGCCGCTCGTGGCGCTCTGAGTCGACGCCATGTCACCAACCGGGCGCGGCAGACGATCCGCGACCGGCGGCGCCCGAGCGCTTCCGGCGCCTCCAGATCAGGGTGAGTCTGCGGACGTGGTGCCCGAGCGGGTCGATCAGTCGCGAGTGTCCAGCCGCTCGCCCCGGTAGCCCCGGCGGATCAGCCCGGCGAAGGCCTGGACCGCGTCCTCGCTCGGTGCGAACGGTCCGGGCCGAAAGTGCGGGCTGGCGAGCCCGCGCTGCACCGACTCGCAGGCGGCCCAGTCCTGGGTGTTGGTGAGGTCCCAGAACTCCGCCGCCCACGACGCGTCGGGCTCGCGACCGTCGCCGGGGTCGACGACGTACCAGGAGCACTCGATCCAGGTACGGTCCGGCGCCAGCGGCACCAGCCGGTGGGTCATGACGTAGTCGGGGTGCGCCGAGACGAGCAGGTTCGGCAGCAGGTGCACGTACTCGATCCGGGTCGGGTCGACACCGCGGATGGGGGTGCCCCCGGACTGTCCGGTCAGCGACATCGTGGCCATGCCGTCGCGCAGGAACATGGCACCACCCACCCAGGCACCGCGGCGGCCGTGGTAGTTCTCACCGGACGAGGGCGGCGACACCTGGCACAGCTCGGGGTGGATGAGCGGGCAGTGGTAGCACTCGTGGTAGTTCTCCGCCACCACCTTCCAGTTGGCGGCCACCTCGTAGGTGTGCCGGTCGCCGAGCACGAGACGCTCGGGTGCGTACGGGGCGACGACGTCGTCCAGCTCCCCGATGTGGTCGGCGAACGGCACTACCTGCGGTGCACCCAGGGGTGCGGCGGCGTGCACGAACACCCACCCGTGCCAGCGCTCGACCGGCAGCTCGACCAGCGAGTGCTCGGCCGCGTCGAACCCGGGTACGTCGCGGAAGCCGGGCGCTGCGCGCAACCGTCCGGCGAGGTCGTAGCTCCAGGCGTGGTACGGGCAGACGACCGAGCGCCGGTCCGCGGACCCCTCGGCGTCCAGCAGCTCGTGGCCCCGGTGGCGGCAGGTGTTGGCCAAGGCCCGTAGCAGCGCACCGTCCCAGGTGAGCAGCACCGAGACGTCACCGACGGCGACGGCCCGCTGGGTCGTGCCGGGCGGATGCAGCTCGCGTTCGCGACCGACGCACGTCCAGGTGCCCGCGAAGAGGTGCCGGCGCTCCCAGGCCAGCACCTCCGGCGAGGTGTACGCCGCGGCCGGCAGCATCGTGGCACTGCCCGCTGCGGCCTCGCCGAGTGACTTGCCGAGTGACTCGCCGGGTGACTCGCCGGGCACCTTGCTGGGCGCCCTCCCGACTGCCTCCTCGGGTGCCTCACCCGGTGCCGGGTCGAGCTGTCGCGGAACGGCTGTCATCGGGCCTCCTGCCGGTAGGGTGCGGCGCCATGGCGAGACGCCGGGTCGAGGTGCGTCGGGAAGAGATCCTGGCGACCACGATCGCGCAGGTGGAGGCGCGGGGCCTCGCGCAGATGCGGGTCTCCGACGTGGCGGCGGCGCTGGGGATCAGCACCGGGCTGGTGTTCTACCACTTCGCCACCAAGGAAGCGCTGCTGGTCGCGGCGTTCGAGCACGCCGTCACCAAGGACATGGCGCAGCTCGAGGCCGCCGTCCGACGTGGCAAGAACGCACCCGACCGGCTGCGCCGGGTGCTGGTGCTGTACGGCCCGACCGGTGCGGCGGCGGGGTGGGGCATCTGGATCGACGCCTGGGCGCTGGCGCTGCGCGATCCGGCCATCCGGGCCGCCCTGCGACGCCTGGACGACCGGTGGCGGCACACGCTGCTCGACGTGGTGGTCACCGGGGTGGACGACGGCAGCTTCACCTGCGACGACCCGGAGGCGTCGGTGGCCCGCATCAGCGCCCTGCTCGACGGGCTGTCGGTGGCCACCTTGGCGTACCGCAACGTGACCCGAGCCCAGCTGCGCACCTGGGTGCGGCAGGCGACGGCCCGCGAGGTGGGCATGGACCCGCAGTGCCTGGCCTGAGCTGCTGCGTACGAGTGGCACGTCACACCAGCCAGTGCGCGGCGTAGGAGGAGTCGGACAGCCCCGGCCGGTCCAGCCGGAACGGCGCCAGGTCGGTCTCGCTCTGCCCGTGCACCGCGACCTCGCACAGCAGCCGCCCCAGGGTGGGGGCGAACTTGAAGCCGTGCGCGGCCCCCAACCCGACGAGCACCGACTCATGGCCGGGCACCGTGCCCAGCACGAAGTCCCGGTCCGGGGTGAGGGTGTACAGGCAGCGCACCGAACGCTGCGCCGGCCCGGCGGCCGGCAGTATCTGTCGCAGGAAGCCCGCCAGCCGGTCGCGCATCGACTCATCGGTCTCGTCGACGCCAGGTGGGGGACGGTCGTCGGGGTCCAGCGCCGGGCCGCCGCAGTCCTGCGCCGCCTTGACCGTCGGCTCGCCGTAGCAGGGGAAGCCGTAGAAGCTCGGGTCGTCCATCCAGATCCACAGCGGCAGCCGACCGACGCGGAGCTCACCCGGGTCCGGCGCGGCGAAGTACGTGACCTGCTCGAGCGTGGTGGTCAACGGCAGCCGGTGCCCGAGCCCCGCGAGCACGTCGTTGGTCCACGCGTCGGCGCAGACCACCAGCCGCCGGCAACGGTAGGTGGTGTCACCGGCGTCCACCTCGACCCCGTCACCCACCACGCGAACTGCCGTGACCGGCGACCGGTCGCGCAGAGTCGCGCCGTGGCGGAGCGCGCTCTGCTGCAGCGCCTGTACGCCTCGGGCAGCCGGCACGATCGCCGAGCGCTCCTGGTAGACCCCGACCGTCCCGTCGGGCAGCCGCAGTTGGGGCCACCGCTGCGCGAGCGCGCCGGCGTCCAGCTCGGTGAAGGGTACGCCGCAGGCGGCCATCGAGGCGGTGTAGTCGTGCTTGTCGATCGCCGCACCCGGCGGATACAGGTCCAGCCCCCCGGTCACCGTGACGAGCTGCTGCTCGCTGTCGGCCTCGAGGACGGCCCAGTCGTCGTACGCGGCGAAGGTCAGGTCGACGTAGCCGGGCGTGTGGTAGCTGTGCCGCAGGATGCGGCTGCTGTCGTGCGAGGCGCCGCGGTCGTGTCCGCGGGCGAACCGTTCGAGGGCGAGCACCCGGTGCCCACCTCGGGCCAGGTGGTAGGCGGTGGCGCTGCCCAGCGCGCCGAGGCCCACCACGACGTACTCCCAGTGCTCAGCCATGGCTGCCCTCGAGCCGGGGCAGCAGCCAGCGGCGGATGTCGAGGCTGGGGTCCTCCATCGGCGCGAACCAGCCCTGGTCGTAGGCACGCGACGACATGCCCCGCTGCACCGACTCGCACACCGCCCAGTCCTGGGCGTTGACCAGGTCCCACAGGTCGGCGGCGTCGTCGGGGTCGAAGCCGGGGTCGGTGACCTCCTCGGGTGCGAACAGCAGGTCGCACACCACCCGGGTGCGGTCCACCGCCAGCGGCCACAGCGTGAACGCGGTCACGTGGTCGGCTGAGCAGGAGATCAGCAGGTTGGGGTAGATCAGCTCGCCCTTGTGCCGTACGCGTTCGTCGGCGTCGAGCTCGGGGAACGGCCGGCGCGCGCTCGACCCGGTCATCGTGAACGTCCACGCTCCCTCCCGGTGCGGCACGCCGGCGTCCCAGTCGATGCCGTCCCCGCCTCCGGCGAAGGCCGGCACCAGCCGGCTCAGCTCGGGGTGCACCGGGCCGCAGTGGTAGCACTCGTTGTAGTTCTCGGCCACCACCTTCCAGTTCGCGGCGACCTCGTAGACCAGTCGCCGACTGCTGGTCAGCGAGGCCAGCGGGTAGCGCGCCAGCTTGTCGGCGACCGCCCCCACCTCCTCGGCCAGCGGTCGAGCACTGGCCGGGCTGAGGTGCACGAAGACGAAGCCACCCCAGGTGTCCACCGCCACCGGGCTGAGCGAGAAGTCGTCGGCGTCGAAGCCGGTCACGGCCTCGGTGTGCGGCGCGCGCAGCAGGCGCCCGTCGAGCGCATAGGTCCAGGAGTGGTACGGGCACCGCAGCGACCGGACCTCGCACGGCACCGGCCGGTCGCCGGGCCGCACCGGCACCACCTGCGAACCGCGGTGCCGGCAGACGTTGTACGCACCATGCAGTCCGGTGGCGTCGCTGGTGAGCAGGATCGACTCGCCCAGCACCTCGATGACCGCCAGCCGGCTCGGCACCGCGAGACCCAGCTCGTCGATCCGGCCGACGCACGTCCACGAGGCCAGCAGCACCCACTCGCGCTCGTGCTGCCACGCCGCGTGGTCGACGTACATCGCCTTGGGGAGCGCGGCCTGGAGCCGGCGGGTCGCGATGCTGGCGACTGGCTCGTTCATGGCTCTCCTGTCCTCTCGCGCCGCCATCCTATACTGAGTCGTGAGTCAGTAAGTTCGGGACAGCCTGCCATGTCGGCGGCCGGTGCGGAAGTCACGGGTGCAGGTGGCAGGCCGCGGCGTGCGGGCCGGCGGCGGGCAACACGTCGGGGGAGGTGGCGAGGCAGTCGCCGGCCACCCCGGCTCGCTCGGCCTCCCCGTCGGCCAGGGCGGGGCAGCGGGGATGGAACCGACAGCCCCGCGGGATGCGGCTCGGGTCGGGGATCTCACCGCGCAACACCTGCGGCTCCAGCTCGTCCATCTCGGGCACCACCGACAGCAGCGCCTTGGTGTAAGGGTGCTTCGGCCGCTGCAGCACCTCCTCCGCCGTCCCCATCTCGACCACCCGCCCCAGGTACATCACCGCGATCCGGTCGGCGATGTTCCAGGCGAGCCCGAGGTCGTGGGTCACGACGAGCAGGCTCAGCCCCAGGTCGTCGCGCAGCTTCAGCAGCAGGGCCAGGATCTCGCCCCGGATGGAGGCGTCGAGGCTGGAGACCGGCTCGTCGGCGATGATCAGCTCCGGCTGGAGAGCCAGCGCACCGGCGATGACGACTCGCTGCCGTTGGCCGCCGGAGAGCTCGTGCGGGTAGTTCAGAAAGATTCGCTCCGGGGGTCGCAGCCCGGCCTGGGAGAGCGCGTGCGCCACCAGCTGGGTCTCGCTGCGGTCCTCGCCGCCGCGTGAGCTCACCACGCCATGGATGCGCAGGCCTTCGGCGACCGAGTCGTAGACGCTGTGGCGCGGATTCAGCGCCCCGGTCGGATCCTGCAGCACCAGCTGCACCCGGCGTCGATAACGTCGCAGGTCCTTGGTGGACGTACCGAGCGTCTCCCCCTCGAACCGCACCTCGCCGTCGCTGGGTGGCTCCAGCCCGACCAGGCTGCGCGCCAGCGTGGTCTTGCCGCAGCCGGACTCGCCCACGAGCGCGACGATCTCGCCCTGGCCGATGGCCAGGTTGACGCCGTCGACGCCCCGGGCCGGGGGGCGGCCCCGCGCGGTGAACGTCACCTGCAGCCGCGACGCCTCCAGCAGGGCACGGGTGTCGCTGGCGGTGTTGGGATTGGTGGCGGTGGTCGAGGCGTTCACACCGGCACCTCCTGGGTGACCCGGATGCACGCGACCGCGCGTTCGCCGTCGTCGATCGACAACAGCCGGGGGTCGTGCCCGGAGCACGCGTCGACCGCGCGGGCACACCGGGGGTGGAACGTGCAGCCACTCGGCAGGTCGCGCGGATCGGGTGGGTCGCCGGGGAGTCCCGCGGGCGCGTAGCGAGCCGCATGGTTACCCACCCGCGGGAACGCCGCCGCTAGTGCCGTGGTGTAGGGGTGGCGCGGTCGAGCGAAGAGGTCGAAGGCGGCCCCTTGCTCGATCACCCGGCCGGCGTACATCACCACCGCCCGGTCACAGGTGGTACCCAGCACCGACAGGTCGTGGCTGATGAGCAGCAGCCCCACCTGCAGCTCGTTGACCAGGTCGGCCAGCAACGCCAGCACCTGCGCCTGCACCATCACGTCCAGTGCCGTGGTGGGTTCGTCGGCGATGATCAGGCGCGGCCGGCAGGCCAGGGCCATCGCGATCATCACCCGCTGGCGCTGTCCGCCGGAGAGGTGGTGCGGGTACGAGCGAGCGGTGGCCGAGCGCAGGCCGACCTGGTCCAGCAGCTCCTCCACCCTGGAGGCGGCATCGCGGGCGGACACCGACGAGTCGTGCAACGTGATCGGTTCGGCGATCTGGTCACCGACCCGCTGGACCGGGTTCATGGAGTGCAGCGCCCCCTGGAACACCATGGAGGCACCGGCCCAGCGGAGTGCCCGCAGCTCGCCCCAGCCCAGGGTCAGCACGTCCTCGCCCTCCACCAGGATGGCACCGGTGACCTCCGCCGAGGGGGGTTGCAGGCGCAGGATCGTGCTGGCCAGCGTCGACTTGCCGCAGCCGGACTCGCCGGCCAGCCCGACGCTCTCCCCGGCGTTGACGGTGAGGTCGACACCTCGTACGGCCGGGAGGTCGTCCTCCCGGGTGCGATAGGTCACCGACAGGTCCTGGATCTCCAGCAGGGCGCTCATGAACGCTCCCGCAGCCGAGGGTTGAAGATCTCCTCGAGGGCTTGACCGATCAACGTGAACGACAGCACCACCAAGATGACCGCCACGCCGGGTGGGATGAGGAACCACCAGGCGCCGGTGGTGATCGCGCCGGCCGCGAACGCGTCGTCCAGCATCGAGCCCCACGACACCCGCAACGGGTCACCGAGGCCGAGGAAGCTCAACGTGGTCTCCGAGAGGATCGCGATCGCCACCGTCAGCGTCGTGTTGGCGAACACCATAGGCATGACGTTGGGCAGCACGTGGCGGGTCATCTGGTGCCAGTTGCCGGCTCCGAGCACCCGGGCGCGCTCCAGGTACGGGCGCTCCTCGATCGAGAGGGTCTGCGACCGGATCAACAAGGCGGTCCCCGGCCAGCTGGTGACGCCGATGACGAAGATCAGGTTGGCCAGCGACGCTCCCAGCACCGCCTGCAGCACGATCGCCAGCGGCAGGAACGGGATGACCAGGAACCACTCGGTGAGGCGGAACAGCGCCGCCCCGAACCAGCCCTTGAAGTGGCCGGACGCCAGACCGATGACGGTGCCGATCAGCATCGAGATAGCGGTCGCGAGCAGGCCGACCAGCAAGGAGATGCGGCCACCCCAGATCAGGAGCGTCAGCACCGAACGGCCACTTTGGTCGGTGCCGAGCCAGAACTCGCTGGAGGGCGCCTCCAACACGCCCCCCGTCGACTGGGTGACGCTGAGGCCCGACCGGTCGGTGATCAGCGGCGCGAGGACCGCGAGCATGGCGAAGACCGTGAGCACACCGAGCCCGAACAGCCCCGACTTGTGCCGGCGGAACTCCGCCCAGGTGCGAACCGCGGCCGCTTGCCGCCGCTGCCAGGTCAGCTGGCGCGGGGTCTGAGTCGTCGTGGAGCTGGGGGCGCTCACGTGCGTACCCGCGGGTCGAGCCAGCCGTAGAGCAAGGTGGCGCCGAGGTTCGCCACGATGACCGCGGCGGAGAAGAACAAGAAGCCGCCCTGCAGCACCGGATAGTCGGGGATGTCGAGTGCCTCGGTGACCAGCAGGCCGAGGCCGGGGAGCGAGAAGACCGTCTCGATGGTGAGCGCGCCGGAGACCACGAAGCCGAGGTTGAGGGCGATGAGCGTGGTGGTGGGCAGCATCGCGTTGCGCACGGCGTGCCGGCGCCGCACCTGCACGTCGCGCAGCCCCTTCGCCCGGGCCGTCAACAGGTAGTCCTGCCCCATCTCGTCGAGCAGCGAGCTGCGCATCACCAACGCGTACTCGGCGATGTAAGCCAGCGCCAGGGTGAGGACGGGCAGCGCTAGGTGCTGCGCCATGTCGAGGACCCCCTCGAGCGACCACATCTCCACCCGCGGGGAGATCAGGTTCCCCGTGGGGAAGATACCCGGGAACGGTCCCACTCCGACCGAGAAGGCGGCGATCAGCAGTAGACCCAGCCACCACTCCGGCATCGAGTACAGGGTGAGGCTGGTCCAGGTGCTGCCGACGTCGAACTTGCTGTTGCGCCGCCAGGCCCCCACCATGCCCACGTAGACCCCGATCACGGTGGACAGCAACGTCGCGGTGCCGACCAGCACCAGCGTCGGCCACAGCCGGTCCAGCAGCAGGTCTGCCACCGGGACGCGGTAACGGAAGGACAACCCGAACTCGCCGGTGAACGTGTTCTTCAGGTAGGTGAGGAACTGTCCGCCCACTGAATCGTTCAGGCCGAGGGTGCGGGTGAGCTCGTCGACCTGCTCCTGGCTGACCAGCCGGTTGCGGGCCAACGTGCGCACCGGGTCACCGGGCAGCACGCGGAACAGGAAGAAGTTGAACACCAGCATGAAGAACAGGGCGCCGACCGACCCCAGCACCCGCCCGCCGGCGTAGCGCAGCCACGAGTTCCGCCGCCCCCCCCCGCCTGGTTCCTCCGGCTCGATGTCGGCGGCGCCCGTGTCACCGGACTCGGTGACGACACTCATGCCCGTCTCACTAGCGCTTCACTCGCGCTGGCCCGCGTGCGCCCGTCGGTAGCCGGCGTAGCCGCCCACCGCACCGACGACCGCGAGGGCGATCACGCCTCCGACCACGACCGGGACGATGCCGACACCGTCGCCGTCGGACCCACCGCCTGCCGCCTCGGCGCCCCCGGCGACCGCGGCCGCCTGCTCGGCGTCCAGCTCCCCGCCGCAGTCGCCGGCGTCGTTGGCCGGTCGCATGCTCAGGTAGTTGTGCACGCCGTACTGGAACAGCAGGACTCCGCCGTCGGTTGGCTGCGGCACCAGGCAGGCGAACCGGTCGCTGCGGTAGGCCTCACCGACCTGGCCGTAGGCGGTGACGATGTAGGCGGCGTCGTCGTAAAGGATCTCCTGCATCCGCTTGACCATGTCGACCCGGGTGTCCTCGTCCATCTCGGTGACCTGGTCGTCGTAGAGCTGGCTGTACTTCTGGTTGCACCACCAGGCGTCGTTCCAGCTGCCTAGCTGGTCGCAGGTCAAGAAGGCGAGCATGGAGGACGGGTCGGGCTCGACGTACCAGCCCCACTGGAAGACGTCGAAGTTGCCGTCGATGATGACCCCGGTCAGCTTGCCGCTGGACATCGTCGACACCTTGGCATCGACGTCGAGGTCGGTGAGCCACTCCTGGAAGAACTGCAGCGTCTGCACCGACGTCGTGCTTCCGCTGCGCGCGAAGAGCCGGAGTGTGTCCATCTGGGACCCGTCCGGCATCGTCCGCTTGCCGTCGGAGCCGACGGTGTAGCCGGCCTCGTCGAGCAGCTGGGCCGCGCGGTCGAGGTCGAAGGTGTAGGCCTCGTCGGCCGGCGGCTCCCAGTGCCACTGCGAGTACGCGCTCGGGATGATCGTCTGACCGGGGACAGCGCCGCCCTGATAGGCCTTCTGGGCGATCACCTCGCGGTCGACGGCGTAGCTGATCGCCTGGCGGAACGCACGGTCCTGGAGGGCGGGGTTGCCGTCACCGATCGGCTCGCCGGTCTTGGTGTCGACGGCTCCGACGTTGAAAGCGATCTCGTCGAAGCCGGGTGAGAGTCCCATCTGGGCGACGATGTCCTGCTCGCCTTCCAGCGCTTGCACCGACAGCGGCGAGAGGTCTGCGGCGAAGTCGATCTCACCGGTCTTCAGCGCCTGCACCAGGGGGTCCTCCTCCTGGTAGACCCGGTAGTCGACCTCGTCGATGTTCGGGGCGCCCTGCCAGTAGTTCGGGTTGGCCTCGAAGCGGATCAGTGATCCACCGACGGTGCCCTGGACCAGGGTGAACGGTCCGGACCCGACCGGCGCCTGACCGTCGACCGGCTCGTTCGGGTAGCTCTTGACCTTGTCCTCGTTGATCTTCGACCAGACGTGCTCGGGCAGGATCGGGATCGGTAGCAGCGGGAGTACCGCGTTGGGCTTCTTCAGCGCCAGGACGACGGTGTTCGCGTCGGGGGACGTGATCTTGTCAACAGACTTCAGGTAGCTGGACCAAGTCGCCGACTCCGGGCCACCGTCGAGGATGCGGTTGTAGGTGAAGGCGATGTCCGCTGCGGTGAGCGGCTTGCCGTCCGACCACTCGACCCCGTCGCGGATGTCGAACGTCCAGGTGAGCCCGTCGTCGGAGGTCTCCCATGACTCGGCCAGTCCCGGCGTTGGCGACATGTCCTCCATCGAGTACCCGATCATGTAGTCGTACATCAGGGCCCACATCTCGTACGACGTGGCCTCGATGCCGACGAAGGGGCTGAACGAGTCGACCTCGCTGAGCATGCCGACGTCGAACACCACCGGGTCGGAGCTGGCGTCCTCGGCGGCCGCCGGCGCGGTGGTCGCACCGACGGAGGCGAAGGCTCCGAGCAGCGCTGCCACCATGGCCAGCGCGGAGAATCGCCGCTTGGCGGTAGGTTGCCAGCCGTGCAGCAGCCGCCCCCTGGTCCGCCGGTCGCGCCGGCCCAACCCGTCGTCCACGAGCGGCACGGCACCCGCCGAGTCGACAACTACGCGTGGCTGAAAGCGACGCGGTCGGAGGCGGTGCTCGCCCACCTGGCGGCGGAACGGGCCTGGTATGACGCGGCCACTTCTCATCTTCACTCCCTCGTCGAGACACTCACTGCCGAGATGTCTTCGCGGGTGCCGCCTGCTGATCGGTCGGTCAGTTGGCGGCGTGTGCAGTTTTCCTACTACACCTGGGCGCCCATCGGAAGGGAGCATGCGCAACTGTTGCGTTTTCGTCATGAGCGAGGCGGCACCGGCGCCACGAAATCCGTTGTGCGAGACCCCGATGGTCACCGGATCGACACCGGGCAGCTACTCCTCGACGCCAATCGGCTGGCGACCGACTCGGGCTACCTCGAGCTCGGCCTGTGCCTGATCAGCCCGGACGAGCGCCGGCTGGCCTACTCGGTGGACACCGACGGCGACGAGGTGTACCGGCTGCACGTCCGCGACCTGGACACCGGTGACGACTTGCCCGAGGTGGTCGAACGCACATACTACGGCGGTGCCTGGAGCGCCGACTCGGGCACGTTCTTCTACACCGTGCACGACGAGGCCTACCGCCCGCACCAGGTGTGGCGGCACCGGCTCGGCACCTCGGTCGACGACGACGAGCTGGTCTTCGCCGAGTCCGACGAGCGGTTCACCCTCGACGTGCGCGCCACCCGCAGCGGCGACCTCGTGGTCATCGCCTCGCTCAGCCGAGACACCTCGGAGATGTGGCTCGTCGACGCCCACGACCCCTCGTCCGCACCGCACTGCGTGCAGCCCCGCCGGACCGGCGTGGAGTATCACGTCGAGCACGCCCGCACTCCCACCGGCGGAGCGCTGCTCGTGCTCACCGACGAGGGCGTTACCGAGTTCCGGCTGCTGTCCGCGCCCGTGCAGGGAGCCGACGTCGCCGAGCGAGCGCAGTGGCGCGAGCTCGTGGCGCACGACCTTGCCGAGCGGCTGAGCGGTATCGACGCCTTCGCCGACTACCTGGTCCTGTCCGTACGCCGCGACGGCTTCCCCGTGCTGCGGGTGCTCGACCTCGACGGCACGCCGCTGCGCGACCTCGAGTGCGCGCTGCCGGCGGGGCAGATCCGCCTGGCCCGCAACGACCTCTTCGACGTCGACACCGTGACGGTGGTCGAGGAGTCGTACGTCCAGCCGCCGGTGTGGAGCGACATCGACGTGCGCTCCGGGGCCCGCACGGAGCGGCACCGGCAGGAGGTGCCGGGTTACGAAGCGGCCGGTTACGTCACCGAGCGGCTCGCGGTTCCCTCGGACGGCGTCGAGGTGCCGGCCACCCTCGTCCGGCACCGTGACACCCCGCTCGACGGGACCGCGCCGGCACTGCTGTGGGGGTACGGCGCGTACGAGGCCTGCGACGACCCCGCGTTCGACACCGCGCTGCCCAGCCTGCTCGACCGAGGGGTGGTGTTCGCGCAGAGCCACCCGCGCGGGGGCGGCGAGCGGGGTAGGCGCTGGTGGCTCGACGGCCGGATGCAGCACAAGCAGCACACGTTCGACGACCACCTCGCGGTCGCGGAGCACCTGGTGTCGGAGGGTCTGGTCGACGGAGCCCGGCTGGCCACCCGCGGGCTGTCCGCCGGCGGGCTGCTGCAAGGGGTGGTGTTCAGCCAGCGGCCGAAGCGGTGGCGGGCGGTCGTCGCGGAGGTGCCGTTCGTCGACGTGGTGAACACGATGCTCGACCCGTCGATCCCCCTGACGGTCAACGAGTGGGACGAGTGGGGCGACCCACGCCGAGCCGACGACTTCGCCTGGATGCTCGCGTACTCGCCGTACGACAACCTGCCGCCGGCCGGCGACCGTCCCGACCTGTTGGTGACCGGCGCGGTGCACGACCCGCGCGTGATGGTGTGGGAGCCGGCCAAGTGGGTCGCCGCGTTGCGGGCGAGCGACCCGGAGTGGTCGCCGCGCTGCCTGTTCCGCGTCGAGACCGGCGCCGGTGCCCACACCGGGCCGTCGGGGCGCTACGCGCACCTGCGCTACGAGGCGGAGGTTGCCGCGTGGGTGCTCGACCGGCTGGTCGAAGCAGGCCCGCCCGTCTGACGTGGCGCCAGGTGGCTTTGCGGGCGCTCAAACCCCCACCGGCCCACGTCAGACGACGCGGGGGGCCGACCGCGGCAGCATCACCTCGACGGGCGGGGTCTCGCTCACTCCCGGCTGGAGGGCGCCCAGATGTTGAGGCCCGAGTCGACCGCGTGCTGGTCGATCGCGGCCAGTTCGTCGTCCGACAGCTCGAGCCGGTCCAGCGCGGCCACGTTCTGCTCCAGCTGACTCACACTGCTCGCACCGACCAGCACCGACGTCACCCGCTCGTCCCGCAGCGCCCAGGCGAGTGCGAGCTGCGCCAGCGACTGCCCGCGTGCGCGAGCCACCTCGTCGAGTGCGCGCACATGCGTGAGGTTTTCCTCCGAGAGCATGTCCTCGCTGAGCGACTTGTCGGCCGCGGCCCGCGAGTCCGCTGGCACGCCGTCGAGGTAGCGGTCGGTGAGCATCCCCTGCGCCAGCGGAGAGAACGCGATGCAACCCACACCTTCGTCGGCGAGCACGTCGAGCAGCGACTCCTCGATCCAGCGATTGAGCATCGAGTACGACGGCTGGTGGATCAGCAGCGGCGTACCGAGCTCACGCAGGATCGTCGCCGCCTCCCGGGTGCGCCGTGGACCGTAGGACGAGACACCGGCGTAGCGCGCCTTCCCCTGGCGCACCGCGGTGTCGAGCGCCCCCATCGTCTCCTCCAGCGGGGTGCGCGGGTCGAAGCGGTGGCTGTAGAAGATGTCGACGTGGTCGAGACCCAGACGCGCGAGGGACTGGTCGAGGCTGTCGAGCAGGTACTTGCGCGAGCCCCACTCGCCGTACGGACCGGGCCACATGTCGTAGCCCGCCTTGGTCGAGACCACCAGCTCGTGCCGGAGCCGGGCGAAGTCCTCACGGAACAACCGGCCGAAGTTGATCTCGGCGCTGCCGTACGGCGGCCCGTAGTTGTTGGCGAGGTCGAAGTGGGTGACCCCGAGGTCGAAGGCTCGGCGCAGCGTCGCCCGCTGCGTGGCGAGCGGCTTGTCGTCGCCGAAGTTGTGCCACAACCCGAGCGACACGGCGGGCAGCCGCAGTCCGCTGTGCCCGCAGCGGCGGTAGGTCATCGCGTCGTACCGCTCGGGAGCGGGAAGGTAGGGCTCGAGGTCGTCCATGGCCGCAGTCTCTCGCGGGTCAGCTGCGAGAGCCGACCAGGTCCAGCACGTCCGCGATCGAGGACACCACCAAAGGCGTCGACGTCCCGGCTCCTCGGGGGCCGCCGGGGACGCGCCGTATGGTCGCGACATGGCGCATGCCTCGCAGAGCTCCGTCGCCGACGCCGACGACACCGAGCCGGCGGCGGAGACCTTCGAGTCCCTCGACCCGAGCAATGACGAGGTGCTTGCGGTCTACCCCGAGCAGGCGGCCGCGCAGGTGGAGGACGCGGTCGTACGGGGTCGGGAGGCCGCGCAGTGGTGGTGGAATGAGGGATTCGAGGGGCGTCGCGCCCACCTCCGCGCGTGGAAGGGGGTGCTCGCCCGGCGTGTCCACGAGCTCGCCGACCTGGTGCACCGTGAGAACGGGAAGCCGCACTCCGACGCGGTGCTCGAGACGGTGCTGGCGATCGACCACATCGACTGGGCGGCCAAGCACGCCCGCCGCGTCCTCGGTTCTCGGCGGGTGCCGTCCGGTCTCCTGGCGGTCAACCAGACCAGCACCGTCGAGTACCAGCCGCTCGGGGTGGTCGGTGTCATCGGTCCGTGGAACTATCCCGTCTTTACCCCGATGGGCTCGCTGGCTTACGCACTGGCCGCCGGCAACGCGGTCGTCTTCAAGCCCAGCGAGTACACGACCGGCATCGGCAGCTGGCTGGTGCAGGCGTGGGCGGAGGCGGTGCCCGAGCAGCCCGACGTGCTGCAGGTGGTGACCGGGCGCGGCGACACCGGCGCCGCACTGTGCCGCGCCGGCATCGACAAGCTGGCCTTCACCGGCTCGGCGGCAACCGGACGGACGGTGATGGCCGCGTGCGCGGAGCGTCTCGTCCCGGTGCTGATGGAGTGTGGCGGCAAGGACGCCATGATCGTCGACGACGGCGCGGATGTCGCGGCCGCGGCCGACGCCGCCATCTGGGGCGGCATGAGCAACGCGGGCCAGACCTGCATCGGCATCGAGCGGGTCTACGCCACCGACTCGGTGTACGACGACCTCGTCGCCGAGCTGACCCGGCAGGTGCAGCGGGTCCGGCCGGGATCGGGCCCGGACGCCTCGTACGGACCCATCACCATGCCGGGTCAGGTCGACGTGATCTCGCGGCACCTCGATGCCGCTCGCGCAGCCGGCGGCCGGGCGCTCACCGGCGGCCAGATCGACGGCTCCTACATCCAGCCGACGATCCTCACCTGTGTCCCCGAGGACAACCCGGCCGTGCAGGAGGAGACGTTCGGGCCGACGATCACCGTCACTCGCGTGCGCGACGCCGAGGAGGCCCTCGCGCGTGCCAACGGCACTGCGTACGGCTTGGCCGGGGCCGTGTTCAGCGGCTCGACCGAGCGCGGCATGAGCCTCGCCCGACGGATGCGTGCGGGCATGACCAGCGTGAACGCGGCCCTCGTGTTCGCCGCCGTCCCCGGTCTGCCCTTCGGCGGGGTCGGTGACTCCGGCTTCGGCCGCATGCACGGCGACGACGGGTTGCGGGAGTTCAGCCGTGCCAAGGCCATCACCCGCCAACGCTTCGCCCTGCCGGCGCCGCTGATGACGTTCTCCCGACACCCCCGGCTCACCGACCTGCTGGCGAGGGTGACCGCCCTGCGGCACGGGCGAGGCTGACCCGCCCGCATGCGGAGGGAGCGCTGCGGGTACGGGCCAAGCACCGCTTCGACGAGGAGGCCACGTGATCGGCAGCGACGAGATCCACCAGGTCGTCGGCAGCACCGCCTACGACTCAGATGGGGACCGGATAGGCACCGTCGGGCAGGTCTACGTCGACGACGTCACCGGTGATCCCACCTGGGCCACCGTCGACACCGGCTTGTTCGGTACCAGCGAGAGCTTCGTACCGCTGCAGGAGGCCGCGCTCACCGACGACGGGCTGTTCGTCGCCTACGCCAAGGACACGGTCAAGGACGCTCCCCACGTCGCCGACGAGGGACACCTCTCGCCCGAGGAGGAGGAGCGGCTCTACGAGCACTACGGACTAGACCACGAGCCTGCGGGGCCGGTCGACGAGCACCCGACCCGCACCGACCCCGAGACCAGCCGCCCCGACGACGGCGCCATGACCCGTTCGGAAGAACGGCTCAACGTGACCGACACGCAGCGCCACGTCAGCGGCAAGGCCCGGCTGCGCAAGTACGTCGAGACCGAGGAGGTGCAGGTGACCGTCCCGGTGCGCAAGGAGAAGGTGGTCCTCGAGACCGTCGACATGAGCGACGACGACCGCGCCGACGACGGCGGGGAGCCGGTCAGCGACGCCGAGGCTGCTGCCTTCGCCGACGCGGAGTCACCCGAGGTGGTCGTGCACCAGGAGGTGCCGGTCGTGACCACCGAGGTCCAAGCGGTCGAGCGAGTCCGGATCGGCAAGGAGCAGGTCACCGAGGAGCAGCAGGTCACCGAGCAGGTGCGCAAGGAGCGGATCATCGCCGAGGGCGACGGGCTCGACGGTCGCGACACCACCGACACGGCGCGCTGAGCCGCGCTCAGCCGCTGCGCCTCGACCACAACCTGCGCACGCCCCGTACGACGGTGGACACCGACTGCACCGGTCGGGCGGCGAGCGAGTGCCGAACGTGACCGACGGCGGCGTTCCACGCCGCGTCGGCGTAGGTGGGGTAGGCGTGCATCGTGCCGGTGAGGTCCGAGGTGCTCATGCCCTGGGTCACCGCGACGCCCAGCTCGGCCAGCGCCTCGCCGGCGCGGGGACCGACCACTGTCGCGCCCACTATCCGGCGCCCGTCGAGCACCAGCCGGCTGAAGCCGGCAGCACGCCCCTCGGTGATGGCGCGGTCGGTCGTGTCGAGGCGCACCGTCCGCGTGGTCGGCTCCGCACCGTCGGGTGACCAGCTCGGTCTACCGACATGGGCGACCTCGGGGTCGGTGAACGTCACCCGCGGCACCGCTTCGGGGTCGACCCGCCGTCGCAGCCCGAGCAACGCGTTCGGCACCGCGATGCTGGCGTGCACTCCCGCCACGTGGGTGAACTTCGGGTGGGTCGTCACGTCACCGGCCGCCCAGACGCGCGGGTTCGACGTACGCAAGTGTGCGTCCACCACCACGTGCCCGGACTCGTCGCACCTGATCCCGGCGCCGTCGAGACCCAGGCCCTCGGTACGGGGGCGACGGCCGACCGCGACCAGCACCTCGTCGAACGCGACCTGATCCTCGCCGGAGGGCCCGTCGATCGTGGCCACCCCGTCTCGCACCCCGGCCAGGCGTGCGCCGGTACGCACGTCGATCCCCTCGGCGGTCATCGCCGCCGTCACCACCGCGGAGGCGTCCGGGTCCTCCCGGGCCAACAACCGCGGCCCCTCCTCGAGCAGGCACACCCGCGAGCCGAGCCGCCCGAAGGCCTGTGCCAGCTCGCACCCGATGGTGCCGCCCCCCACGACCAGCAGCCGTTCGGGCAGCTCGGCCAGCTCCCAGACCGTCTCCGAGGTGAGCGGCTCCGCGTCGGACAGACCAGGGACCGGTAGGACCACCGGCTCGGAGCCAGTGGCCAGCAGTGCCCGGTCGAACCACGTCTCGCGGCCCCCGATCTCCACCCGGTCGGGGCCGCTGAAGCGGGCCGCGCCGCTGATCACCCGGACACCGGCCGCCGTGAGAGTCTCGGGCGAGTCGTCGGGCTCGATCCGTTCTCGCGCCCGTTTCACATGTGCCATCACCGCGGCGAAGTCCACGGTGACCTCGCCGGTGTGCACCCCCAGAGCAGGGGCTCGCCGAGCGTCGGCGGCGTACCGGGCGGCGGCGATCAGCGCCTTGCTCGGGACGCACCCGGTCCACAGGCAGTCACCGCCGGTGCGTGCCCGCTCGACGAGGGCCACCTTCGAGCCCAGCGCTGCCGCGGTCTGCGCGCCCACGATGCCAGCGGTGCCACCGCCGATGACTAACAGCTCCCAGCGGTCACCTTTGGTCATCGGCACGTCCTCTCCAGCGGGTCCCCCGGTCAACGGTGTCACATCCGACCAGCCGACCCCTGACCCGGCTCGCGGCGGTGCCGACCGGGTCGCGGCTGAGTTGTCGCCGCGTCCATGGCCCCTGCGACGAATACCCTTGTGACGAGCATGGTGTCGCAGTAGACGGGTAAGGACGGCGGCGTGGAGATGTCGTTAGGGCAGAGCGTCGCCGGCGCCCTCGTCATCTCCCTGGCGCTGGCCGGGTTGCACCTGGCCGCACCCGGCATCCGCAAGCTGCCGTTCGTCCCCGAGTCGGCTACCGGGTCCTTCGCCGGGGGCCTGGCCGTGGCGTACGTGTTCTTGCACCTGCTACCCGAGATCGCCGACGGCAACGAGGCGATCGGCGAGGCGCTGTCCGATGTCGTGGAGCCGACGCCTCTGCTCGACCTGGGCATCTTCCTCGTCGCGCTGGTCGGTTTCACGGTCTTCTACGCGCTGGAGCGGCTCGCCGACGCGCGCGACGACCACGCCGTCGGCCGCTCGCCCGCGGGCGTGTATGCGCTGCACCTCGGGTCGTTCGCGGTCTACAACGTCCTCATTACCTACACGATGGCGTTGCGGCTGCGTACCGGCGTCGCGTTCGCGGTGCTGTTCACCGTGGCGATGGGTCTGCACTTCGTGCTCACCGACCGGGGGCTGGAGGAGCACTACCCGTCGCGCTTCGATCTGCGGGGCCGGCTGGGCCTCGCCGCGGCGCTGGTCGTCGGCTGGGCGGCGGCCGCGCTGTTCGCTCCGACCAGCACCTTGCTGGTGGCGTTGCTGACCGCACTGCTCGGCGGATCGATCCTGCTCAACGTATTCAAGGACGAGATCCCGTCCAACCGGCGCTCGAGCCTCGGCTGGTTCCTGACCGGCCTGACGCTGTACGCGGCCCTGCTCGCCCTGGTCACCGCTCTGGCGGAGTAGGCAACCGGCGCCGTGTACGGCGCGTCCCATGTGCGAGGGGCGAGCGGTGCCCGAGACGGGGGGACCTCGGATGGACAGGATCTCGGCCCGAAGGATCGGGCTCGGCGTCGCTGCCACCGTCGCCACGGTCGCGGCGTACCTCGCCGGGTCAGCACACGACGGATTCCCGGCGGCTGCGGCCACCCCGGCGACGGTCCGGCAGCACCGGCATCTCGGTGACCGGCACCGGCAAGGCGACCGGGGTGCCCGACGAGCTGACGTGGCGGGTGGTGTCATCTGGGCGGCAGGGCCAGCCGGACCTCGCATCGGAGGTCGGATGCTCGTCCGCGAGAGCCCCGTGGGCCAGAGCCGTCACGCGGAGCCTCCTTCAGCCGTCGAGATCGCCCTGCTCCGACCAGGGACGCGAAGCGGTCAAGGACCCCCACCGCCTCGTGGCTGGTCAACCAGATCGCTTCCTCCGGCGCCAGTGAGCACCATAAACAGGTCGGCTACCGCGATGCCGGTCGTCTATGGCGCGTCGGCTCACTCAGTCCGCTCGGCCACGGTGACGATCCCCGCTGCCCCTCTCCGGAGGCGCCCGTCAGTGGTGACCAAGGTCGCCTCGAGCGACGCTGCAAGGGCCACGTACAGGGCATCCCGTACCGCAATCCGGTCTACCAGCGACCAAGCGGCTGACAGGAGGGGGCGTAGAGGCCAACGCCTGGCTCCGAACGTAGCCAGCGCCTGTACGCGGTCGGCCGCCAGAGTGAGCTGGCCAACCCGCTCGAGGCGGCCCAACGCCGAGAGCACCTCTGCGTCCAAGTGGGCAGGAGCAGCAACGGCGTCGGCCGCTGCCAGCTGGTCACGGAAGGGGTCGGCCGCCGGGAGATCGCAGATCAAGTCGACGACCGCGGCGGCGTCGATGACGACAATGCTCAAGGACCGACCAGCTCGTCATCCGCGGCGCGGGCGGCGGCGACCAGCTCTGCGCCGTTGGGCCCACCGACATGGGTCGGGCCAAGGTCTCGCAGGCGTTGGAGCCACTGTTCCATCGAGGGAGCCGCCACGTGTTCGGTGAGCACCCCTCGCAGGTAGGAGCGAAGGCTCTTGTCCTCGGTAGCGGCGCGGCGGACCAACTCAGCGTGGACCTCGTCCGGCAGGTCTCTGATCAAGACATCCATGGTGCAAGGCTATCATTGTGATACTGGGACTCGGAGCACGGCAGACTGTCCGATCATGATCTGCAACGTGATGCCGCCGGACCGGTGTTGCCACGGCTTGTGTGGTCGCAGAACGACGTGCCGCTGACACTCGCGACAGGTCGGCATACCGGAACTTTCCCTTTCGATATGCCTCTGCAGTATGCTCTCGGGTATGACTGTCATGACCACAATCAAGGTTCCGAAAGCCCTTCGCGAGTCCGTCATGAGGTCAGCGCGAGCCGAGGGATTGACGGCGGCGGAGTTCTTGGAGCTGCTCACACAGGCGCATGCCCGTAAGCAGCGGTTCGCCGCGGTTCGCCAGGCGTACGCCACCGCGGTGCCTGATCGTGACTACGACGAGATCACCGAAGCCTGGAACGAGGCAGCCACCGATGGCCTCGACGATGCGTGAGCCACGGCGCGGCGACCTCGCTTGGGCTGACTTCAGTCCGACGCGTGGCCGCGAACAGGCCGGGGAACGGCCAGCGGTGATCGTCGCATCGAACGAGTACCTGGAATCGGTCCCCAACCTGGTGATCGCACTTCCTGTCACCACGGTCGACCGCGGGTGGCCCCATCATGTGCGTCTTGGCGGTGTGGCGGTGGAGTTGCACAAGCCCAGCTGGGCTCTGACCGAACAACCACGCGCGATCAGCCTTGATCGACTGACCCGGTCGGCCGGTCAAGTCGACACCGACTGCTTGGCCGAGATTGACCAGTGGCTCCGGGACTTCCTCGGCCTTCACTGACATCACAGGTTCGTACCTTGGCGCGATCGCTGCCACGGTGGGCGCGAGGCAACAGCGGTCACCCAACGAGAACGCGAATGGTTTGGGACGGGAATGGGGAGCGGGCCGCTTGCGCCTCGGCCAGCCGAAGCGCGAACCGGGTTGCCTCAACCGAGCTCGAGGGTGTCGGCGATCGGCACTCCCGGCCGGTAGGCCAGGTGCACGTACGACGGTGCGTCGAGCACCGCCAGGTCGGCTCGCGCGCCGACGCCCAGGTGGCCGACGTCGTCACGGCGAAGGGCCGCGGCCCCCCCGGCGGTAGCAGCCCAAAGCGCCTCGGCCGGAGTGAGGCCGAGCTCGCGCACCGCCAGCGCGATGCAGAACGGCATCGAGGACGTGTAGCTGGTGCCGGGGTTGCAGTCGGTGGCCAGTGCGACCGTGACGCCGGCGTCGACCAGGCGCCGGGCGTTGGGGTAGGGGTGACCGGTGCTGAACTCGACCCCGGGCAGCAGGGTCGCCACCGTGTCGCCGGCGGCCAACGCGTCGACGTCCCGGTCGGTCAGGTACGTGCAGTGGTCGACGCTTGCGGCCCCGAGCTCGACGGCCAACGAGACACCGGGGCCGGCGCTCAGCTGGTTGGCGTGGACTCGAAGGCCAAGCCCGGCCCGCCGGCCGGCCACGAGCACGGTACGCGCGTCGTCGGCGTCGAAGGCGTGCGCCGACGCCGGCTCACAGAAGACGTCCACCCACCGCGCGTACGGCGCGCACGCAGCCAGCATCAGCCCGGTCACCAGGTCGACGTAGTCGGCTCGCTCGGTACCGGGCGGGACCACGTGCGCCCCCAGGTACGTCGTCTCGCTTGTCACCTCGCGGGCCAGCCGCAGGCAGCGGGCCTCGTCGTCGACGGTGAGCCCGTACCCGCTCTTGACCTCGACGGTGGTGGTGCCCTGCGAGCGCATCTCGGCGACCAGCCGGGCCAGCCGGGCGCGCAGCTGGTCGTCGCTGGCGGCCCGGGTCGCTCGGACGGTGGAGGCGATGCCGCCGCCGTCGTAGCGCTCACCAGCGAGCCGGGCGGCGAACTCGCCCGACCGGTCGCCGGCGAAGACGAGGTGGGTGTGGGAGTCCACGAATCCCGGTACGACCGCCGCCCCGTCGAGGTCGACCCGCCGGTCCGCCGGGGGAGCGGCCGCCGCTGCGCCGACCCACGCCACCCGGTCGGCGTCGACCACGAGCGCCGCGTCACGTACCACGCCCAGCGGCCCGCTGCCCAGCGTGGCGTCGTTGGTGACCAGCTCGGCGATGCCGGTGACGATCGTGGCCATCAGCCCTCCCGCATCGGTACCCGTACGCCCCGCTCGGCCGCGACCGCCTCGGCCCGGGCGTACCCGGCATCGACGTGGCGGAGCACGCCGGTGCCCGGGTCGTTGGTGAGGACTCGCGCCAGCTTGGCCGCGGCCAGCTCGGTGCCGTCGGCGACGCTCACCTGCCCGGCGTGCAGGGAGCGGCCGATGCCGACGCCGCCGCCGGAGTGGATCGACACCCAGGTCGCGCCGGACGCGGTGTTGACCAGGGCGTTGAGCAGCGGCCAGTCGGCGATGGCGTCGGAGCCGTCGGCCATCGCCTCGGTCTCGCGGTAGGGCGAGGCGACCGACCCGCAGTCGAGGTGGTCCCGCCCGATCGCGACGGGCGCGGACAGCTCTCCGCTGCCCACCATGTGGTTGAACCGCAGGCCGGCCTCGTGCCGCTCCCCGTACCCGAGCCAGCAGATGCGTGCCGGCAGCCCCTGGAAAGCGACCTTGTCGCGGGCGAAGCGGATCCAGCGGTGCAGGTGCTCGTCGCCGGGGAACAGGTCGAGCACCGCCGCGTCGGTCGCGGCGATGTCGGCCGGGTCGCCGGACAGCGCGGCCCACCGGAACGGCCCCTTGCCCTCGCAGAACAGGGGGCGGATGTACGCCGGCACAAAGCCGGGGAAGTCGAAGGCCCTGGCGTAGCCGCCCTGCCGCGCCTCGTCGCGGATGGAGTTGCCGTAGTCGAACACTTCCGCACCGGCGTCGAGGAATCCGACCATCGCCTCCACGTGGCGGGCCATCGACGCCCGGGCCCGCTTCGTGAACTCCTCCGGCTTGGCCTCGGCGTAGTCGTGCCAGTTGGCGACGTCGATTCCCTCGGGCAGGTACGACAGCGGGTCGTGCGCCGAGGTCTGGTCGGTGACCACGTCGACCTCGACAGCGCGAGCCAGCAGCTCGGGGAAGACATCGGCCGCGTTGCCGACCAGCCCGACACTCAGCGGACGCCGCTCGCGCTTGGCGTCCAGGCACCGTCGCACCGCGTCGTCGAGGTCGTCGGCCACCTCGTCGAGGTAGCGGTGCTGCACCCTGCGGTGCAACCGCCGCGCGTCCACGTCGACCACCAGGCACACGCCGTCGTTGAGGGTGACCGCGAGCGGCTGGGCGCCGCCCATGCCGCCACAGCCGGCGGTGAGGGTGAGCGTGCCGGCCAGCGAGCCGCCGCTGTCGGCGTACCGGCCAGAGGCGGCGAGCTTGGCGGCCACCGCGGCGAACGTCTCGTACGTGCCCTGCAGGATGCCTTGCGTACCGATGTAGATCCACGATCCGGCCGTCATCTGGCCGTACATCGTCAGGCCCAGGTGTTCGAGGCGGCGGAACTCCGGCCAGGTGTCCCAGTCGCCGACCAGGTTGGCGTTCGCGATCAGCACCCGTGGCGCCCACTCGTGTGTGCGCAGCACCCCGACCGGCCGGCCGGACTGCACCAGCATCGTCTCGTCGTCCCCGAGAGTCCTCAGGGTCCGCACCATGGCGTCGAAGCTGGCCCAGTCGCGCGCCGCCCGGCCGGTGCCGCCGTAGACGACGAGGTCGTCGGGCCGCTCTGCCACCTGTGGGTCGAGGTTGTTGTGCAGCATCCGAAGCGGCGCCTCGGTCTGCCAGCTGCGGGCGGTGAGGTCGGTGCCGCGGGGCGCGCGGACCGGTCGGGCTCCGTCCATGGTCTGTCCTCTCGGCTCGGGGGCCTCGGTTCGGCCTCGGCTGGGGGTCTCGGTTCGGGGTTTCGGTCCGCGGGTCGCGGGGCTCTCGGCTGTGGCGTCGTAGGGGTCTAGGGGTCTAGGGGTCTCGGTTCAGGGGTGTCAGCTGAGCGGACCGGTCACCGTCTCGGCGGCTCGTACGACGGCGCCGCCACGGACGGCGGTGACGACGGCCTCGATCTCGGGGGCCAGGTGCCGGTCGGCTCCCGGACCTTGCACGCCGGCAGCACGCACCGCGTGGCGGACCGCGCCGGTCGCCGGTGCCGGGTCCAGCGGTGCGCGCAGGTCGAGCGCC